>JACNLK010000097.1 GCA_014381505.1 Candidatus Desulfatifera sulfidica | reverse complement strand
CGAAGATGGCGGTTTGCTGATCTGGCAGATTTTGATTAATTAGAGTTGCTATGCGACTCAGGCCGTGTTTTTTCTCCAATTCTACGTAAAAGGCAGGGTTGGCCAGGACAAAATCAATGGATTGGCTGCGCACGGCAGTGTTGATTTCGGTGAAATCCAGAGGGGCAATTGTAAACCGGTAGCCTGGAATGACCCTCTCAAGGTAGGTGGCGGTTGGTGACCATTTGGTGAGGATTTGTTCTCGCCCCCGTTTCGCCAGTATACCAATTTTGATAACCGTCTGATCAGTTTGCGAAATTTCCGGTATGAGCTCGGAGGGGCCGCCAGTGTTGACCTTCCCGGCAAAAGCGGCATGGGGGTCCATGAGCATCAGAGCAAACAGCAGGTAGGTCAGGGACCAATGAGGCATGGCAGTGATCCGGAGTTTGAGTGACGGTTGGCCAACGTTTATGTATGGTACATGATTTTAATCACCTTGACCAGAGCTATACTGAACCTGTATTCCTTAGGGAAATAGGGGGGAAAGGCTTGATTGCCCTTGACTTATCGGGGAAGTTTCTCTAGATGTTGATCTTACATCTGGAAGTCGTTGACCGTATTGTCGGGCCTGGATGAGGAAAGAATTTTTCAAGGAATCTCCTAAATAAAGAGTTTAAATAAAGATATGCTAGCCAAGAGTTACGAGTTTGCAGAAGTTGAAGAAAAGTGGCTTCAGGCCTGGGAAGAGAACAGATCCTTTCAGGCGGTGATTGATGAGACTCGCCCATCCTTTTCCATTGTTATCCCACCACCTAACGTGACCGGTGTTCTCCATGTGGGTCATGCCCTCAATAACACCATGCAGGATGTTCTGGTCAGGTATCATCGGATGTGTGGTGATAATACCCTTTGGGTTCCAGGGACTGACCATGCTGGAATTGCAACCCAGAACGTGGTTGAGCGTCAGCTGGCCACCGAAGGCACAACCCGTCATGATCTGGGTCGGGATGAGTTTATTGAACGGATCTGGAAGTGGCGCGAGGAGAAGGGCGGGATAATTGTTGATCAGCTCAAACGACTCGGGGCCTCCTGCGACTGGGAACGTGAACGTTTCACCATGGACGAGGGCTTATCCACGGCGGTACGTGAGGTCTTTGTCCGTCTCTATAAAGAAGGGCTGATCTACAAAGGTGACTATATTGTTAACTGGTGCCCGCGTTGTCACACGGCCCTGGCTGATGATGAGGTCGAGCATGAGGACAAAAAAGGGACTCTCTATCATATCCGTTATCCCTTTGCTGATGGCAGTGGTTCCGTGGTCGTGGCAACGACCCGACCTGAAACCATGCTCGGCGATACTGCAGTAGCCGTTCATCCCGATGACGAACGGTATCAGCACCTGAAGGACGCCGAGTTTCTACTGCCGCTCAGTGACCGGACCATTCCTTTGATCTTTGACCATCATGCACAGAAGGAATTTGGTACGGGAGCTCTAAAGGTGACTCCGGCCCATGATCGTGATGACTATGAAATAGGTCTGCGCCATTCCCTGTCGATCATGAAGGTCATTGACGAGAGCGGAAATATGAACGAGCTGGCTGGTTCATATCAGGGGCTGGATCGTTTTGCCTGCCGAAAACAGATCGTGGCCGATCTCGAAGCCCAGGGTTTTCTTGAGCGCATTGAAGAACATGACCACGCAGTCGGTCAATGCTATCGTTGTGCCACTGTGGTTGAGGCCACCACCTCTCTGCAGTGGTTTGTCTCGGTTCGCCCTCTGGCTGATAAGGCCGTGGCTGCGGTGCGTGAGGATCGGATCACCATTCATCCCAAAAACTGGAATAACTCTTTTTACTCCTGGATGGATAATATCCGTGACTGGTGTATTTCACGACAGATCTGGTGGGGGCATCGAATCCCGGCCTGGACCTGTGAGGATTGTGGTGAACTGATTGTTGAGATCGAGGCGCCGGGGAGCTGTCCGGCCTGCGCATCAACGCAGCTCATTCAGGAAACCGATGTCCTTGACACCTGGTTCTCCTCGGCCCTGTGGCCCTTTTCAACGATGGGCTGGCCGGAGAAGACTCCGGAGCTGGCTGCTTTTTACCCGACTTCAATCCTCATCACCAGCTTTGATATTCTCTTCTTCTGGGTTGCCCGAATGATGATGATGGGCCTTCACTTCATGGACGAGGTCCCGTTTCGGGACGTCTATCTCCATGCCCTGGTTCGTGATAAACATGGCAAAAAGATGTCCAAGTCCACGGGAAATGTTATTGATCCCCTTGAGGTTATGGCCACTTATGGAACAGATGCCATGCGTTTTACCCTCATTGCCATGGCAGCTCAAGGGCGGGAAATCAAGCTTGATGAGGAACGGATCGAAGGATATCGCCACTTCATTAACAAGCTCTGGAATGCGGCCCGTTTTGCCCAGATGCATGTTGACGCTTGTGATCCAACAATCACCAGACTCACCGATGATGTGCAAGCCCTGCCTCTGGTTCATCGTTGGATTTTAAGCCGCCTGACTAAAACCGTGGGTGAGGTTCGTCTTGCCCTGGATACGTTCCAGTTTAATGATGCCGCCTCGGTTCTCTATCAGTTTGTCTGGCGTGAGTTTTGTGACTGGTATCTGGAGTGGATCAAACCGGATTTGTTCAGCTCTGATGAGCAGGTAAAAAATCAGGCGCGTGCGACCCTGCTTGTCGTACTTGAGACCATTCTCAAATTGATTCACCCCCTGACACCCTTTGTCTCCGAAGAAATCTGGACCGTTCTGCCCGGTGAGCGGCCATTGCTCGCAACCAGTAGCTATCCAGAACAGCGAGAAGAATGGCTCAGTGAAAAGGCTGAGGATGAGGTGACTCTGCTCATGGGGGTGATCACAGGTATCCGAAATATCAGGGCTGAAGCCGATGTGCATCCTTCTGTGAAGGTTGAGGCGGTCGTGATCTGTCCTGAGGATGGCCGGCATACATTGATTCGCATGTTTACTTCGGCTATTGCAGACATGACTCGTCTCTCCGGGCTGACAGTTACGGCATCAGTTGAAAAACCGGCAGATGCCGCTACGTATATCTATCAGGATCTTGAGATATATGTCCCTTTGCAGGGTTTGGTGGATGTGGAACGTGAAATGGAGAAATTGACCAAAGAGCGGCAAAAAGTGGAAAAGAAGTTGAAGCAGGTGAGCGGTAAACTGCAAAATGAAAAATTCCTGGCCAACGCCCCTGAAACGGTTGTTGCCGGTGAACGGGAAAAGGAACAGGAATTGACTGCGACCTTGGTTAAAATTCAGGAAGCTGAAGAGAGGCTTAAAAGCATTGGATAGATTATCGCTCAGACAGACTCTGTCCGCATTTCTGGCCGAAGATATTGGTCATGGGGATCTGACCAGTGAATCGATCTTTACGCCTCATGACTTGGGGCGGGCGCAGATCGTCGCCCGAGAATCTTGCGTGGTCGCAGGGGTTGACTCAGTGGCCCCTGAGGTCTTTCGCCTCCAGAATCCGGTGGTGGAGTTGAATGTCAAGGTTCAGGATGGGCAGCGGGTTGAGCCGGGGCAGGTCTTACTTGAAGTTGCCGGTCCTGTCATTGATTTGCTCAAGGCCGAGCGTGTGGCCCTGAATCTCCTTCAGCGTCTTTCAGGAATTAGCACTCTGACCGCTGCCTTTGTGGAACGTGTCAAGCTGTATCCGGTGCGAATCACTGATACGCGTAAAACCACTCCGGGTCTTCGCGCTTTGGAAAAAGAGGCGGTGAGGGCTGGCGGTGCCTATAACCATCGTTTTCATCTGGCCGACGGCGTCCTGGTCAAGGATAATCATATTGCAGCCTGTGGCTCTATTGCTCGAGCAGTGGCGCGGATTCGCAAACATATTCCTCATACCTTGCGTATTGAGGTTGAGACTGATACTCTTGAACAAGTAATCGAGTGTTTGGAGTGTAAGGTTGATATAATCATGCTTGATAATATGAGTGTTAAGGAAATGCGTGAAGCGGTTGCGGTGATTGACGGCCGGGCCCTGGTTGAGGCCTCTGGTGGCGTCAATCTTAAAACAGTAACCGATATTGCAGCCACCGGGGTTGATATTATTTCCATCGGCGCTTTGACCCATTCGGCTTCGGCTTGTGATTTGGGTATGGACTGGCTGGTTTGAGGGTGGTTGACTGACAGAGTTGCTCAGAATTGCTTATTCTGAAATACAGGCTACCTTGAAAAATTGTCTTTTTACCCAAGATCTGCGTTGCGCTCAAAATTTTATCCTCAGAATATCGACTATATGCCTGCGGTAAAATTTTGAGCGCGCCTTGATCTTGAACGAAAATCATAGTTTTTCAAAGTACCCTACAGTTTGCCAAGTGGGCTGAAATTGAGTGAGGAGGTCTTCAGGTATGCGATGTCGTAAATGTGGTTATATTTCGTTTGATCATCTGGATGTCTGTCGCAGATGTAATAAGGCTATTCCAGAGGAACTGCAGGCGGAAGGGGCTACAATTGCAGCCGCCGCACCATCTTTTCTGGGAGGCGCTGCTGTGTCCGGCGTGGCTGATAAAGCGCCTGAAAGTATCGATGCTGTATCTGCAGATGAACCTGTGGAGGTCGTTTCCGATTTTGAAATTGAAACATCACCCGAGGAACTCGAAGATGATTTGGAGATTGTTTTCGATGATCTTGACTCCTCTGATCCTGTGGGTTCTGTGGAACACATTGATTCCCCATCTGAATTGAGTGAGGCGCCAGAGGATGATGAGGTTGATGGAGAACTCGAACTCCCCTTTGACCTTCTGTCAGAAGATATGTTGAATCGTGATGATGCTTATGTGGAGAGTACGATCGAGGAAGAGCCTGAAAAAGAAGAGGAAATTTCGTTAGAGTTGCCGTCAGAATTGGCTGATATCTCCGATCTTGCTCCACGGCTTCAGGAAGATGAGCCAGTGACCTCGGATGAAGATAATAACTCGTCTGAATTTGACGAGTTGACTGATTTTGTTGGTCAGGACGATGACCTGACGCTCGACAGCTCAGGTTTTACAGAATTGCATGTCGATGATTATGACAGTGACCTGGCCAGTCACGATTTGGAACATATCGAATCGAACAGTGATTCTGATTTAGAGTTGGATGATCTGACCTTGGAAAAGGATAATTAGTAAAAGTGTTAAGGGTACAGCGGGCACTTGTTTTGTACTCACTGGTGAAGGTTGAGAAAACCTGTTGACACCGCGACCGTTGTTGTGTAAAAACTTGATCTCAAATGAGGTGCCGGGATAGCTCAGTCGGTAGAGCAACGGACTGAAAATCCGTGTGTCCCTGGTTCGATTCCTGGTCCCG
>JACNLK010000012.1 GCA_014381505.1 Candidatus Desulfatifera sulfidica | reverse complement strand
GCAGAACCGCCGGCCGAATCACCCTCGACGATGAATATCTCACGCTTGGCTGGATCTTTTTCCTGGCACTCCGCTAACTTTCCAGCCATGAGCATGCTGGTGGATCCTTTCTTTCGGGATAAATCACGTGCCCGTTTAGCGGCCTCTCTGGCCCGGGCCGCTTCTACTGCCTTGGTCAGAATTTTTTTGGCTTCCTGGGGATTTTGTTCCAAAAATATGGTGAGTTTATCTGTACCAATGGATTCAACAATGGATTTAACTTCAGAATTACCAAGTTTTGTCTTAGTTTGTCCTTCAAATTGAGGATCAGGTACTCGTACAGATATAACACAGGTCAATCCTTCACGAACATCATCACCACCCATTTTTTCCTTAAGATTTTTAGGAATGATATCATCAGTGGCATAGCGATTAATACATTTAGTCAGTGAAGCCCTAAAACCTGCCACATGGGTTCCACCTTCTTTTGTATTAATATTGTTAACAAAGGAATAAAGACGCTCGGTATAGCCATCAAAATACTGAAAGGCTATCTCCACCTGAACGTTATCTTTTTCGCCACTGATTAATATGGGTTTCGTGTTAATCGGGGTTCGTTTACTGTTCAGATGTTCTACGTATGATTCAATACCACCTGATGCATGAAATTTATCTTCGGCACCAGTCCGTTCATCTTTCAAATAAATTCGTACATCTTTATTGAGAAAAGCCAGTTCTTGAAGTCTTGTCCTAACCGTTTCATAGTTATAAATTGTGATTTCGGTAAAAATTTCAGGATCTGGTTGAAAGGTTATAACGGTTCCTGTGTGCTCACTGGTTCCAATAATTTCCAGTTCTCCAACCTTTTCCCCACGCTTATATTTTTGAAAATATATATTACCGTTTCTTTTTATTTCAGCACTGGCCTCAACAGATAAGGCATTTACAACAGAGACACCAACACCGTGTAATCCACCGGAAACCTTGTATGAAGAATGATCAAACTTACCACCCGCATGAAGGGTGGTCATAACAAGTTCCAGAGCCGACATATTTTCTGTGGGATGCATATCCACAGGGATACCACGACCGTTATCTTCTACAGAAATAGAATTGTCTTTTTTAATAGTGACCCTTATTCGATTACAATGTCCGGCCAAGGCTTCGTCTATACTATTATCTACTACCTCCCAGATCAGGTGATGAAGACCTGATTCTGCAGTATTGCCGATATACATAGATGGTCGTTTGCGTACTGCCTCCAAACCATCTAAAACTTTAATCTGTTCTGCACCGTAATCTTGCGTGTCCGTCACAGTATATTTTTCCTTTTATAAAAAATTTATATCTACGAAATACAAAAGATTATCAAACCTGCATTGGCATGATAATACTTAAAAAACCTTCATCAATATCAGATTTGAGTAAACAGGGACTGTTATTAGAATTGATATAGACATCCACGGATGAACAATCCATAACCTGTAATGTTTCAATAAAATAACGACAGTTAAAGGCCAATTTTAATGTTTCACCTTCGTATTCAATGGGGATTTCATCTTTCGCATTGCCAATATCTGCGTTTTGTGATGAAAGAATCATTGTTTTATCCTGGATATCTATTTGAATAGAATTATAGATGTCTTCTGTGAATATATTGATTCGACGAAGAGATTCCAGAAAGGGAAGACGTTCAATTCCAATACATTTTTCTAACTGAATAGTATCTATAATTGATTGATATTTTGGAAAATCACCTTTTTTCAATCGTACAACCATAACAGCGTCATCATCTTGAACGACCATCTGTTTATCTTCAAATACAATAGCAATTTTTTCCCTGTGTTCGCAGAATTTTTTGAGTTCCTGAATACCTTTTTTAGGTATAAGAGTATTTGGATTGAGAATGAGTTGATCAACATCTGTTGTTACAAATTTTTCCATATAGGAAAGACGATGCCCGTCGGAGGAAATCATCTTTAAATAGGATTTATCACCTCTTTTTTCTTTTTCAAAAAGAACACAGGTCAAAGAATAGATATTTTCCTGTTCACCTGAAATTGAATAAATAACTTTTTCTATTAATGATGAAAAAACTTCTGCATCAAAAGAGATAATATTTTCATCATCGAATTCCGGGAATTCCGGAAACTCAGAACTTGACATTCCGGCAATATTATAAAGACTCTGATCAGCACTTATAATAACCCAGTTATTCTCTTTTTCTTCCATGGTGATGGAAGAAGCCCCGGATTCACGGACAATCTCAAAGAGTTTCTTACAGGGTAATGTAATGGAACCAGGGGTGGTTATCTGTGCTGGTACAGTTAAACGTAAACCAACCTCAAGATCTGTGGCTGTTAAAACAAGAGAGTCTTGTTTTGTTTCAATTAATACATTGGATAAAACAGCCAGGGTGGATGTTTTTTTGTTGGTAATATTCTGTAGGGAACTTAATCCTTCCAGGAGAATATCTTTTTCGATGATACAATGAATGGTCATGGACAAACCCCTTTATAAATAATCTTTTTATTATTGTTATTAAGAGGGTTAATATGTTTATTCCTCTTTTAATTCATTGAAATATAAAGAAAAATAACAAACAAAACGGTCTGAACAAAAGAGATGATTTTGTTTATTTATTGTTTTCAACAGGGAATGAACAGTGTTGTTCATATCAAATGAACAACAAGGGTGTTGAAAATATGTTAAAAACTCATTTTTACATACGAAAAGAATTGAAAAAACAATGTGATATTCCAAATAAAAACATTCCTTAAAATGTAGTTTAAATGGCCGAAAAAAACAATATAATAATCAAAAAAAGAACGTGAAAATGGTTAATTATCAGAATATTGACAGACTTTTAAAAGAGCGTTTTGAAAGGGCCCTGTCGGAGCGTATTTTTAGTGGCGCAGCCCTTGGTTTTCTTTTTTTTGAACAAAACAAAGTTCATCGTCTTGAGAGATACTTTGGTAAAATTTCTTATGGAAGCGCAGGAAATATGGTGAACGAGGAAACGGTCTTTGACCTGGCCTCACTGACAAAATCATTAGCGACAATGCCAGCATTGTTACACCTTATGGTGAAAATGGACATGGGCTGGAAAACAACATTGTTTGACATCTTTGGTTCAGGTATTCCAGAGGACAAAAAGCAGATAACCATAGAACAAATGGTCAGTCATTCTGCAGGGTTTCCGGCCCATCGTGAGTATTTTAAGGATCTTGTTCATTATCCCTCTCAATTAAGAAAGAAAAAACTGTGGGCTGACATTTTAAAAGAAAAATTAATCTATAAGCCAGGCGCAGAGCATTTTTACAGTGATCTTGATTTTATGCTTCTGGGTTATCTTATTGAATATAAAAGTAAGATGAGTCTTGATCGTTATATTGAAAAAAATATTTATAAACCTGCCGGATTAACAGATAAACTTTTTTTCTCTTCATCGGCTGCCAAAAATATTAAATATGCAAAAACAGAAAATGATTCTCGGTCAGGAAAACCGTTGAGCGGACAGGTTCATGATGATAACAGTCGTGCCATAGGAGGTGTTGCAGGGCATGCAGGGCTGTTTGGAAATCTGCAGGGGGTTTTAAAAGCCGGGGAGGAGCTCCTCAGGCAATGTTTGGACCAAAACAATGCTGGGTTCTATGCAGGGGTTGATATGCACCAGGAGCTTCTTTGTGACAAAAAGAACAGAAACTGGAAATTAGGTTTTGATCGACCTTCAGCCATAGGATCCAGTAGTGGGCATTATTTTTCTGATTCCACATTTGGTCATTTGGGTTTTACAGGCACATCTTTCTGGATAGATCCTGAGCAACAGCTGGTGCTTGTTTTACTCACGAATCGTGTTCATCCAAGCCGAAGGAACATAAAAATAAAAAAATTTCGTCCTCAGATCCATGATTTTATGTTGGAGTGGTTCCTGGAAATGCGCCAACAAAAAACCCCTTCCTGAAAAAATCAGAAAGGGGTTTTAAATCCAGCTGGATTTAAAGTCTGGCTATTACCACCAACAGACGGTCTTGTCAGCGGCAAAGACTTTTTCAACCAGTTGATCGTAGTCTGGGTTTTCTACATTCAGAGAAAACTCATCGGCGTCACGATCCCTGTTTAAAATACCAACAAGAGTCTTGACGTCATCACTGGGCTCAGAACGATATACTTGTAATATTTTCATAATATGTCTCTCCTTGCTTATTCTGCGCAGGCTGGGGGCGGCTCATTGGTCTGTTTCGGCAGACCGTAGGGGATGATAAAGTCAGCATCACGCATGGCCTCACCAAGCTCATTCAGGGCTATTTCAGCAATCAGCTTATCGCCTTCTTCGTCCACGCAGTTGTCAGGGGCTGCAGCACCACAGCTGTAGACCTGACCTTCCATGTCCATAACCCAGGCAATGTTCTCGGTCATGTAGGTGGAGAAGTTAGGGAACTCGCCGTTCATGATAACCGGGTAGGCGTAGTGGTTTTCCACGGCCAGACCCAGACCAGAGCGGACACCATCGCAGTACATGCGGTTGGCCACCAGGATATATACTTTTAAAGATTCCATTATGATAATCTCCTTATAAAACGATGTACTTACCGCACTCGTCCAGCAGAGCGCCGTGGAAGGCCTGGGTTCTCATCTGGTTGGCGGTCAGACCGGCCGGGATATCAGCAGCAGAGTCATACCCTTCACAGGTATAGCTGTCCGCGCAGATAGCCAGGTTTTCTTCACCACACTGTTCTGCAAGGTCTGCAAAACGTGCGTCTTTGGTCAGGTGAATAGATTTAAAGGTAAAAAAGATCATGGGTGTTTTGCCGGCTTTTTTGGCGGCATTGGCAATACCCATGACGTGCCGCATATTCTGCGGTGAAGTCACGAAGATGGCAAGTTTGTTCGGATCGGCAGCCATTGGCTTTCTCCTCCAATTATAACGGTAAAATTAAGGAAGTGTTTCGTTTTTAAACGAAATAAATCAACCTTTTTTGACAAAGAAGCTGATGTAACCGGACTCTTCTTTCTCACCCAGGTACTCATGTCCAGCGCGTGAACACCAGCCGGGGATATCATTCCGTGAACCGGGGTCAGTACCGTCGATCTGCAGGATTTCACCAGCTTTGAGTTTTCCAATTTCTTTTTTGGTGCGGAGCAGTGGCATGGGGCAACTCAGGCCTTTTGCATCCAGCGTGGCTGCTGCAGTGAGTCCGTCTTCGGCAACTTTAATGTCACTCATTTGATTTTCCTCCTCTGAAGATTGGTGTCTGTAGACTGAAAACATCTATTTTCAAGTCTGAAAAAACTCGATTCAGAGCTCAGTTTACCTGTCTCTGAACAAAATTTCAGAATATTGTTTTGTATCTACTGTAGCAAAAATCATCTGTCAAGAGCAAAATGAATGGCTGTTCAAAGTGGATTTGTGTTGCTAATTTGTTGTTTTTATAGTTAAAAATTTAAATTTTTGTGGCAGGTTTAATGTGTCTTGCATACCCTTGCTTCTTGACAAAATGAAGTGTCAGGGGTAAAGAAAAATATTTACGTGATACGTTTCAAGTTTAACTTTGACACGAGGAGAAGAGATGAGTGAAGAGAGTGTGATGAAAAACAAGGTAAAGGATCTCTATAAGATCCTTTGTCAAACGGAGTGGAACGCCACAGTTGTTGGTGTTTTGGTTGGTTTTTTCTCAGTGATGATCATGGCCTGGTGGCGCCCTTGGGGTGCGGTGGGTGCCATTCGCAACTGGGGAGACTGGATCATGTACGGTGTGACCAACCTGGTTGGCAGTGAGGCTGGAATTTTTGCTTACTATGCCGAGGCTCCCAAGGGCATTTTTTCAGGAACTGGTTCTGTCATCGGTATTGGTTTTGTGGTAGGTGCTTTTATCTCGGCGTGCCTGGGTAAAGATTTTGCCTTTCGTATCCCGCCCTATCGGGAGATGGTAAAGGCCGTCCTTGCCGGTATTTTTATGGGTGTCGGTGCAACGCTGGCTGGTGGTTGTAATGTCGGTGGTATGTATAATGCGATCGGTAACCTTGCCGCCAACGGTTTTACCATGTGGATCGGCCTGGTGGCTGGCGTCCTTCTCGGTCTGAAACTGCTCTATCTTGAGATGGAGTATATCAGCTGGGGTGATGGTGGTTCCGGGACCATCGGCGTACCCAATGCCCTGCAGAATATTCTGGCCCTGGTGGCAATAGCTTTACTTGTCTGGGGTGCCTATGCGTATGCCGGTAATGAAGACAGTGATTACATGGCCTCGCTCAGTGGTATTCTCGTGATTGCTGCAGCCCTGGGTTACGTCATGCAGCGTGGTCGCTGGTGTATGGTTCAGGGTTTCCGTGAGCCGCACATGACAGGTGATTGTACGTTGGCCAAATCTGTTGCCATTTCTATTTTGATTGTGGCCATTGGTGCAGCTGTTCTCAAGTATTCCGTACCGGTTCGGGCTGAAGGTGAGGCTATTCTGGCACCTATTAACTATGTTCGCGGTACCTTTGGTTGGGGCTCTGTGGTTGGTGGTTTTATCTTCGGTCTTGGTGCCATGCTTGCTGGTGGTTGTGGTTCCGGTACCCTGTGGAGAGTTGGTGAGGGACAGGTCAAATTGATCATGGTCGTTCCTTTCTTTGCTATTTCAAACTCTATCATGACTGCCTGGTTCAAAGATAACGACTTTGAGGCTGATGGTGTACTTGGTTCCTATGTCTACCTGCCCGATGTCATGGGATATGGTCCAACCCTGTTCATGATTGCAGCAATTATGGTTGTCTGGTATCTGGTGGTGACCTGGAACGAAGACACCAACAAGCTGATCGTTCCCATGTGATGTTTGATCCGCAGAGTTGATTTTCTTCATAATCGCAGTTCCGGATCTTCCGGAACTGCGATTTTTTTGTGTTTCATTGAAAGAGTACTTTGAAAAAGTAGACTTTATGCGGTACCAGAGTCATTTGCTTAAATGTCCCTTTCTGAAAGCCGTGCTGTAATTGATGATAAATACACCAGATCCTCGTCAGGAAACTTTGGCTCTCCGTGACCAGCTCAGCCCTGAGGAACGCTCATTTAAAAGTGACCTTATTCTTGAGCGTTTTTGGGATTTACCTGAAATAGCACGTTGCAGGTCGTTTCTGGTGTATGTGGATTTTCGATCTGAGGTGCGAACCTGGGATTTGCTGACTCAGCTTCTTCTTTTGGGCAGAATAGTTGCTGTACCGTTGACTCGTGTGCTCGAAAAAAAAATTATCCCGATCCAGGTGACTGACCCGGTCAAAGAGTTGACCCCTGGTTATTGTGGTATTCCAGAGCCACGGTCAGCTGTGAGTGAAAGGTCCCGTCTTGACCCGACGCTTGTGGATGTGGTTATTGTGCCCGGATCTGTTTTTGACCAACAAGGGGGGCGTATGGGGTATGGTGGCGGTTACTATGATCGGTTTCTTGCCCACGAAGCACCGCAAGCCCTGCGTGTCGGTCTGGCCTATGACCTTCAGATTATTCCTCAGCTGGAGTTGGCTCCCCATGATCAGACACTTGACCTGGTGATCACCGAAAGTCGTGTGATTACCGGTCGCCGTCTTCGTACTGAAAAGGATACAGGATGAATAGAACAGCTCTCTATAGACACCCGCTTTTTCTGGCCCATGATCCAGGTTTTGATCATGTGGAGTCAGCCGAGCGATTGCGGGTAATCAACGAGGTTTTGGATAGCGCTTCTCTGTCAGGCAAGTTTGCAGAACCCGACTTCAGGCCGGCCACCGCTGAAGAATTGGCCCTGAATCACAGTCAAAAAATGATTGAGCGAGTGGCCGGTACAGCCGGCAAACGATTTGATGTCCTTGATCCGGATACTATGACCTCAGCTGATTCCTACGGGGCCGCCGGTCTGGCCGCCGGTGCTCTGATCAGTGGCTTGGATCAGCTCATGGCAGGTGAAATTGATAACGGCTTTGCCCTGGTTCGTCCACCTGGGCATCATGCAGAACGCGATCAGTCCATGGGCTTTTGTCTGTTCAATAATGTGGCTGTGGCCGCTCATTATGCCACCCGGGTCCTGGGGTTGGATCGGGTGATGATTGTTGACTGGGACCTGCACCACGGCAACGGGACCCAGAGTAGTTTTTATGAGTCAGACAAGGTGTTGTATGTCTCAAGTCATCTGTATCCTTATTATCCCGGGACCGGTGCCTGTTCTGAATCTGGCAGGGGGTACACTATTAACATCCCATTACCGGGGTATCAGGGAGATGAGGATTATGCGGCCTTGATGAATGAGATCGTGATTCCGGTGGGTCGTGCCTATAAACCCCAGTTGATTTTAATTTCTTGTGGTTTCGATATTTTTGTTGGAGATCCACTGGGTACAATGCAGGTTTCGGCGAAAGGGATTTCCTACTTAACCAGAGCTCTGATGCGCCTGGCTTCTGAAGTTTGTGGCGGGCGTCTGCTGGTGACTCTGGAGGGGGGCTATGATCTGACGGCTCAGCGGGAAGGGACCCTGGCAGTGCTTGCCGAATTGCGGGGTGGTCTGGATGGTTATGATTATGCGGGACGCCTCAGTGAAGCCGATGATTTGCGGCTGAGTAGTCAAAAAATAAGCCAGCCCTTTCTTTTGCAGCCCTGGGAGGTTGCAAAACAGTATTGGAACCTGTAATGTTGTTCTGTTGACTTGTTGGATTATCAATGAAAATTGCTTGATTTGAGTTGCTGGTCCATGTGAATTATGGCTTCAACGAAGAGAATGTTTTGGAACAAAAAGCATCTAAAATTCTAATAGCTGATGACGATGCCCTGGTGCGCACGACTGTTGCCAAGGTTTTGGAGATGTTTGGGCACGAGGTGGTTACGGTTCCTGACGGTATTGATCTTGTTAAAATTGTTGATGATTCTTATGACGTTATTATCCTGGATATTAATATGCCTGGTCTTGACGGATTTGAAACCATCAAAGTTCTCAATGAACGCAATTATGAGATTCCGGTTCTCTTTCTTACCGGTGCCGGCTCCATGGACTATGCGGTTCAGGCGATCAATCTTGGAGCCTATGATTTTTTGACCAAGCCCATTGAAGATCTGGATATCTTCAATGTCAAAATTGCCCGGGCCCTGGAAAAACGTCAGTATGTCCTTAAAGATCGTGTGTATAAGCTGTCATTGGAAGATGATATTCGGGTGAAAGCCCAACAGCTTGAAGAACAAAATAAGCTGCTGCGTGTCTATAGCCACAGTCTTGAGAATGCCACGCTCCAATTGATGACCAGCCTCCAGAATGCCATGGAGGAAAAGGATTTTTATACGGCAGGTCATACGAATCGGGTGACTGAGTATGCGGTCATGCTTGGGTTGAGCATCGGAATCCCGGAAGAAGATCTGGCAGTTCTCAGACGAGCGGCCCAGTTTCATGATATTGGTAAATTGGTGATTGATCTTGCCTGTATCCAGAAACCGGGCAAGCTGACCGATGAAGAGTGGAAGCTGATCAGGAAACATCCGGCTGTCGGTGCAAATATTATTACACCGTTGGGTTTTATGGAAAGAGAGCAGGCCATTATCCGTCATCACCACGAACGTGAAGATGGGCGCGGGTATCCGGATGGTCTGACTTCGAAGGATCTGGATCAGTTAACCCGAATCCTGATCGTCGTTGATAGTTATGATGCAATGACTTCCAAGCGAAATTATCGGCGTAATATGAGTGTGGAGGAAGCCTCAGCTGAGTTGCGCAGGTGCGCAGGAACCCAGTTTGATCCTCCGACTGTTGAAGTATTTGTTGAAGCGATCAAGGATTTTCATCTACCGGATGGATTGGCTCCGCATATTGATTAAAGGCTACCTTGTACAATTGTCAGAAACATAACTCTTCAGTAGCACCCCATCTGCTTTGTCATCGGCCTGCTCATGAACGGATCAGTACACTTTGCAGACCTCTTTCGCGCATCTGGCATACGACTGAAGAGTTATAGTACGCGTTTTTATGTTCATTTCCGGCATCAAGCTGAACAGACCCAGGAATAACCGATGAAAATTACCCGTGAAGAGCTTGAGCATGTTGCCCATCTGGCTCGTCTTAACCTGAATGAAGAAGAGCTGACTCGAATGACCGGCCAGCTGGATAATATACTTGCCTATGTGGCCAAGCTTGATGAACTGGATACGACCGGTATTGCTCCCACCACCCATGCGTTCTCTCTTGTGAACGCCTTTCGTGAGGATCAGGTGAGTCCGTCCCTGTCTCAGACTGAGGCCCTGGTGAACGGGCCAAAGCAGAATGGCGAGTACTTTGTTGTTCCCCGAATTATCTGAAAAAATTATTTTAATTTCAGTTTTGTAAACCTACCTAAGGACCGGTATCACCGGTTGTTTGCCCATGAATCCCTACGAATTGACCGTTGGCCAGGCTGCAGATCTTCTGGCCGCAAAAAAACTCTCATCCCGTGAGCTTGTTCAAAGTTGCCTGGATCGTATCGAACAGGTGGAACCGCAGGTAAAGGCCTTTTTGAACATCCAGCCTGATCAGGCTCTGGTTCAGGCCGACGCTGCAGATGTGCGATTGGCTGAAGGAGGTGCGGGTTCCTTGTGTGGAGTTCCTGTTTCCATTAAAGATCTGATTTGCACGCAAGGGACTGCAACTACCTGTGGCTCCCGGATGCTTGAAAATTTTGTTCCACCGTATGATGCCACGGTGATTAGCAGTCTCAAGGCAGAGGGCGCTGTTTTGATCGGCAAGGTTGCCATGGATGAATTTGCCATGGGTTCAACCACTGAAAACTGTGCCTTTCAGACTCCGGATAATCCGTGGAAGAGTGGTTATGTCTGCGGTGGATCCTCTGGTGGTTCGGCAGCCTCTGTCGCGGCCCTGGAGTGTCCGGCCTCCCTCGGTTCTGATACCGGGGGTTCGATTCGACAGCCAGCCTCACTTTGTGGAGTTGTTGGTCTGAAACCCACATATGGCAGGGTCTCCCGTTATGGTCTGGTCGCCTTTGCCTCATCGTTGGACCAGATTGGTCCTTTGACTCGTGATGTGCATGATTGTGCCCTGATGATGAATGTCATCAGCGGCTATGATCGGTTGGATTCCACCTCTGTTCAGCGTGATGTGCCGGATTACACAGCAGCTCTTCGTGAAGGTCTGGCCGGGATGACCATAGGCCTGCCCAGGGAGTATTTTGGCAGTGGCCTGGATCCTGAAGTTGAACAGGCAACCATGCGTGGAGTTGATGTCCTGAAAGCGGCAGGCGCCAAGGTGGTTGATGTTTCGCTTCCCCATACCGATTACTGTCTGGCCGTTTATTACCTGATCGCTCCGGCCGAGGCCAGCTCCAACCTTGCTCGTTATGATGGAGTATCTTATGGTCTGCGTGACCTTGAGGCTGACTCCCTGCTTGACATGTATAAAAAAACACGATCAAAAGGATTTGCCGATGAGGTTAAACGTCGCATCCTGATTGGTACGTATGCCTTGTCATCCGGTTATTATGATGCCTACTACAAGAAGGCATCTCAGGTTCGAACGTTGATTCTGGAGGACTTCAAACAGGTCTTTACCCAGTGTGATCTGTTGATCAGTCCGGTGGTTCCGACTCCGGCCTGGAAGATCGGTGAAAAGACCGATGATCCCCTGGCCCTGTATTTATCAGATGTCCTGACCACTCCGGCCAACTTGGCCGGTATTCCCGGAATCTCTGTACCTGGTGGCTTGACAGCCTCCGGGTTGCCGGTGGGGATTCAACTCCAGGGTCCGCATTTTGCCGAGGATCGCCTGCTCTATGCCGCCTATAATCTGGAAAAGGGACTTGCCCTGAATACGGTCTGGCCAAAACTGTGATGGAATGTCTTAATTTGTTGCGAGGAAATCATGAAACTTCAGGTCCCTGAACATATAGCTGCCATCGTTCCCTATCCGCCGGGTAAGCCCCAGGATGAACTGGAACGTGAGTACGGCATTCGTGATTCCATCAAAATGGCGTCCAACGAAAATCCCTGGGGACCTTCTCCCAAGGCGGTGGCTGCCATTGCAGATTCGTTGAACAATCTGCATCGCTACCCCGATGGTTCATGTTATTCCCTTGTCCAGTCTATCGCTGATAAACTGAGATTTGATCCGGAGCAGATAGTCATGGGCAATGGCTCCAATGAGGTGATCGAGTTTTTGGTCAAGGCCTTTGTTCAACGAGGCGATGAGGTGATAACGAGTCATCCCTCTTTTCTCATGTATCAGAAGATCGTCCAAGTCCGTGGTGGAACGAATACGGTTGTTCCTTTGCGTGAGATGAACCACGATCTGCCGGCTATTTTAAAGACGATTACTGAAAAGACCCGACTGATTTTCCTGGATAATCCCAATAATCCAACGGCTACGGTCATTGATCCCAATGCGCTTGAGGATTTTCTGTTCCGAGTCCCGGAAGGGGTGATTGTGGTTCTGGATGAGGCCTATATTGATTTTGTCGACTCAGGTCTGCGTCCTGATCTTCACAGTTTGATCCGTGACCGGGCCAGTCGTTGCGCGGTGGTTTCCCTGCGTACTTTTTCCAAGGCCTATGGCCTGGCTGGGTTGCGTGTGGGCTTTGGCTTGATGTCGCCTAGAATTGCAGATTGTCTGCACCGGGTACGCCAACCATTCAATGTCAATAATCTGGCCCAGATTGGCGCCTTGGCTGCCCTTGAGGATAACGAGTTTTATGAATTGGGATTGCAGCGAAATCGGGATGGCCTTGCGTTTCTGCAGCGGGAGTTGGCAGCGCTGGGGTGCCGTTGCTATCCTTCGCAGACCAATTTCTTTTTGACCGATATTTTAGGAGATGCGGCTGAGTTGTATGAGGCCATGCTCTATAAAGGTGTGATTATTCGGAGTATGAAACCGTATGGCTATTCCCATTTGATCAGGATTACTGTCGGTACCACTGATGAGAATGAACGTCTGGTTGTGGCGCTGGCTGAGTGCCTGAGGGATCTTGGGCGTGTCTGAGTTGCAACATGTTGTAACCATTGACGGACCATCCGGAGTGGGGAAGTCAACCATCAGTCGTCGGATTGCGGCAGGCATTGGCTTCACGTATCTGGATACTGGAGCCATGTATCGTGGAGTGGCCCTGTTTCTTGAGCAACATGGTGTTGATTTGGCCGAAGAGATCGCCGTACGGCAAGCATTGGCCGGAATTGAAATGCGCTTGCTGCCGGCCGCCGGTGAGGATCAGGATGTGGGTGTGGTCATTAATGGTGAAGATGTGAGTGGTCTGATCCGGACTCCAGAGATGGGTATGCTTGCCTCAAAAGTATCGGCCCTGGTCCCGGTTCGGGAAAAATTAACAGAGATGCAGCGGGAAATCGGTCAGGTGGGAAGGATTGTGGCCGAGGGCCGGGATACCGGGACTGTGGTGTACCCCAAGGCTTTTTGTAAATTTTACCTCGATGCGGCACCAGAAGTGCGGGCAAGACGACGGATCCTGCAGTTGCGTGAGCAGGGGACAGAGATGGATGAACAAGAGCTGTTGGCCATGATTATCAAACGTGATCGGGACGATCAGCAGCGGACCATTGCTCCTCTGAAGCAGGCCGAGGACGCTGTGCTGGTGGACACCGGTCCGCTGGATATAGATGGAGTCTGTGAGGTCATGTTCAAGATACTGCGCCGGAAGTTGGCCCAGGACCTCTAACCTTTAATTATCACCAAAATGACAGAGATCCATCTCAAAAGGGGACGTGCCCGGCTGGCATGTCCCCTTTTGTAACTTCATGTTATCTTGAATGAAAATCCTGTTTTTTCAAGACATCCTGAAGAGGTGAACACGTACTCGCTATTCGATGATAAAATCGTCCCGGCGGTTATGGCTCAAGTTATTCTCTTCCATGCCTGTGAACAGAGGGCGCTCTTCACCGTAGCTCACTGTGCGAATCCGGTATGGGGCAACTCCGAGATTGATCAGGTATTCTTTGGCATTGATGGCTCGACGTTCGCCGAGGGCCAGGTTGTACTCATTGGTCCCACGTTCATCACAGTTCCCCTCGATGAGCAGAGTGGCGTTGGGCATATTTTTCAGAACGTTGGCGTTGTGGATAAGGTTGTCAACCATGTCACTACGGATCGCTGCCTGATCAAAGCTGAAGTAGATGGGTTTTAGCTGGATTGATGATCGTCCGTACTGGCGTTTGTATTCGTCGCTTTGGGTGTCACCCTGGTTAATGGACAGACTGCTTGTGGTGGTGTCATCAAGGCTGCCCTCGCGGGGGAGGTTGTCTTCAGAGTAGCCCGTAATGGACTGATCAGCCGATGCACTGCCCGCAGCGCCACCATCTAATGGCATGATTGGTTTTTTCCCGCAACCGCTCAGGGCAATAAAAAGCGATCCGGCAAGAAGTACAGAGAGAATTTGTTTACGGTTCATGGTTACACCTTATTCGGGGGTAGAATGTTGAGAAAAAGTGGAAGAACATATTTCCATCCATCTTCTATTTTATTATGAAATTCAAGGTCGTCAAGTTAATTATGTGCAACATACCTTGAGTTGTTTTGTGGTGGTTTTGTGTTTCTGGTCGCCGAAATTGCAGGGAGCCGATGCCTGTAAAACGTTCAAGCATGATGCAACTGATCAGTTTGTATGTTCAGGCCACTCTGTCTCTTTGAGGATCTCAGTAATATAGCAGAAGCGGTCCCAGGAAAATTCCCGTTTGGAAACCGGACATTGCAGAGTGATTTTATGTGGGGATAATTTCACGACTTCCCAGTCTCCAGCTCGCGGGCCCTCGCTGATGCGGATCTTTTCTCCTTCCTTGAAAGGATAGGGCTTGAAAAGTGTAAGATCTTTAATTTTCATGTATTTTACCTTTTTTATGGGGGATGTCTTGTTCGATGAACAGGGCTACCTTAGCATTTAATTTGTAGTAGAGGGTACTTTGAAAAATTAGGATTTTCGTTCAAGATCAAGGCGCGTGAAAAATTTTACTGCAGGCATATAGTCGATATTTCGAGGATAAAATTTTGATCGCAACGCAGATTTTGAATGAAAAGACAATTTTTCGAGGTACTCTATAATTTATTCTAACATCTTTAATTATACTCTTGTCCAGTTGGTGAATCAATCGATTCCATTACTGTTTGTGGCGGAGTATTGGTTGATGATTTTTTTTAAAATACTGGTTCCTGGTTTCTTCTCAGGTCCTTTCTCTCTCCCTTTTATGATTTATCATGAGCGATCCCACCCTGTATTCCCTGACCGCAACGTGTGCCGCGGGAGTTGAAGACCTCCTGGTTGATGAAATTATTGCATGCGGAGGTGCTGAAGGTGGCGTCGAACCGTTGAGTTATCGGGGCGGGGTCAGTTGGCAGGGTAGCTTGGAGAGCGCTTATCGGGCCTGTCTTTGGTCCCGCTTTGCCTCCCGAATTCTTTTGCAGATTGCGGAGTTCCCGGTGGTGAACGAGGAGGAGCTCTACCAGGGGGCCCTGGCTGGTGTGAACTGGCAGGAGCACTTGAGCCTGGATCACACGTTCAGTATTGATTGCACCCTGGGACGCACAGAGATCAAGCACAGTCAATTTGCCGGACTGCGAGTCAAAGATGGTCTGGCTGATTTTTTCCGTGAGCGCACCGGGAAGAGGCCTTCGGTGGATACTGTCCGCCCCGCAGTTCGTTTCTCGGTCTATGTGGATGATGGACGTGGACGAGTGGCCGTGAATCTTTCAGGTGAGAGTCTGCACCGGCGGGGATATCGGGCGGACACCGGAGTGGCGCCGCTCAAGGAAACTCTGGCCGCAGCCATTGTTGCTCTGTCTGGTTGTAATCGTGAAATGGGGGCGGATCAGACGCTCCTTGATCCCATGTGTGGTTCTGGAACCCTGCTCATTGAGGCGGCCCTCTTGATTGGTGATAGTGCTCCGGGGCTGAGTCGCAGCATCTTCGGCTTTCAGGGGTGGCCAGGCCATGATCCTGATCTCTGGTCGCGCCTGGTGGATGAGGCAGTAGCCCGTGAGGAAGAGGGCCTGGATCGTCCCTGGCCTCTGATTGTAGGCTATGACTATGATCCTGTGGCCGTGTCCGCGGCCCGCAAAAATATAGATCGGGCCGGGCTCAGTGATCGAATCCAGGTACACCAGGGTCAACTGGCTCGTTTACGTGCGCCCACAGCCAAGGGGTTGCTGGTCTGTAATCCTCCATACGGGGAACGACTGGGGGAGGCCGAGGAAGCCGTCGCGCTCTATCGCTGCATGGGGCGCATATTTGCGCGGGAGTTCAGCGGCTGGCGTTTGGGTTTGTTTGCTTCCCAGCCGGATCTTGTGGATCGCCTAGGGCAGCCTGGAACTGTATCCCACCGCCTGTTTAATGGGCCCATTGCCTGTCGTCTGGTCTGCAGTGACAGCATTGTATCTGTCTCGGAGGATGTTTTTGTCTGGCCGCTGGCTGGGGGAGAGTTGACAGGTGATGGGGCGGATTTTGCCAATCGAATGCGCAAAAATCTGACCAGAAGCTTCAAGTGGGCAGCAAAGGAAGGGGTGAGCTGTTACCGGGTCTATGATCGTGATTTGCCGGATTACAACGTGGCCATTGATATTTACGAGAAGTGGATTCATGTTCAGGAGTATGCACGCCCCTCCCGCATGGATGAGAAGGTTGCCGCCCGCCGTTTTTCGCTGGTCCTTTCCTGGTTGCGTGAGTTACTGGGGGCGCGGCGTGATCGGATCTTTATCAAGACTCGTTCGCGGCAGAAGGGTAAACAGCAGCTTAACAAGAAGGGGCGTAGCGGGAAGATGTTTGAAGTCCGGGAGGGTGACTGTTTTTTCCTGGTCAACCTCAGTGATTATGTGGATAGCGGACTTTTGCTCGATTACCGGCTCATCAGGCAGCGAATGAGGGCGATGGCCACGGGGAAGCGTTTTTTGAATCTTTTTTCGTATACCGGTTCGGCAACGATTCATGCAGCTGTGGGTGGGGCCGAATCCACCACGAGTGTTGATCTGTCGACGATCTCTTCGGCTTGGGCCAAAAAGAATCTGGCCCTGAATGGTTTCGGTGGGCGAGCCCATGTGACAGTCCAGGCTGATTGTCTGCAGTGGTTGGCCGAAGAGAGGGGCAGTTATGATCTGATTTTTGTGGATCCACCTTCTTATGCTAATTTGGGGAAGAAAGAACAGGTCTTTGAGATCCAGGACGACCATGTTCGTCTTCTGATTTTATCCATGGCCCGTCTGGCCCCGAAGGGGTTATTGATTTTTTCAACTAATTTCAGGAAATTTGTATTGGATCCTGTGCTGAGCGAGCGTTATCATGTTCGTGAGATCAGTCGAGAGACAATCCCTGCTGATTTTTCTCGTAACACCAGGATTCATCGTTGCTGGGAGTTTCAGCGGCGAGAGGAGGAGAGTCTTGGCTGAGCGAACGTGAATCATTTAAGGGAGCCTGAAGTCAGCTATCCTGGCCAGTTTAAGGCCCGATGATGGTGTTTCAAACAGCGAAAAGCCCCTTACATCTCAATTGGATGTAAGGGGCTTTTATTGTTATTCTTTGTCACTGGTTCCTGAACCGGGAAATTTCAGGAGTTTACCTTTCTTGGATGCTTTGGGTTTGGGGCCGCAGCCCTGACAGCCGGGACAGCCACTGCTGACCATTGACCCCAGAAGCTGCAGGAGTTTGATGCGGCAGGTGGGGCAGAGTACGAGGATGATTTCCTGATAGGCTTCGTCCAGAACTTCTTTTTCGTCGCCATCCGCGAGCTCGGCAATGGCCTGGGCAATGATTCGATCCGTGTTCTCAAGGTCGGAGGGTAACTGTTCATTGTCGGCAATGATTTCGGTGCGGCAGTGATAGAAGGGATCGCCTTCGGTGATGGTGGCTCCGCAGCTGTCACAACGACGGTCGGTAAAATTGATCACAGGAGTCTTATGGAGTTGTCGTGGAGGATCTGGCGGCAAAGGGCCGCGTCCAGACCCAGAGAGTTAAACTGGCGCAGGCATTCGCGCTGATCGGCCCAGGGGGAGTCACTGCCAAAGAGGAGGTACTCGGACGGATGGGCATTGAACAGGCGCACTGCCTCTTGAGGTTTAAGGTACTGGAGGGAGAAGGAGATTTCCATATAAATCTTGTGGCCAATGAGCAAGTCCTCCACCGCATCCCAATCCTGCCAGGCGCCAAAATGGGTGGCGACCAGTTTCAGATTCGGGAAGCGCTGGTGCAGGGTGAGGATCTGGGCAGGATCGGCCTGTTTGATCCGGGGGTAGGCAACATCATAACCGCAGTGAACCACCAGCAGGAGCCCGGCATCACTCAAGGCCTGATAAAGAGGGGTGAGCCGTTCGCTGGCCAGGAAATAATTCTGGTAATAGGGATGCATCTTGATGCCCGCAAGACCAGCGGCCCTAATCTGCTCTACCCGTTGGACGAGTTCGGGGTCATTGGGGTGAATTGAGGCCAGCGGGATGATTCGTTCCGAGCGGATCATCAGTGACCAGTCAAGGATAGCCTGAAACTGGCTGGGCTGGGTGGCAATGGAACAGATGACGCTGCGGTCGATTCCGGCCTGATCCATGGAGGCGAGCAGGCCGGTTATGGTGCCATCGCTGTGAGCTGCTATCTTGCCTTCTTCAGCCAGGGCCGGGACGGCACGGGCGGCGATGGCATCGGGAAAGGCATGGCTGTGGAAGTCTGTGATCATTGGTCGGATGGATGGGGATGAGAGAAATATCTTGTTTCTGTGTGGCGTAGAATCTATACTGATGGGGATTATTTATTCAACTACTTGAAAAATCGGCTCTTTCGGTTGCTTTTGGCGTAATAGAATAAAAACGAATAATTCTCACATCCAATTGATATGATGTGTTTTTTGTTTTTACTTTGCCTGATCTCCTGAGGAATGTGCGCGTCTTTCAACAAACCTATCCACAAAAAGAGATTCAACTGATGCAATACAGGCAACAGGATGATCCAGAGCGAGGGAGGAGCAGGTGGCCGTTTTCCTGGCCGACTGCATCGCTGATTGATATCCTGCTCTTTGCTGGTCTTGTTGTAATCATCTTTCTCTTTTTCCGCCACAGTCAAGCTGAGGTTCCCTACCATTGGCAATGGTATCAGGTCCCCCGTTATCTCTGGACGATTGAGGAGGGTCTGTTTCGGGCCGGACCTCTGTTGACGGGCCTGGCCCTGACCATCAAGATCTCTGCTGTCAGCCTTATTCTGGCCTTTATTATCGGCATGCTCACGGCCATGCTGCGTCTTTCACGTTCATTTGTGGGGCGGGCGGTGGCTCGTTTGTATCTGGAGATCAGCCGTAACACCCCGCTTCTCATCCAAATTTTCTTTATTTACTTTGTCATGGGCCCGATTCTGGGACTGGATCGCTTCTGGGCCGCTGTCCTTGCCTTGAGTTTGTATGAAGGGGCCTATGCCTCAGAGATTTTTCGCTCAGGTATTGTTTCTATAGAGCGCTGCCAATGGGAAGCGGCGGCCAGTATTGGTCTGAACCGCGTGCAGGTGTACCGTTTGGTGATCCTGCCCCAGGCCGTGCGTCGAACTCTGCCACCTCTGGCCGGTCAGGCGGTTTCGCTGATCAAAGATTCAGCTCTGGTTAGCACCATTGCCATTTATGATCTGACCATGCAGGCCCAGGCCGTGATTTCGGAGACCTTTCTCACCTTTGAACTGTGGTTGACCGTAGCCGGGATGTATCTTGTGTTGACTGCAAGTTTGTCGCTCCTGGTCGGAGGCTTGGAGCGTCGTTTGCGTGTGGATTGAGGGAGGGGAGTGGTGTAAATGCATTGCTTTTAAGAGGACGAAATATTAACCTTTTTTAGTCAATACCCCCATTGAAGAAGAATGGTTAGAGAAGGGAGTAATGAACATTGGAAAAATTGAGTCGACTTGTCCAGGAATTTGCATTGATTGAAGGTGCATGTGAAGTTGGGATTTCAACTCTTCAAACACTTGAAGGCGGTCCTCCATCGTCAGATTTGACGTATGTTTTGCCTGAGGCACAGTCGGCTGTTACCTACGCTGTGGCCATAGATCTGGAGCCGGTTCCGGATTATTTGATGAAAAAGGAACGGCTTGCATTGGAAAAGGCGTTTGTTCGAGCAAATGTACTTGCCAGTGGAATTGCCCTGCACCTGGCGAATTATCTGAAGCAGAAGGGATATCCATCTGTTCCTGTTGCTGCGAATAATGTATTCAGACCTCCATCTCCAGAGAATCCATCTGATTATATCGCGGATTTGTATTATCCGGATATTGCCCACCGATACCTGGCCGTGAGGTCTGGCGTCGGGCATATGGGTTTGTCCGGAAACCTTCTTACGAAAAAACAGGGTGCCGCTGTCATTCTCGGCACAACTGTTACTTCGGCCGATCTCCTGCCGACACCGCCATTGCCGGTGGAGGAAAATTATTGTGATGAATGCCGATTGTGTATGGCATCATGCGTTGCGGGATTTATGAGTCCGCGGGAAAAGACATCCATCTCTCTTGGAGGCGCCGGGGTGACATATTCTAAACGTCGCAATTATGGACGATGCGATCTTGTCTGCAGCGGTTATACCGGACTTCATTCATCAGGCAAATGGTCCACATGGTCTCCCGGGCGCTTTGCAGTTCCCGCAAGTGATGACGAGCTCCGCCTGGCACATGAACACATGCAAAGTGCCCATGAAAAGTGGCCTGCATCCGAGGGCGGGCGGTACTTTTATTTTACGGATGATAAACTGCGCGTGTCTTGCGCCAACTGCCAGTTGGTCTGTTGCCCGGATAAAGAGGAACGAAAAGCACGTTATGACATGTTGACTCAATCCGGAGTGATACTGCTCAATTCGGACGGGAGTCGCGAAGCTGTTTCTCCGGAGGATGCAAAAAAGAGGTTCGCCTCCATGCCCATTAGCCGAAAAGCCTTGTACGAAGATATAGAGAAAATGAGTAAGATTTTTTAGTGGATAAGTGGTGATGACTTTGAATCTTTAGCAAGGCTCATTTTGATCGTGAACAAAGAGAGGGAAAAACGTCCCATGCATGATTCGGTAAAGATACGCGCTGCAGAAGTAAAAGATGTGACCATACTGACTGGGTTTAACGTGTTGATGGCCCAGGAGACCGAGGACAAGCAGCTGGATCCGGGAGTGGTAACGGCTGGTGTACGCGCCGTTCTGGAGGATTCTAAGCGCGGTTTCTATTTGGTGAGTGAGATTGCGGGGGAAGTTGTTGCCTCACTCATGGTCACCACCGAATGGAGTGACTGGAGGGACGGGGAATTCTGGTGGATTCAGAGTGTCTATGTTGCGCCTGGGTTTCGTCGTCGTGGCCTTTTTGGAGCCTTGTATGGGGAGGTAAGAGAACGCGCCAGGAATACAGAGCGGGTGTGCGGATGTCGTTTATATGTTGAGCAGGACAACGACACGGCACAGGCAACCTATGCCCGACTGGGCCTGCTTGAAACTGACTATAAGATGTTTGAAGATGTCTTCCGGTGAACGCCGTATGTTTTTCTGTCGGTCTTATTTTGCATTATCACTCTATGCTGTGTAATTGATCCGGGTAGTGAGGCTTGCACCTTTTGTCAGGTGCTGTGATGCCCTCTATTCCAGGGAACCTGATCCTTTAACTATAAGGAGGTATTTATGAACGGAATGAAAGTGTTTACCACCCTGTGTCTGACCCTTGTCCTGAGCCTGGGAAGTATTGGTGCAGCCTGGGCCGGAAAGGTTCAGCAGCAGCTTCTTCAGGAATCCATGGTTGAGCAGGTGATTCGGCGCGGAGTTCTGCGGGTGGGTATGGATACTTTTCTGCCCTGGGCTATGAAGGACAAGACCGGGGAGTTTGTCGGCTTTGAGATCGACGTTGCCCGGCGCTTGGCCGAGGACATGGGAGTGAAGGTGGAGTTTGTGCCCACCAAGTGGGCCGGAATCATTCCCTCCCTGCTCACCGGTAAGTTTGATGTGATCATTGGCGGTATGGGTATTCGTCCGCAGCGTGCGCTTAAAGTTAATTTTACTATTCCGTATGACTATTCGGGGATGGATCTCGTGGCCCATACAGAAAGGGCCGCAGGTTTTACAACGCTTGGTGATTTTAACCGCCCGGATGTGGAAATCGCCTGCAAACTGGGGACTACAGCCGTGACTGCGGCCAAAAAGCATATGCCGTTGGCCACCTTGCGCCTGTTTGATGATGAGCCCCAGGCCTTTCAGGAACTGCGCAATGGGCGGGTTCATGCGGTGATCGCCTCGGCTCCGAGACCTGCCTATGAAGCTCTCAAATATCCGGAGACCATGTTTCGTCCCTTATCCTCAACATTTACCAAAGAGCCCATCGGCTTTGCTTTGCGCAAGGGGGATTCTGACAGTCTGAGTTTTTTTAACAGCTGGATCACTGTTGTTGAAAAAGAGGGCTGGCTTGCGGAGCGGCATCAATACTGGTTCGGCACCCGTGATTGGGAGTATCTGGTTGAGTAGGAAACGTATATTCACTCAAGAAAACAAATGACAATTTCAGTCAGCTCCTTCATTGTTTGTCGCTTAAATAGCCCGGTTGTGCGTTCCCATTGCGCCTTCAATCCAACAAGAAAGTTTGCCCATTCTTGTTCAGGTTATTTATTTTCAACGGCTCAAAGACCCTGGACGGTGTATGCAGATATGGATGACTTGAATTGCCCAGGGCAACCTCAGCAACGGTCAACAGTGTGAGCGCGCGTCCCGGATCTCGCATACACCGGCCAACCGGTCTTGACTGGCTGATTCTGTTCATGTTGGCCATAGCCGTCGGGGGCCTGATCTGGCGGTTAACCCTGGGGCTTCATTACCAGTGGAATTGGGGCATTATTCCGGTCTATCTGATTCGTTTTGACACAGAGCTTGCTCGCTGGTTGCCCGGTATGCTTGTTGAAGGGATGTTGACTACCCTTCGTCTCAGTTTCTGGTCCATGCTTTTGGCCACATTGTTCGGATTGATTATGGGGATTGCTCGAACCCGGAGCCGTTTGCTTTTTCGGCTCATGGGGTTCAGCTATGTGGAGCTGATTCGCAATATTCCCCCGCTGGTGCTGGTCTTTATTTTTTATTTTTTTGTCAGCGACAGGATTTTACCCCTGTTTGGCATCGAAGAGATGGTTCGTTCGCTATCGCCCGCAGCCTCGTCTTGGGTGGTGCTGTTTTTCGCCCGTGAGGATCTGTTGCTCCCCTTTATGTCCGGAGTGATTACCGTGGCCCTGTTTCAGGGCGCTTATCTCACCGAGATTGTCCGTGCCGGTATTCAGGCGGTGGATCGCGGGCAGTGGGAGTCGGCGGCTTCACTGGGCCTTACCTGGCCCCAGCAGATGCGCCTGGTTGTTCTGCCCCAGGCAATTCGCCATGCCCTGCCGCCTCTGGGCAATGAGTTCATCAACACGGTTAAATACTCGTCCATTGTCTCGGTGATCTCCATTCAGGAACTGACCTTTCAGGGCTTGCAGGTCATGGCCTCGACCCAGGCGACCATTGAGATCTGGCTGGTCATCTCGCTCATGTATCTGAGCCTTTGTCTGATGATCTCTCTGGCTGTTCAGTATATGGAACAGCGGCTGAGTCGGTCCTGGCACTGAATCAAGGCACCTAAATCCCTTGTACCTCGGCTGACCTCCCTTTATAATACCCAGCGGGAAGATGAGGTCTCACTGGCCCAAGACCCCCTGAGGGCTGCCTTGAAAAATTGTCTTTTCATCCATGATTCGCGTGGCGCTCAAAATTTTTGTCCCTCCTGGTCTTGAACGAAAATACGAATTTTTCAAAACACCATCAGGTTTTTTTATTTAATGAATTGATTTTTATGAAATTTTCGAAAGTTTCCCTGCACACATTCGGTTATGTTCTGCCACCCCTGGTTTTGACTTCTGCGGATATCGAGGCACGGCTGGCACCAGTCTATGAGCGGCTCAGGCTGCCACCCGGTCGCCTGGAATTGATGAGCGGCATTCGTGAGCGGCGTTTGTGGGAACCGGGAACACGGCCCAGTGAGGCAGCCGCCAAAGCTGGCCAGGACGTTTTGGAACGGGGTTGCATTGATCCGCAGGAGGTGGAGTGTCTCATTTTTACCTCGGTCTCCCGAGACATGATGGAGCCTGCCACGGCCTCTTTTGTCCATGACAGGTTGGGACTGAGTCCAAACTGTCTGATCTTTGATCTTTCCAATGCCTGTCTTGGCTTTCTCGACGGCATGGTCCTGCTGGCATCCCTGATTGAACAGGGGCAGGTGAACAATGGTCTGTTAGTTGCCGGAGAGACTGCCGAAGAGCTGGTTGAATCAACCATCATGGAACTGCTGAATGATCAATCTTTAAGTCGGAAAACCATTAAGCCGGCCTTTGCCTCTCTCACGATTGGTTCCGGAAGTGTGGGACTTTTTCTTTGTTCCAGTCAGGAGAATGATGGACGACCGCGCCTTGTTCAACGGGCCTGGCAGGCCAACACCCGTTATTCCAGACTCTGTCAGGGAGCCCAGCAGGGGCAGAGCACGACCTTAATGAATACAGACTCCGAGGAATTACTCCTGCGCGGAGTAGAAACAGCCCAGGCCACGTGGCAGCAGTTTTCTTCTGCTCACGGGTGGAGTGGAGATGATATTGATTGTTTCTGCTGTCATCAGGTGGGTACGGCCCATGCCCGGCTCCTCTTTTCAACCTTGAGACTGAATTCTGCCATGAATTTTGAGACCTTGGAGTTTCTGGGAAATGTCGGTTCTGTCTCGGCTCCGATTACTCTGGCCATGGCCATGGAGCAGCAACGATTTATTGCTGGCCAGAAGGCGGCCCTGTTGGGTATCGGGAGCGGCATCAACAGCTTGATGTTGGGAATTGAATGGTGAATCGTGTAACGATCGAACAGGGACGGCAGCTTTTAACTCTGGCCCGGGCGGGTATCACTGCTCATCTGGCCGGTGAGCCACTGCCTTCTTTGCCCCGGGGATCGGTTTTTGCGCAGGAGTGCGGGACCTTTGTGACCCTGAAACTGGATGGCCAGCTCCGTGGCTGTATCGGTAATATTGAGCCCCATGGTTCTTTGGCCGAGAGTGTGCTGCGAAACAGTATCAGTGCTGCGGTTCATGATACCCGCTTTCAGCCTTTGAGTGGAGATGAACTGGACCGGGTACGGATTGAAGTCTCTATCCTGACTCTGCCTGAGCCTTTGAACTACGATGACTCGGAAGATCTTGTCTCCAGTCTCAAGCCTGGAATTCACGGGGTGATTCTTCGTTTAGGTCAGAGGCATGCGGCAACGTTTTTGCCCCAGGTCTGGGAACAGTTACCGCAGCCTGAGCAGTTTTTGGATCAGCTTTGCCGCAAGGCCGGGGTGAACCATTCGGCCTGGCGGGAAGAGCAGCCAACGATTGAAGTTTATGAGGTAGAAAAATTTTCTGAAGGAGAAGCAGAGTGAAAGAAATAGTACTTAGTCCGGAGCAGGCGGCCCAAGTGGCTCAACTCTATGTGGCCATGGAGGAACAGTATGATCAGGTGGCTGCTGCCTTGAGTTTTGGATGTACGGGCTGTCCGGATAACTGTTGTGACTCCTATTTTCAGCATCATACCTATCTGGAATGGGCCTATCTCTGGCTGGGATTCCGGCAGCTGTCAGTGGAGCGGCAGGAGCAGATTCTGGCCCGCAGTCGTGAGTATATTGTGGCCTGTGAGGCTGCCCTGGAGCGAGATGAGCGGCCTCAGGTCATGTGCCCTTTAAATGATGATGGTCTGTGCAGTCTTTACAGCTATCGACTTATGGTTTGTCGCACCCACGGAGTACCGGCTCGGATGACTCGACCTGACGGGCAGGTTCTTAATTTTCCCGGTTGTTTTCGTTGCCAGGAACAGGTTGAAGAACAGGGGATGGCTGAGGATGCATTGCCCCGGGTCGAGCGAACCGTACATCTGCGTCGCCTGGCAGAACTTGAGAATGAAATATTTCATGGTCAGCGTCGCCTCTACCCCCGGCTTGGACTGACTATTGCCCAGATGCTGGTGGACGGCCCGCCGTCTGTGGCCACGCCCCATTGCGAGCGTTGAGTACCAAAAAGGAAGAAGATGTCCAAGGCCGCTTAAAGAAAAAAACAGGACAACTTTGCTGACAAACTCCTGTTGTTATCCTTATGAAATCAAACAATAAATCCGACTGAGCTAAAGCGCGGACCACCTCTTTATGACTAGTCTTAGCAGTACCGAAATCATTCAGATTGTTGATGCAGATAACCAGCCCATCGATGTACAACCCCGTCATGAGATGCGTCGTCTCAATTTGATTCACCGGGCTTGCTATATTCTGGTGTTTAATACCCGTGGGGAACTCTTTCTCCAGAAGAGAACTGCGGATAAAGATGTGTATCCCAGTTGCTGGGATGTGGCTGCTGGTGGGGTGGTTCTGGCCGGGGAGAGTTATGAGGCCGCGGCTACACGTGAGCTTGAGGAGGAGCTTGGGGTTAAAGACGTGATTTGTACCCCTGTGTTTGACCAGTATTTCGAAGATCTGGGCAACCGGGTCTGGGGGCGGATTTTTACATGTTCCCACGATGGCCCTTTCGTCCTGCAGAAGGAGGAAGTGGCACACGGTCTGTTCATGGCCGTGGATAAGATCCTCACTTTGGGCGAATCAGAAGCCTTTACTCCTGATGGAATTGCCATTCTCCGCCGTATTCATGATTCCTCTGCGGCATGATTGTGTTCTTTTACTGTTTTTTGCTGAATTGCTGAAAATCGGGAAGACTGAGGACGAATAGAAGTTGAGCCAAGGTCATCTGGACATACAAATGCCCCATATCCAGTCGATATGGGGCATTTGTGTTTTTGTCATGCTTTCAAGATAGCCTTCAGTCATCAAGCGACTGTTTGTTCAACAAAAAAGGGGCCCAACTATCGCTGCTCATAAGAGCATTGATAATTGAGCCCCTCGGGGGGGATTGGGGGATCAGTAAAAAAGGCTTAGTTGTTCATCAGGCCACGGTGCTGACGTCCGTTGTTTCCGTTTTTGTGATGAGGGCCCTGGCCGTAACCGTTGTTGTTCCCCATGCCGTAGCCTTGGTGCCGGCCATAACCTCGGCCTTCACCTCTCATCATGTAGCCGCTGAGTCCTGCGGCCTCGGCTTTCTGGTGCATTTCCTGGCGGAGGTCAAAGAGCTCACCGGCCAACTGGCCAGCCTGAGTTGCATCGGGGTTGTTGCTGCGCATCAGAGCTCGTTTTGCGGTTTGCTTGATAACTATTTGTTTGCGAAGTTCCTGGTTTTCCGTACGGAAGGCTGTCATTTTGTCCAGGGTTTCCTGGTCAAGCTGGGTGGTCTGATAGCCACGGGGACAGTCAATGGCACGACCGGCGCCGGGACGGGCAGAAGCGGGCTGGATGGTCACAAGGCCGATGGTCGCGATCAGGGCGGTAACAAA
>JACNLK010000016.1 GCA_014381505.1 Candidatus Desulfatifera sulfidica | reverse complement strand
CATCAACACTGCGGCCTCCTAAGTCCGAGGCTTTCAACTTAAATACGAAAGAACCAAAAAAAGAAACATCCATTGTTCGATCCTCGGCGGCCGAATATCTGACTTTTGTAGCGGCTACCGGCAAAGGCTGCGTTGAGGCGGTATAACATCTGACTTTCCTAAAAGATGATGGGCGTGCTCTAAGCACGTGAACGTGCGCACGGTAAATGAACACCTGAAAAAAATCCCTGCTCTTGTCTATAGACAGCGCTGGTGATAGTCTTTTAAGTAGTGGGGCGTTCAACGTTCAATAAAAAGTGCATTCTCATTTTTCTCGCAGGCCATCCTGACAAGGCCATGGTTCGGGGTCGGGCTGGTGTGGACCGCCTCCAAGGGCGTCCATAAAGGTGATATCGTGCGATGTCCGGATGGCAGGTACTATCCGATGAATGAGGTCATTGCTGACTTACCAAACATGCGGCCGAGATTGAAAAGCTGATTGCAGGAGTGCTTGTGAGAAAACTGACATTATTTGCAATTCTGGCCACTATTCTCGTCATATCAATATTGACTATGGCTTTGTTGTCATTGCAGGCGATGACAACAGATAGCAAATTGCAAAACAGCTTGAAACGCCAATATAAAGCAAGGCTGATTGCCGATGAATTACGGCAGAGTTCCGATGATTTGACAAGGCTTGCCAGAACCTATGTTGTTACCGAAGACGACAAATATGAAAAAATGTATTGGGACGTTTTGGCAATCAGAGAAGGAAATAAAGCCAGGCCAATAGAATATGACAGAATATACTGGGACTTGTTGGTTGATTATGACGATAAGCCAAGGCCCGACGGGAAGGTGAAACCCTTAAGCCGGTTCATGGATGAAATCGGCCTGACAGATGAAGAGAAAGACAAGCTGCGTGAGGCCCAGTTTCACTCCAACGACTTGGTAAATATAGAAATGATTGCCATGAATGCCGTCAAGGGACGGTACCAATCTGAAGACAACTCATTTACCAGAACTGCGAAGCCAGATTTAAATTATGCACGATCACTATTGCACAATCGGGACTATCACCTGAAAAAATGCTTGATCATGGGTCCTATTGATGAGTTTTATGCCCTGTTCAACAGGAGGCTTACGAATGAGGTTGACTCATATTATAAGGAAGGGCAGAGATATATAGTGCTTATTTCCATGTTGAGCGTTGTGAGTGTTGTTGTCTCGCTGGTTACCTTTCTCCTAATAATTGCTGTCCTCAGGGAACAGAAGGAATTGACCAGGCAGTTGATTCAGTCTGAAAAACTTTCGGCGATAGGCCAATTGTCATCGGGTGTTGCCCATGAGTTCAATAACATCCTGCAGATTATGTCTGGAAATATATCCGTATTGGCAAAGCATAAAAAAATGAAGATTATTGACTATCCTGAAGCTGTTACGAAATCCCTTTCGGTTATTAAAAATGAAATTTTTAAAGGGAAGCAAATTGCCAGTCGGATGTTGGAAGTTGCTCATCCGCAGGATCTCTATAGAGAAAAAATAAAGATTAAAGATGTTATTGAGGAAGTAATTGAGCTTCAAAAACATGATCTGGAGCATGAACATATTGATATAGTTAGAAATTACCGGGAAATTCCCGAAATAGTGCTCGACAGGACTCTTGTCTACCAGGTTATGCTGAATTTGATAATCAATGCAAGGCACGCCATAATGCCCAAGAAAAAAGGTCGGATTTCGATTGGTGTGTATCAGAAAAATAGACAGATCATCATCGAAGTTGAGGACAACGGCATCGGGATAAGCAAGGAGAACATCAAAAAAATATTTGATCCTTTTTTTACAACAAAGGGAGGAAAAGCAAAAGATAGCCTGGGGATTCAAGGTACAGGTCTTGGTCTTGCCGTATCGTATAAAACCATCAAGGAGCATAAAGGGGATATAGTGTTTGAAAGCAAAATTAACTCAGGCACTAAATGCAAAATAATGCTGCCTTGTTAACAAAAATCAAGAGAGGGATTTCGATGAAGAAAAAAATTCTTGTAGTTGATGACGAACCTCAAATCCTTGATTCTATAACAGACTATTTTCTTGAGTATGACGTTATTACTGCCTCAAACGGTCACGATGGTATGCGAATACTGAGAAACACTAAACCAGATTTAATTGTCACCGACATAATAATGCCTGACATGGAAGGTATTGAATTTATTCAAATCGTAAATGAATTGGATGCCACAATTCCGATCATAGCAATGTCTGGAAATCCAGTCGGTAGACAATATTTAGAACATGCTGTTTTACTTGGTGCTGTTGAAAAATTAGAAAAACCTTTTGAACTTGAAGAACTAGAGCAGCTGATAGAAAAACTAATCATGCAATAGCAGTAGGTTACAGGGACTGTCCTATTCCACGGCATCGGAGGATCCATGAAAAAAAGAAATGTACAACGTATTCTTGCAAGTTTTCTCTTTTTGGGGCTGCTTTCTTGTGCCACATATGCCTCTTCTGACGAGGCAATAAAGATTGCCGTGGCCGCAACAGGTCAGGAACACGATGCAAGCATAAGCCGGCAAGCTGCCAAGGCGCCCTTTTTTCTGTTTTTCGATGGATCAGGAAACCTCAGTGAAGCTGTTGAAAACGCTGCACGAAATGAACCGCGCAACGCTGGCCCCATTGCTGCTTCTTTTCTTGCTGATCAAGGGGCAACGCTTGTTATTGCCGAGGATTATGGAAATAAAATGAAGCAGGGGCTGGATAAAAATCATATCAAATACATAGAGAAAACAGGGGCTGCAGACAAGGCAGTACTGGAAATTATTGAAAAGTAATGTCCTGTCAAAAATAAACAAGCAGCATGCGTCAGCAGAGCCTTGACAGGACATTATCCAGCGGGCCGTTTTTCATAAAAACATACAATGAATGAACTCAAGACCAAAAACGGGAAACAAAAACAGCCCTCGTTTCCACAGACACTGAAAAAAAGCGGCCTTGCCTTCTGGAGTATGACCCCAATGCTCATGGGGGTTATTGGTCTGGTCGGCCTTTTCCAGGTCCTTGTCAGCCCGAAGATGCTCTCCTCTCTTTTCCGCGGCAATGTCGCTGGGGACACTTTAATCGGCACTATGGCCGGCGCCGCTGCGTCCGGAAATCCCGTTGTCAGCTATCTGCTTGGTGGTGAACTGCTGAAACAGGGGATTTCTCTCTATGCAGTCAGCGCCTTTATCCTGTCCTGGGTAACGCTTGGATTTGTCCATCTGCCTCTCGAGGCTGAGGTACTCGGTTTTCGCTTAACCCTTTATCGAAATATACTGGCTTTTATCTTTGCAATGCTCATTGCGGCCCTCATTCCCATTACATTACAGGCGCTGACATGAGCAAAAAAGAGAAACCCGTTTCCTTGCGAGGCAAGTTCTTTGCCCTCACGGTTTGCGCCATTTATGCGATCCTTTTTTTCTTTGACAGGCAAATGGCCCTGCTTGCCATACAGAAGAGCGCCAATGTGCTCTTTCAAGTTCTACCGATCCTTGCTGTTGTCATCCTCTTCACAGCGTTTCTCAACTACATATTGAAACCAAAGCAGATCGCAAGACATCTTGGAGAAGACAGTGGTATCAAGGGTTGGTTTGTCGCCTTATTTGCCGGGGTGATCAGCCATGGCCCCATGTACGCGTGGTATCCTCTGATTGAGGATCTACGAAGCCATGGCCTGAAAGACAGGCTGGTCGTGGTCTTCTTTTATGCCCGGGCCATAAAACTCCCGCTCCTGCCATTAATGATCGACTATTTTGGCCTGAACTTCACCATTATCCTTTCCTGTTATATCCTTCTTGGCGCACTTTTTCAGGGGTGGATCATTGAACTGCTGGAGCAAAAGGGAATACGCCCGTGATATCCCAGTGAACCAAAAAACAATCACCACGGACATCCCTTACAACAAAACTCTCCCAGCTGAACCACCTACCGAGAAACGAAACGACAGGCTCTCTCACAGAAGAATGACTTTCATTTGACAAGCAGTCTCCGCTTGATACAATACAAATTGATTTCAACGGAGCCTTCAAGTTTCATCTTTCTCAATAATAATCCAAAATCGCCAATGCCTTCAGAGAGCCACAAACAAACCCCACCTCCAGCAGTTTCTCTGACCGCAATGCACACGGTTCGCCCGCTGGTGACCCGCCCCTTTTATTGGTTTTTCAAAAAACTGACCACCAGTGGCTTCTTATTGCTCTCCGCCACCCTGCTGGCCATGATCTGGGCCAACCTCTTTCCTGCAGCCTATAACCATCTATGGCACACGCCAATCAGTATTTCTCTGGGCGATCTGCACTTGAGCAAGTCACTGCTGCACTGGATCGACGAGGCTCTGATGACCCTGTTCTTCTTTGTGGTTGGTCTGGAGATCAAACGGGAAATTATGGTTGGCGAACTGTCCTCGGTTCGCAAGGCCATACTGCCGGTGGCCGGTGCAGCGGGTGGTATGATCGTCCCGGCCCTGGTCTATGCCATGCTCAACATGGGCGGGGAGGGCGCAAAAGGCTGGGGTATTCCCATGGCGACCGATATCGCCTTTGCCTTAGCCATACTGTCCCTGATCACGAAAAAGGTGCCCTTTGGCGTCAAAATTTTCCTCTCGGCCCTGGCCATTGCCGACGATATCGGCGCAGTCCTGGTCATTGCCCTGTTTTATACGACTTCAATCCACTGGATGTCACTGGGAGTTGCCGCATTTCTGCTCCTGGGCCTGGCCATTGCCAATTTTTTCTCGGTTCGCACCGCCGTGATCTACGGTCTGCTGGGAATCGGCATCTGGCTTGCCTTTCTCAGCGCCGGCATCCATGCCACAGTGGCCGGAGTCCTGGTCGCCTTTTTCATCCCGGCCCGGGGCAAATATGATACTGGCAAATTCTACCACGAAGCCCACGCCCTGCTAGAACGCATTAACTGTCGCAACAACAAGGACTGTGGCCACACCATCCTCAGCAATCCGGATCATCTCAATGCGGTCATGTCCATTGAACTTGCCTGCCATAATACCGAAACACCCCTCCAGCGTCTGGAACATGGCCTGCACGCCTGGGTGACCTATCTGATCGTGCCTCTCTTTGCCATGGCCAACGCCGGGGTCGTCATAGACTGGCGCGGCCTGGACATGATGATGACCAACAGTATCACCCAGGGCATAATACTGGGCCTGGTCATTGGTAAGCCTCTGGGGATCATTCTCTTCACCTGGATGGCCAGCAAGACATTCAACGCCCCCTTGGGCCACGGTATTACCTGGTCCCATATCTTTGGGGCTGGTTGTCTGGCCGGGATTGGTTTCACCATGAGTATCTTCATCACCGGCCTCTCGTTTCAGGATCCAATACTGGTGGACCTGGCCAAGGTAGGAATCATTGCCGCCTCACTGCTTTCAACGGGCGCCGGCCTGCTGATTCTGAGTTTGAGCAGTAAATCACGCTGAACGCCCCCAGCACATTCAACTCCCACTTCCCCCCTCCCTTTCACCCATTACCCAACTGATTAATGAGCGTTATCCATTAGGGTACACTATTTTAAATTTATTTCGTCGATTTCTTGGCCAAATACAAAAAGATGGTATAGACTTTTCTTCAACAGAAAAATCCTATCCACAATAACCCAAACTGGTCGTAACGCCAAAAGATGACTCCAAACACACAATCCTCCAACGAGCCCCACTCCGACAAAGAGATATTGCTCGATGGATTCCTGTCTGTGGTTCGAGCCACAAATTTCCAGGACACCGCCACTGCGGTCTTTAACAGCTGTCAAAACATGACCGGAGCCTCAACCGGTCTGATCGCCTTAACCTCACCCGACAAAACCAAAGATAAAGTCATTCTCTTCCACCCCAATGCCCAATCACACACACAAGTCCCCGGTGTGAGCGACTACATTCATTCCCTGTTAGCCGAATGCGACCGTCAGCAATCAGCAATCAGCCATAACGACTTCATGAGCACCCCCTGGGCCCAACTCATGCCGTCCGGACATATCACCCTCAAGAACATCATCATCATCCCCCTGCTTCTGAAAAAACAGGCTATCGGTCTGGTGGCCCTGGCCAACAAAAAAACTGATTTCACCCCGAACGACCAACAGTTGGCCAATACCTTTCTCAAGATTACGACTCATTGCCTGAAAAAAATCCATTCCCATGAACAGCAGCTCATAAGCAGCCGCAGCCTGGCAGAACAACTGGCCGACAACCAACAGGAACTGCAAATCATCCTCGACTCAGTCCCCGCAGCTATTTTTTACAAAAACAGCAACAATCGTTTTTTGCAGGTCAACAAAGCCTTCTGCCGTCTGACCGGAATCGAAAAAGAACAAGCCCTCAACACCCCTCTTACGGAACTGAGCTTTACCCCTGATCTTGCTCACACTTACTGGCAGGAAGACCTGGAGGTCATCAACAGCGGCAGGCCCAAAAAAAATATCATCCAGCCTCTGTTCTCAGACTCTAACCGCTGGGTCCGAACCGATAAACTCCCCTATCGCGACAAGCAGGGAACCATCCGGGGAGTTATCGGTTTTGCCATCGAAATCACCGAGGAAATAAAGACCAAAGAAAAACTCACCCAAAATCTGTCTCACCTGCAACAACGAGTTGAAGAGCGCACCCGGCACCTCAATGACGCCAACCATCATCTCAAAAAAGAGATCGAGACAAACAGATATATCACCATCAAACTTGAAAAACAGGCCAGTAAGCTCCAAAAAATGAACAGCGCCCTGCAGGTTTTGATCGACCAGAACCAGCAGCAGAAAGTCATTGCCGAAAAAAATATTAAGGAAAAATATGAGCATCTGGTCGTCCCCCAGCTGGAACTCCTTGCACAACGATTGCGCCGGAACGAAGATCTGGAACTGCTCAATCTGATTCAGGACAACATCAAACAGAGTCTGCTCGGCTTCAAACACCAGAACAGTACTCTCATTCGCACACTGACCGCCAAAGAACTGGAAATCGCCACCCTGGTTCGCCACGGCAAAACCACCAAGGATATATCCAGAGTCCTTCACATCTCAATGGAAACCGTTAAATTTCACCGCCGCAATATTCGCCGCAAACTGGGCCTGACCTCTTCCGGATCAAACCTGCGCAGCGAATTGCTGGCCCGGGACCAGGAGTAGCTTTCCCCACCCCCTCCCCACCCCATCATCAAGCCTTCACTCTCTGCAAGAAACAGTTATACTTCTACACTTATTAAAGTCGTTTAAGTTCTCCCCATTCACCGAGCAGAGTGAAGCAGCCACCATGACTCCCTCCCAACAGCTGACTCAAAATCACCAGGCACAGAGAGCAAACGCTCTCGGCCATGAAGAATGGGAGGAAATTTTTGACTCTCTGGATCTAATCATCACTATCCAGGACCCGGAGATGCGAATACTGAAGGCCAATCGGGCGGCCCTTGATTTTTTCAACACCCCCCTGGATCAGGTTCTCGGCCAACCCTGCTATACACTCTTCCGCAAGACCGATACCCCCTGTCCAGACTGTCCGGCGCTCAACGATCTCAATCAGGGCCAGAGTTCCGAGTCAATCATCAGCCACAACTCCTCGCACAAGATATTCAGGGTCTCCATGCAGCCAATCCTGAACCCGGATGGTCAGCTCAAACTCTTTATCCACCAGGCCAAGGAGATCAGTACGAAAATAGCGCAGAATGAACAGCTGCTCCAGATACAAAAAATGAATGCCCTCTCCATCTTGTCCGGTGGAATCGCCCATGAGTTCAATAATATTCTCAGCATAATCATGGGGTTTACTCAGCTCACCCAGGCCAATCTCCCCACGGGAAGCCAGACAGCAGAAGATTTAAGCGAAGTATTGACCGCCAGCCAAGGGGCGGCCAACCTGGTTAACCACCTCCTCAGCTTCAGCGGCAACACCATGAGCTCCAGCAGGCAACCCTTTGCCCCACAAGCTGTGGCAGGTGAAGTGGCCGAGCTGATCCGATCCTCATTGCCCAAGGGAGTGGAGTTCAAGGTATCCATCGATCCGAACTGCGGTCAGCTCATGGGAGACCGTGACCACTATCACCAGATCCTCTATAACCTGTGCCTCAACAGCCTGCAGGCCATGGAAGCACAGAAGAACGGTCAACTGGAACTCACCCTGCTTCGCCGCACTCGGAACACGGACCTCAAGGCCGATTCCCTGATCTCACCTCAAGCCTTTATTGAGACCACGGTTCTGGACACGGGCTGCGGCATGACCTCGCAGGTGCTCGAACGCATCTGCGAGCCTTTTTTTACCACCCGTAACGTCGGCGAGGGAACGGGGATGGGGCTGGCCGTGGTTCATGGACTGGTCCAGAGTCTTGGTGGTACCTTCAGTGTTGAAAGCGCTCCGAACCAGGGGACCAGGGCCACCTTTGTCTTACCCGATATCACAGGGCAGGAAAATGAAATGGCCCTGTGGCATCGGCTCCGGGGAAATGAAGCCATTTTAATCATTCATGACAAAACCGATGTGTCCAAAACAGTGGGTACACTCCTGAGTAGCTTCGGCTACAAAACCACCAGCTTCACCAACAGCAGCAAAGCCTGGACCCATTTGCAAACCTACTCAGACCGGTATGATCTGATTGTCTGTGACCAACTCAGATGGGAGCCGGATGACCTGGAGCCGGGGCGCAAGATCATGCAAATCCAGCCGGATCTGCCATTCATTATCCTGACAGACCCCTCAGACGAAACGACTCAACAGAGCAAAACACTCCCGGCCAACGTCAAAATAATGACCAGGCCGCTGGACAATACAAACCTGCTCTGGGCAGTCCGCCGAGGTATTGACCGGGTCCAGACGCAAAATAAAACCAAATCCCGGCAGAATCTGCAGACCCTTAAAAAGAAAGTCGTCTTTTAGTCCAACTCACGACATTCCTCACAGGACACTCACCCCGAACTCAGATGGGCGGAGTAATGGTCACCAGGATGCGCATATCCGTATCAGCTCTCACTCCATGGGGTTCACGAATCTCCGAGAACAGGATATCACCTGTTTTGGCCTGAATTTCCGCCTTCTCTGCTCCCAAAAACGCACCGCTCCCTTCAAGAACCTGGATCGTCAACTGACCGTCAAGATCATGTGAGTGAACCGGGAAGACGTGACCGGCGGTCAGATTAAAATTGATCAATTTGAGATAAGGTGAATCAGCCACCAGAAAAAAACGTTTCATTCCCTTGTCCAAAAACTCCCGCGTCTCATCCAATTCTATCTTTTTCATATTCAACCTCCTGGTCTCTTTGCTTTTCCCATCCAACAAACCCGTCCGGGGGGTATTGGATGAAAGCCTCTCTGTTCGTTTACTTTCACAGAGAAAAATGCCACTCTTCCCACTTGCCCGCTTTGACTTAAATCAACTGGCAAATTTTTTCTGGAACTCACTGATGTTTTAGGCTAGTTTGAAACACTGAAAATCAGTTTTCTCAGTGGAGGAGACGACGAGAATCCATAGCGGATACTCAACAGTTTTCAGGCCTCCTGAGAGGAAAACACCTTCAAAACACCAACACGAGATTAATCAACAGATGAGCAGTCGAGCGAAAATCCTAGTGTATAGCCTAACCATGGTATTGATCTTCATGGTTAGTCATGTCCAGGCCGAAATGTTGAGTATTAACGGGGACAAGGTTAATATTCGCTCCGGCCCGGGAAGCAAATACCGGGTCAAGTATGAATACGGACAGGGGCTGCCACTCAGGGTTCTCAGCCGCAAAGGCCAGTGGGTCAAGGTTCAGGATTTCGAAAACGATACCGGCTGGGTGCACCGCGATCTGCTCAAGAAAAGAGGGCACATGGTCATCAAAGCCCTGCGCAACAAAAACAAGACGGTCAATATCCGCTCCGGCCCGGGAACTAATTACCGGATCGTGGGGAAGGCTTATTACGGAGTGGTTTTCCGCACAGTCAAGCAGACAAAAGGGTGGGTCAAAGTCCGGCATAAATCCGGCGTTGAAGGGTGGATCAAACGCTCACTGGTGTGGGGTTTTTAAGGTTTACAGCATTCAACTTAAAGGCTTGATCGTATTTTCTTCTTTGAAGCTCTCATTATTTCCTCATGTCGTTTTCATAACAACGACTTAACCGAGTATTCTCATTTTTAAGGTAGCCTAAAGATGGTCCGTGATCAGTTTTGATCTGTCTTCCGGAATATGGTAGGAGGATAGGTCATGGTGATCCGTCTCCTCCACAGTTAAGAAGCTTCTGCCAGAAAAATTGGACACTGCCCTTGGGGTCACGACTGGGATGACTGTTGATAAGAAGTTCGGCAAGATCAGCAAAGGCGCTGCTCGTGGCTGATTCAGGATCAAACTCCACCAGGGGCTGTTGTTTGCGGATGGCCTGAACCATCTGCTTGTCAGCGGGGATTGAGCCAAGGAAATCGATTGAAATATCGAGATAGCGCCCAGCGACCATGGTCAACTTACGGTATACATCAAGGGCGTCTTCATCGCTTTCAACCTGATTGATCACGAGGTTGAAACGTTTCTCGTGGTAGCGTGTCGAGAGAAGTTTCATTAATGCGTAGGCATCAGTAATGGACGTGGGTTCAGGAGTGGTGACCACCAGAATTTCCTGTGCCGCCGTATTGAAGTAGACCACGTTGTCAGAGATCCCGGCCTCCGTATCAATAAGGACAAAATCAAAATGGCTGTTGAGCTGCTCAAGGCCATCAATCAGACGCATCTTAAGTTCTGAGTTGAGACGGATGAAGCTCTGGATACCAGACCCGGCGGGCAGGACTTTAATTCCATGTGGACCTTCAACCACAATATCATTCAACTCCTGTTCTCCCGAGAAAAAGTGATTGAGATTGTAAGGGGGAATCAGGCCAAGTGCGATATCGACATTGGCAAGTCCCAAATCAGCGTCAAGGATCAAAACCGATTTGCCTCGTTTGGCTAAAGAAACGGCAGTGTTAACCGTGAGCGCCGTTTTACCGACTCCGCCTTTACCGCTGGTAATCGCATGGACACGGGTGATGGATCGGGCACCGGGGAGCTCGATTTTGTCATTTGTTGACCGGAGAGTCGTTGCTTGGTCATGCTGGCTGTTGGGTGTCATATCAGGCATGGAATATCTCTGTTTCAGGTGTCATGATCAGATCGATCAAGGTCTCTCGTTCAGCCGCGATGATATCTTCTGAGACTCGCTGGCCGTTAGTGATGTATGAGTATAGCATCTTATGAGTGCATTGAATATCGACTATATGCCTGCGGTAAAATTTTTCGCGCGCCTTGATCTTGAATGAAAATCCTATTTTTTCAAAGTACCCTAAAGAATAAACACAAAGCCTGTAGTCGTGATGGCATGGTCATTGGCCCAGATTCTCCATTCGATCAGAAGGGCTGACCAGGTCGGTCAAACGGATGCCGAACTTCTCACCGACCATTACAACCTCGCCACGGGCAATCAGACGGGAGTTGACATACAGATCCAATGGTTCACCGGCCAGTTTATCCAATTCGATCACATACCCCTCACCCATCTCTAAAAGATCGCGCAGCAGGATCTTGCTGCGCCCCACTTCAACTGAAACCTGCAGGGGTATGTCGTAAAGGAAATCAAGACCCCGCTCAGATGAAACTGCGGACGCGGGTTTGGGATCTTTGGGGCAAGTTGCCGGCTTCTGTTGATTGTCCAGCAGCTCTTGAATCTCCTCAGAGTTGGGGCGAGAATTTTGAGGACTATCTTGATATTCTGCCATGTCTGGCTCCTTTTTCATAGACTCCGGTCAGGTGGATGACTTTTTTCTTATTGTGAACTCCGGAAACGGCAAAAAACTTTAATCGATCTTCCACGAGAACCTTGAGTGGGGCGATGGGGTCATAATCAATATCGATGATGTCTCCCACTTTCATGTCCAGTATTTTTCGGACAGGCAAGGAGAGTTCGCCAGACTGGGCAATGAGAGTCAGGGGCATTTCCACAACATCCTCGGCAATATGGTCGGCCCACCCACCATGTGTGGCACGATTACTCTTGAGCAGATTTTTGAACTGTTCACGCAGCGGCTCAAAGGTCGACAGAGGAAAGATGATTTCCATTGTACCGCTGATACTGCCGATTCCAACGGTGAAGCGGCCGATCAACACCTCGGCTTCAGGATCAGTGATTGAGAGAAGGCTGGGATCGCTTTCAATCTTGATCACCGATGATTTGAGGGGAATGATCGCCTCCATGGACTTGTCAAACTCCGTGCAGACGTTTGTCATCACCGAGTGCAGGACATGCATCTCAATGGTTGTCAGTTTTCGTTTAAGCTCCAGCGGGGTAACATTTAAGGCGGCCCCGAACATAATCTCAATTATGGCAAACGAGAGCCCTGGGGTGAAAGAGAGCAAGGCTCCATTTTTGAGCGGCGCGAGTTGCAATACTCCGGTAGCAACCCCATTCTCTCTCGTTTCCATATACTGACGAAAAGTCATGGCGTCGATGGACTGCGGTAGAATCTGAAAGGTCCGCTGGAGCTGATTGGTCAGAGAGACAGACAACGTTTGAGCAAAACTATCCAGAATGACATCAAGATTTGGCAAACGTCGTTGCCCGTCAGCGACATTATTGCGCTGAAAGAGATTGAACTCGCGGACGGGAGCTGTCGTACCCGAAGTCTTTTTCTCTGAAGGCTGAGGAGTACCTTGCCCTTCTTGCTGAACGACACCCAGGAGATCGGCAATCTCATCTTTGGTTAGAAGTGGTTCCACCATAGCCCTCAGTTATTGGATGACAGAGTTGGTAAAATAGATGACCTTGATCTCGCCAGTCTGGAATGAACCATTGATCTTGGCTAAGATCTCACCTTTAAGCTGTTTTTTCCCTTCAACATTCTGGAGCTCAGCATACGTTTTATTGCCAACAATCAGTAAAACTAAGTCTCGAATCCGGCCCATGCAGCCAGGACCAAGAGAAGACAATGTTGAAGCAGATTTTGCGTCACTCCCTTCTCGATCAACAAGGAAAAAGATAGCCATAAGATATTGGAAATTCACACAAAATTCAAACAAGATTATCGCCTCCTCCACCAAGGGATATTTTCCCTTCAGCTTCAAGGCGAAGCGCTGCTTTAATTATCTTATGCTGGTGTGATGCAACCTCTGAGAGGCGAATAAGGCCAATTACTTCAAGGTCATCCTGGATCATCGCAGCTGCACGGTTTGAGATATTGGCAAAGATTTTGGCACGCACCTCTTCCGATGCCGTTTTCAAGGCCTTGGTCAAGGTGTCATTATCAATATCACGTAAAATAGTCTGTAATGAGCGGGTATCAAGTTCAATCAGATTCTCAAAGGTGAACAACTTTTTTCTAATTTCTTCAACCAGGTCGGGATCGACGACATCCATCGCATCAAGAATGTTTTGATCCAGGTTATTTTTCATGGTTCCGAGCAGATCAACCACCTTGTCGATTCCGCCAACCTGTTTTTGTTCTTTGGCGACAACCAGACCGATCTCTCGGTACAGAGCATCTTCAATGCGAGTGATCACCTCAGGCGATATTTTTTCGATTTTGGCAATCCTGTACATCACGTCAGAGCGGATGGATTCAGGGAGGTTCAAGATAACCTCACCGGCGTGTTGTACCTCCTGTGTGGCTAAGACCAGGGCCACCGTTTGGGGATGCTCGTTTGACAACAGATCAGCTACCATGCGCGGCGGCATTAATGCGATGCTCTCCAAAGGGCGGGACTCTGTACCAAAGATAAATTGCTCCAAAAGCCTGTCTGTTCGCTCACCTTCATTGGTGGCCGTGATTGCGTTTTTTGTAAAGGCATCACCTTTTACCAAGAGACCAGAGAACTTTTGTCTCGATTCAACAAAATTCTGCAGGACTCTGTTTTGGGTCTCTTCCGGGATATAATCGATGCTCGCCATAATGCGAGTAACCTGACGAATTTCGTCATCGGATAACTCCTTGAGCACTTTGGCAGCTTCTTCTTCACTCAGACTGAGGAGAAGGATTGCAGCTTTATTAGGGCCGGTAAGGGGGGGGGCGCTCATGGGGTGTTATCTCTCCTGAATCCAGTTTTTGATGATGTAAGAGGTTAGGCGTTCATCGCTCATGACTTCTCTTCGAAGTCGTACAGTGGAATCCGGGATCACTTCTTGCGGCTTATTTATTGCCGCTTGATTGATACTCTGTTCTCGTTGAAGTTCAGGGACAGTTTTATGGTGCTGAACCACTTGCATGCTCATTTTTTTAATCAGGGGTCTGATTAAAAAAAAGTAGGCCAAAATGAAACCCACAGCAATCAGGACGATCTTGATAGCTGGTAGAGCATCGTAGAGCAGAGTCGATGGCATGGGCTCAAATTCAACCACAGGAGGCACAGCAGCCGGGATGAATGGAAGTGAAACAATATTGATTTGGTCACCACGCTTGGGCTGAAGCCCAATGGCCGTTGCGATCATGTCACCAATGGCATCAAGCTCCTCGGTGCTGCGAGATTCCTTAGACTCTGGGCTGGTCTCTGTGACCTCAATGAGCTTGTCGGCCACAAGGACAGAAACTGAAAGATTGGTAACATTCCCAACCGACTTGGTTGTTCTGCTCACGGTTTTGATCGTTCGGGATATGGAGCCAGGAAACACTCCGTTCTGATCCTGGCCCACCGGGGCATTGCTTGCAACACCTGAAATACCGCCGCCACCAACTGCCATGCCACGTTCTTCCTGTCCCTGCTCACTTCGAATGACCGGCTCTTCACTGTCAAAGCGTTCTTGAGTCTCCTCTGTTCGAGCAAAGTCAAGGGTCGCGGTGATACGAACCAAACTGTTATTTTCACCTACTGCTTTATCAAGTAACTCCTGTGCCCGGAGCTCCAGGCGCTGCTCCACCTGTTGTTGGTACGCGAGATCATCTGTTGAAAATCTCCCATCATCATGTTTTCCAAGTCCATGATTTAAAACGTTACCACCTGAGTCGATTACAGTGACGTGGTCAGCATTCAGACCAGTTATTGAACCGGCCACAAGGTGAATGACTCCTTTCACTTGATCCTGATCCAGTGAGCGTCCGGCAACCAGGGTGACAATAACTGAAGCAGTTGCATCTTGCTGCTGCTCTTCCAAGAGTCGTTTTTCAGGAAGGGCTAAATGGACACGAGCTGATTTCACAGGGTCCAGTGCTGTGATTGTTCGCCCCAGCTCCCCTTGCAGAGCGCGGGTGTAGTTTATTTTCTGGACAAAATCCGTCAGGGCAAAACTTTGCCTATCAAAGACTTCAAACCCCACACTGCTTTGTGAGGGCAGGCCGATTGCCGCAAGATTAAGACGAGTCTCGTGAAGCTGTTCGGCTGGAACCCAGATGTTTCGATCGTTATTCTTCAGTTGATAGTCAATTTTTTGCCCTTTAAGCCAGGTGACCACTGATACAACGTCATTCGGAGCCAGATTAGCATACAGAAGCTGGTAAGAAGCTGTACGAAATTGAACAATCAAGACGGTGAAGACCAGAACAGAAATCACGCCCACACCAACGATTGCCAGCTTACGAGACAACAGCCACCGTCCGAGCCTGTCGAATATATTCTGCTGACGCACAGGATTAGATCTTGGGTCCTCAGCGGAGCTACCGCCTTGAGTCTGTGATGATTCAGTGGCCATGATTTACGTCCTTCTGAATAAGGGGGGTACACTGATTAACTCAACTTCACCCTGTAACTCCCTGAAATAACACCTCAATAACGATCAACACGTGCAACGGTGAGCACAAGTAATGCTGATCATAATTGCTACAACGGGGCTCTGGCTATGCATTAAGGCAACCCTGTATGACCTGGTCAGTGGGGCTCAAGGTCATGCCCTGCGCACGCCATTTAGTCAAAATTTTGACAATGCCATCATCCGTATCCAAGGTTCCTGGCGGTTCAAACAAGAGAACCTGGTCTCTGTCCAGCTCAAGTCTTTTTTCTCTTTATGAGGCTTGCGCTTCACCGGAACGGAAAAATTAAAAAAGATCTAAATACTGTCTTTCTGGTCGACTTTACCTATTTTTTCAGACATGACCAATTTTTGAGACTCTGTTGCTGGTTCCATAAAAATAAAGGGAACGATCAAAATCAGTCCGCAGATTATGAGAAAAAATTGTCGGTTCATGGATTATAGTTTCTGTTGATACTTCCATAAACGCAAGCAAGTGTTGTGCCAGTTGTACCGCAAGGGGTTGAGACCCCCCAGCGAGAGGGTCGCAAGAATGATCGGGCTGGATCTTATGACGGATTATTATTCTGGTTAATCACTTTGACCACCAGGTATAATAAGAAAAAAAGAGAGGGGGCGCCTTCTACTCCAGGCTTACTGGGTTAAGAACGTCCATCTTATCTGGAATCAGGGTATCGTTCCATGTGCCCAGGCCCATAATTTAAGCAATATTTATCCGCTTACGATGACAACACAATCACACCCAATTGACATCCTTCCAGATCTTGCGGTTCTTATGCAGCAGGATTTACGTGAACTTCTCGGTGAGGGATTCGTACTCGAAGAGCCACTGTGCACAGAAGGCTCGTGGATTTCCAAAATTAATATTGCTGCATGGAACAAAGTCGTCGGAGGAGGCATAAACCAGGACTGGCAGATGCACGTCGGTAAACAGGAGTTGATCGGTAAGGGCTATGCTGTTTTTAACCCGGAACAATATCTCTCCGGCGACAAGGTCTGCCGAATAGCCATGCCAATTGTAAAGGAAGAACAGTCGCAGGGGGAAATCCTCTTTTTGTTCCCCGAGGATCCATTTCTGCAGCCGTTGAATAATGACGATGCCGGAGCGGTGGGGGACGAATCTGGCCAGAATGGCCGGGAGATTCTTCTTGTTACCAATAATCTGCCAGAAGCAGAAAGAATACAGGCAGCTTTATCTGAGTATGGATTGACATTTGTGACCATCGACTTCGGTGAGTCAATCCAGGACGCCTTAACTGATCAGGTACGGGGCGTTTTACTGATCAGCGAAAAGGTCTCGGAACAAACCATGGGAGTCGTTGTCAAGATCGCATCGGCGACCCCATTACCTCTGATTGCCGCCGGACCTGACTGGACCAAATCAAAAGTTGTCAAGGCTGTTAAATACGGGGTGCTTGATATTCTGTTAACCCCGGCCTCTTCTGAAGATATTTGTGCAAAGGTGGAAACCCATTTTGGTCTTTCACCAATTTGATGGGAGAAAAAGAGACTCTCCCGTTAAGTTTCCCAGTTTGAGACCAGCTCCTTTTTTTTAATTTTCTCCAGTAAGGTTGTGCGCTTTAATCCCAAAAGTCTTGCGGCTTCTTTTTTATTCCCAGCGGCTAATTCCATAGCTCGAATGATTAACTGGGTTTCATAATCACTGATCAGTTCGTTGAAGTTGACTTCGCCTTCATGCCAGTCCAGAGGTGCCCCAGCGGTGAAGGCTGGCCGGCAACTTGCGCATTCACAGGAATCTGTGGGGATGGCGGGGGGATTGTCCGGTGCAAAACTATCTTTTATTTTATCTGGCAGATCATCCAGTTGGACTTTTTTACCGGCAAACAAAACGGACATGAACTGGACCAGATTTTCCAACTCTCTCACATTTCCCTGCCAATCATAACTGAACAAGGCCTCCATAATTTGGGGACCGATGATGAGAGGAGGTCGTGATCGTTGCTTGGCGTAACTCTTGATAAATGTATCCAGAAGAAGAGGGATATCTTCTTTTTTATCGCGCAGGGGAGGGAGGGTCAAAGGGATGACACTGAGTCGATAATAGAGATCTTCACGAAAGGTTCCCTCTTCGACCTGACGCTCAAGGTTACAGTGGGTGGCCGCGATAACTCGCGTGTTGACTGAATAGGCCTTGAGCCCCCCCACAGGTTCAAACTCTTTTTCCTGAAGGACGCGCAGGAGTTTTCCCTGAAGAGAGGGTTTCATGTCACCAATCTCATCCAAAAACAGGGTTCCCCCATCAGCGTGCTGAATACGACCAATTTTATTTTGATTGGCACCGGTAAAAGCCCCCTTGGTGTACCCAAACAGCTCGCTTTCCAGAAGATCATCGGGAATCGCGGCACAGTTGACCGGTACAAAATTACCTCCCCGGCGACTACCTTGGGCGTGGATGGCCTTGGCCACAAGTTCCTTACCGGTTCCAGACTCACCGCGGAGTAGCACGGTAGAGGAGTCATCATCGGCCACCAAAGTGATCATATCAAAAAGACGGCGCATGGGCGGGCTTTGACCAATTAAACCATGAAAAGAACCATGGTCGCTCTTTACCTTTACTTGTGCCTGTGGACAATGCCGAAGCTGGGTCGCTGCACGATTCAGGGCCAGACTGATCTCGTCCGGATGACATGGTTCATGGAGATAAAAAAAGATTTTTTCTTGCAAAATGGTGGTCAGGATGTCATCCCGTTCCGGGGGCAGAACAGCAATGATCAAAATGCTCGGAAAATCGCCATTGATCTGACGAAGAAGATCCAGATGGTGCTGCAAGTCAGGGGATGTAAAATCAAGAAAAAGAACAGCTTGCGAGATTTGCCCCAACTGCTCCAACAGTTTGTTTTTATCTGTGATGGTCTGGACTTGAAAATTATTATCCTGGGGCAGGTCATTCAGGAACGACACCTGTGGGCTTGAATCGTACTTGATGAGAATGACTGGGACTTGCATGGCGCTTGGATTTGTTTGAGGCAGGGGTTGAAAAGATTTGCTCTATTGTGCCACCGAAGATACTGAATTGACGCACGCTGAAATATACAATTCCATTCAGAATATGAAAATATTACTATAAATCACCCTTGAAAAGAAGGTCGAATTCAAACTTAACATATCGACCCACAAATGAACAAGTTAGCAAATGCATAGCTGCGTTTTTGATGATGTGTCGTGTGGGAGAACGACCTACCGTGTGTGACATCCATTCCGACACAGCAAACGACACTATTATAAAAAGAAAGAGCGGAATGACATAATCCACAAAAGGAGAGACAGTTCCTGTAATCCACCAACAACGCCACAGAACAAGCAAAAAAAAATTCCCTGTAACCTCAATAGGCTACAGGGAATTTTGTACTCTGGCGGAGAAGGAGGGATTCGAACCCTCGGTGGAGTCTAACCCCCACACTCGCTTAGCAGGCGAGCACCATCGGCCTCTCGGTCACCTCTCCAAATATGGCGGAGGAAGTAGGATTCGAACCCACGGTACTTTCGTACAACGGTTTTCAAGACCGCCGCCTTAAACCACTCGGCCATTCCTCCAGAACTTACGTCACAACCTTTTACCACCTCGATCAAAAACTGTCAACAAACAGGGGGACTCACTGTACTCCAAAAATACTGATTGCAAGCAACAGGACAGTATTCATAAAAGACGTTCATTTTCCCCGATAAACCCCAACAACCATATTATAACCCAATGAGCGAAAAGTCCGCATAGCTCAGCTCTTTAACAGGGCTGCTATCAACGGAAATTCATTCAAAACCGGACGCCACCGCAAGAAAACACAAATTCGTAAACTTTACATGAAACCAGCCCGTCAATCGGTTACAATACGCACTATACGACAAAAAAGAATCAACCCATCCACAAGCCCCATAGAAACCTGCCCCTGACTCAATATATATGGATACATCAAACGACCTTTCAGTAGACCTCCAGGATCTGACCTGCCTCTATGAGATCACCAAGGAACTCGCCTCGGCAACTGACCTGCGGGATTGCCTGGATAAGGCCATGCAAACCCTGGCCGATCTCAAACTTATGACCAACGGTACGGTCTCAATTGTCAACCCGATAACAGGTAAACTGGAAATTGAAGTGGCACACAACCTGACCGCCGAAAACCGCAAACGCGGACAATATCAGATTGGTGAAGGCATCACCGGGCGAGTTGTGGCCTCCGGCGATCCAATCATTGTCCCTCAAATAAGCGATGAGCCGTTGTTTCTAAACAAGACCAGGGCACGAGGTGACCAGGTCAAACAAAGGGGCTCATTCATCTGCGTTCCCATCCAGAGCGGAAAACAGGTGATAGGAGCCCTCAGCATAGACCGGGTTTACGAAAATGGTCTGGATCAGGCCGAAGCAGATCTGCGCTTTCTCACCATCCTCAGCAGTCTGATCGCCCAAACGGCCCAACGTATTCAGATTGTCAACCAGGAAACAAAAGAGTTGCGGAGCGAAAACCAGAAACTCAAACGTGAGCTTTCTGGTAAAAACCGCATCACCGACATCATCGGCAATTCGAGCCGGATGCAGGAGGTCTTTGAAATGGCCCACCGGGTTGTGGACTCCACAGCCACAGTCCTGCTCCGGGGCGAGTCCGGAACCGGTAAAACCCTGGTGGCAAAAGCCCTGCATTACAACAGCCGTCGTCGTGATCAATCTTTCATGGTCGTCAACTGCTCAGCTCTGCCCGAGACCCTGCTCGAAAGCGAGCTTTTTGGCCATGAAAAAGGAGCCTTTACCGGGGCCACAGAACAAAAAATCGGCCGATTTGAACAAGCCAACGGAGGAACCCTGTTCCTTGATGAAATAGGTGAGATCAGTCCATCAGTCCAGATCAAACTCTTACATGTTGTTCAGGAGAGAAACTTCCAGCGACTCGGTTCAAACACATCAATCTCCTGTGACGTCCGGCTGGTAGCAGCCACCAACCGTGATCTGGAACAGGCCGTAAAAGAAGGTTCTTTCCGCGAAGACCTCTACTACCGACTCAACGTCTTCCCCATCTACATGCCGCCTCTACGGGAACGACGCACCGACATTCTCCTTTTGGCCGAGTATTTTCTCGACCTGTTCAACAAGGAAAACAACAAAACAATTAAACGGATATCCACACCAGCCATCGATTTACTCATCCAATACCACTGGCCGGGAAATGTCCGCGAACTGCAAAACTGCATGGAACGAGCGGTGCTGATTTGTGATGACGATACCATCAAAAGCATTCACCTTCCACCAACCCTGCAGAGCCCGGAATCAATCAATGGTGAGCAACTCATGTCGCTGGCTGGAGCAGTGGAGAATTTTGAAAAAGACCTGATCATCGAAGCTCTGAAACAGAACAACGGCAACCAGACACGGGCAGCCAAAAGCCTGGATACCAGCCTCAGGATTATCAACTATAAAATCCACAGCTACCATATCGACCCAAAACAATACAAGATCACGGTCAAATGAAACTACTCCTCCACATCTGTTGCGGTCCCTGCACAACCTATCCGCTGCCTCTGCTCCGTGAAAGTGGCATGGAGGTTGTGGGTTATTTCTACAACCCAAATATCCACCCGTATCGTGAATTCAAAAAAAGGATGGGCGGGGTCAGAGAACTGGCTGAACAGGAAAAAATAGACATTCATTATGAAAAGGAATACGGCCTCACCGACTACCTGCGCCGAGTCGTCTTCCATGAACACCGACGCTGCCAACTCTGTTACAGGATACGCCTTGAACGAACGGCAATCAAGGCCCGTGAACTGGGAGCCGGAGCATTTTCCACCACCCTGCTCTACAGTCGCTATCAAAATCATACTACAATCCGTGCCCTGGGCCAGGAGATGGCAGAGAAATACGAAATTCCATTCTACTATGCCGATTTCAGAGAGGGCTGGCAAGTGGGCATTGATCGGTCGATTGAAAAGAATTTATATCGACAAGCTTATTGCGGCTGTATATATAGTGAGCAGGAACGCTATGATAAGCTGCTCCGGAAGAAAAAGAAAAATATGGGTCAGCTGGACAGCCACCAGGAAGATTAAACAGGGGTATCCCCCCTGCGCAGCTTCATGCAAAAGCGTTCAGCAATAATATCGCAATCGTTTTTAATTTTTTAAATAATAAAAGGGAACAACAGCATGGTATCAATCATTGTTCTGGCAACCACAAACGCCAACAAAATTAAAGAATTTCGGGAAATGGTCAAAGATTTTCCAGTCGAAATTCGTTCTCTGGCCGACTTTGGCCCCATTCCACCTGTCGTTGAAGATGGGGAAACTTTTGACGACAATGCCTACAAAAAAGCGCACCAGACCGCACGGGTTTTGGGTCTGCCGACTATTGCCGACGATTCAGGTCTTGTGGTTGAGGCACTTGACGGGGCGCCCGGGGTCTACTCGGCCCGTTACGCCGGTGAAAATGCCACAGATGATGAAAACTGCAACAAACTGTTAGAGGCGCTTAAGGGGAAAAGCAATCGCAAGGCTGCTTTTCAGTGCGTACTCTCTGTCGCCGTACCTTCCGGGCCGGCACTCACCTATGAAGGGCGCTGTGAAGGGGTCATCATTGATGAAAAACGGGGCAACAGTGGTTTTGGATACGATCCTGTCTTTTATCATGAGGGTCTGGGCAAGACATTTGCCGAATGTAACATGGAAGAAAAAAACCTCGTCAGCCACCGTGGCCTGGCAATGGCCGAGTTGACTGCTGAATTTGACAAGGTACTCAAATGGCTCGAACAAAGACTCTTTGAAGAAAAACCTCCCAAACCAGATCACGAAGAATTTGAGCATAACGACTGGTCAAAATAAGGAAAATACAGCAACCGTACTCTCTGTTCTCTTTATACGACAAAACCGATATTCCTCAAGGTAGCCTCACCTGGTGAATATCGGTTTTTTAATGCACACACACACCCAGAAGAGTGTTCCTGATTACTCTTGTTTGAGATCACGAGTGAGGAGGTCCATGACCGCTGTGGAGCAATCCTTATCCTCATAAAGAATCTGGTAAACCTGCTCCAGAATCGGCATTTCAACTTCCAGTTTTGCGGCCAGACCATGAACACTGCGTGTGGTCTTGACCCCTTCCGCAACCATCTCCATATCCTCGAGAATTTGTGACAGTTTTTTACCCTGACCGAGCTTAAGACCCACAGTTCTGTTCCGGCTGAGATCTCCAGTACATGTAAGAACCAGATCACCAAGACCGCTGAGCCCAAAAAAGGTTTGGGGATCGGCACCCATTTTAACCCCCAGGCGGGTCATTTCTGCCAGACCACGGGTGATCAGGGCGGCACGACTGTTAAGACCAAACCCGAGACCGTCACAAATACCGGCAGCAATGGCCACAATATTTTTCAGAGCAGCGCTGATTTCCAGGCCAATGAGATCATTACTGCCATAAACACGAAAAGTGTCAGTCACAAATGTCTGTTGGAGCTGCACGGCCTTCTCTGAATTGCGGCAACCAATGGTTACAGCCGTGGGAAGATTCAGGGCCACTTCCTTGGCAAAAGAAGGGCCTGAAAGTACAGCCAGCTCTATTTGACGACTCTGCTGGTTTGACCCAGCCGTAGCCTCGGTCATAACCTGAGCCATAACCTGAGTCATGGTCATGAGAGACTGGTTTTCAATACCCTTGACCGCCGAAATAACAGTTGTTCCCGGCTGAAGATGGGGGAGCAGATCAGTAAAAACCTGTCGATACCCATGGGATGGGACAACCATACAGACCACGGAACAGTCACAAACGTCAACCAGATCAGCGATGGGCCTCAGTTTTTCAGGAAAGATAAATCCAGGCAAGTAACGTTTATTTTCACGCTCCCGGGTCAAGGCTGCCACATGTTCAGGCCGATGACCCCACAGCAGGGTACTGATCCCCTTACCGGCCAAAAGACCGGCTATTGCTGTACCCCAAGACCCTGCTCCGATGACAGCAATCTGTTGCGGAATGCCGTTATTCATCTACCTGTTCTTCGTCTTCAGAATCATCAGCGGCAAGTTGATCCATCCCCACCACTCGCTCATTTTCTTCCAGGTTTATGAGACACACACCTTGGGTCGTTCGACCAATAACCCGCACATTTTTGAGAGGCATGCGGATCATCTTGCCGGAATCTGCAATCAACATAACCTCATCCTGGTCTTCAACCTGCATAGCCCCAAGAACATCACCGTTCCGTTCGCTGGATTTAATGGCAATTATTCCCTTCCCGCCACGGTATTGAATCCGATATTCATCAACAGGGCTTCGTTTACCGTAACCATTTTCAGTTACAGTAAAAATAGGCGCATCACCAGACAGAACCATGGCTCCAACTACCGCATCACCTTCACCCAGTTGAATACCCTTGACTCCAGCTGCCGTTCGGCCCATAACGCGAACATCAGACTCATGGAAACGAATGGACATCCCTTTTTTGGAGATCAGGAATACGGTATCATCACCACTGAGCAGGTGGGCACCAATGATCTCATCACCCTCGTTAATGGTCAGAGCTCGTTTTCCTTTCTTTAATGGACGGTTAAACTCTTTCAGACTGGTTCGCTTAACACGACCTGAGCGAGTGACCATAAGAATGGTACGCTCACCGCCCTCATCACTGAAATCTGCAACCGGTAAGATTGCCGCCACCCGTTCACCCTCAGCCAGGTTGAGAAGGTTAACGATCGCCTTACCGCGTGCGGTGCGCCCAGCCAATGGTAATTGATAAACCTTTCGCCAGAAAACCTTTCCATGGTTAGTAAAAAAGAGGAAGGTATCCAGGGTTGAGGCCACATAGAGGTTGGAAACAAAGTCTTCTTCAATGTTCGCCACGCCACGCACGCCCTTACCGCCTCGATGTTGGCTCCGGTAGAGATTGACAGGATTGCGCTTGATATAACCGGAATGAGTGACGGTGACCACCATCTCCTCAGGGGTGATCATATCTTCGGGCAGAATCTCATCTACAGCATCAATGATCTCGGTTCGGCGCTCGTCACCGTACATATCCCTGATCTCGACAAACTCATCACGGATAATCTGCATGACCAGAAGTTCATCACCCAGAATCTTATTCAGCCACTCGATCAGTTTGATTATTTCATTATAATCATTGATTATTTTGTCTCTTTCAAGGCCGGTTAAGCGTTGCAGACGCATATCAAGAATGGATTGAGCCTGGATCTCGCTTAAGGAAAAACGCTCAATGAGCTGAGCTTTGGCCAAAGCTGGATTTTGAGCCGACCTGATTAAGGCGACCACCTCATCCAGGTTACTGATGGCAATCTTGAGCCCCTCCAGAAGATGGGCCTTTTCTTCAGCCTTGCGTAATTCAAAGGCGGTCCGTTTATAGACCACTGTTTTGCGGTGTTGGATAAAATGTTCAAGGATCTGTTTGAGATTGAGGACCTCAGGTCGATTATTCACAATAGCCAGGAGAATCACACCAAAGGAACGCTGCAATGGGGTCATCTTGTAAAGCTGATTCAAGATGATGTCAGCGACCTCATCTTTTTTCAGTTCGATAACTATACGCAGACCCTGACGATCTGACTCATCACGGACCTCTGAAATCCCACTGATCTTTTTGTCCTTGATCAGCAGGGCAATTTTAGTCACCAAGGTTGCCTTGTTTTGCTGATAAGGGATCTCCGTGACAATAATGGCTTCTCGGTTAGCACTGCCTTTGATTTTTTCAATGTGGGTTTTTGAGCGCATCATGACCCCGCCGCGACCTGTCTCATAGGCCTCACGGATCCCGGTGCGCCCGCAAATCATTGCACCGGTGGGAAAATCAGGACCGGTGATGGTCTCCATCAACTCATGGATGGTGAGTCCCGGAGTGTCAATCATGGAAATCAGGCCATCCATGATCTCGGTGAGGTTGTGAGGTGGAATATTTGTAGCCATACCCACAGCAATACCCGAAGATCCATTGACCAGTAACGCAGGAATTTTACTGGGCATGACCGAGGGTTCGGTCATGGAGTTGTCGTAGGTGGGAATAAAATCGACGGTCTCTTTTTCCAGATCAGCAACAATCTCCTGATCGATTTTGGTCATTCTGGCCTCGGTATAACGCATGGCCGCTGGTGAATCACCGTCCATACTGCCGAAGTTACCCTGCCCATCCACCAGAGGATAGCGCATGGAAAAATCCTGAGCCATGCGAACAATGGTATCATATGCAGCTGTATCACCATGTGGATGATACTTACCAATCACATCACCAACAATTCTGGCTGACTTAACAAAGGGGCGATTATGAAAAACCCCCAGTTCACGCATGGCAAAAAGTGCTCGACGATGTACTGGTTTGAGGCCATCACGGACATCGGGCAGGGCCCGGCCAATAATGACGCTCATTGCGTAGTCGAGATACGATTTCTGCATCTCCTTTTCAATGGAAATTGTGCCGATTTGTTCGTTTTCTGTGGTCATAGATTCTGATCAGTCCTTTAAATCACACCAAGCGGGAAAAGCAGGTTGCAATATCCCGTATTTTAAATATCAAGAGCGGTTACTTCCAACGCATGATTTTGAATAAATTCACGACGGGGTTCTACCTTATCGCCCATGAGAGTTGTAAAAACATCATCAGCCTGTTCCGCGTCATTAATAGTAACCTGAACAAGAGCCCGGTTTGTTGGGTTCATTGTGGTCTCCCAAAGTTGCTCAGGATTCATTTCACCCAGACCTTTATAACGTTGGAGATGACCACCTTTGAGAGTTTCGGAACGAACGAGCTGAAGAAGGGTTTGCCAATCAGCAACATTGAATTCCTGAATTTGGCCACTTTTGGTCGTCTTGGTCAGGGTAAATTCGCAACGCAACAGTTCTTTGATTGAAGCAAAAAAGCTCAACGCTGTCCGGTATTCGTTGATCAGTGGAATTTGTGGTCCAAGGGTTACCATGACCTGTACCTTTCCACGCATGGCAATATCAACTTCATAACAGTTGGGACGCCAGCGACAGCAACGACTGTTACCAATAATTAAATCCGGGCCCATGAGTTTCTCTGTTAAATTCTTTAAAAAGGACTCATCCTGAAACTGATCGGCGGTGGTAACATTGTTACTCAGGAGAAAATAAAGCATATCTTCCCATATATTCATCCGTGAAAGATAGGCAACTATTTTTTGGTAACCTGAAAGTTTTTTGAGTAATTCCTTAAGGGTCTCATTTTTTAATTCTAATTTTCGTTCATCCTTTGTTGTAACAGTCATGGCCTGGGAAGCATCAGTAAAAAGATGTTCACTCAGGTCTTCTTCCTCAAGAAAGTACTGCTCACGTTTGCCGCGTCCCAATCGATAGAGGGGTGGTTGTCCAATATAAACAAAACCTCCCTCAACCAGCGGCAACATCTGCCGATAAAAAAAGGTGAGCAGCAAAGTACGGATATGAGCACCATCCACATCGGCATCTGTCATGATAATAACTTTATGATACCGAAGCTTTTCAAGATCAAACTCTTCTTTGCCAATACCGCAACCCAGTGCGCCAATCAGATTTTTTATTTCTTCACTATTGAGAACCTGATCAAATCGGGCCTTTTCCACATTCATGATCTTGCCACGTAAGGGAAGAATAGCCTGAATGGACCGATCACGACCCTGTTTGGCAGAACCGCCTGCCGAGTCACCCTCA
>JACNLK010000017.1 GCA_014381505.1 Candidatus Desulfatifera sulfidica | reverse complement strand
GAAGTATATTTCCTGGGTGTCCTGGGCACCGTCTACCGCATAGTAGATCAGGCCTGCGCCGTAATCAGCAAAGTTGCAGGAACTGTCGTAGGACAGGGTGAGATCGGTCTCGTTCCAGCTGCTTGATTCAGCGTCGGCCCCAGCAAAAACTGGAGTTTCTTCGCTGTCGAGGTTGCCCCAGATGTTCAGGGCAAAACCGTTATAGCCTACCGTGAGAGAGGGCTGGAGTACGAGACTGTCGTCACTGAATTCATAGCCTCGCCAGACATATTTGCTGTATGCTCCGACAGTGAGGTCAGCTGTGATCTTTTCCTCCTCGGCGAAAACCGGGGCGGCTGTTACCCCAAGGGTTAGTGTCCCCAGTGCGAGTGTTGTTGCTAGTGATTTGTAGATCTTTTTCATGATGTTCTCTTTTCCTTTTTGTGTTGAGCTGGTATGCGACTGTTCTCCCCGGAGCGGACTCCGGGGAGTTTTTTTAGTCGTTACGTTCATTTTTAATTCATCTTTGAATCTGGAAGGAGGAGGTGTTGGTGCTATGTCTCCTTCCAGATTCTTGTGATGTTATGATTTGTTGATGACAAAGCCGCCGTAGGCTTCCATGCCGTGTTCGCCAACGTCAAGACCTTTGAGTTCTTCTTCTTCGTCAACCCGTAAGCCAAGGGTGACTTTGAGGGCCAGGAAGAGAGCGAATGCAGCGGGAAAACAGACAATACCATATGAAACTACGCCCAGTAACTGGATCATAAAAGAGTGATCAGCGCTGAAAATACCGACAGCCAGGGTACCCCAGATACCGCAGACGAGATGTACGGAAATAGCGCCAACTGGATCATCAAGTTTGATCCGATCGATTGTCATGACAGAGGCCACAACCAGTAGGCCTGCAATAAATCCGATCACAACAGAGCTCATAACGGTGACAACATCTGCACCGGCAGTAATACCAACCAGGCCGGCCAGTGAACCGTTGAGAGCCATGGTCAGATCAGGTTTTTTCTGCAGGATCCAGCTCAACATAATGGCGCCGACAATACCGGCTGCAGCAGCCAGACACGTTGTGACAAAAACAAAGGATACCAGGCCGGGGTCAGCAGAAAGAACAGAACCACCGTTAAAACCGAACCAGCCAAGCCAAAGGAGAAAGACACCGATGGTTGCAAGTGGCATGTTGTGACCCATAATCGGCTTAATTCTACCACCGACATATTTGCCCAGGCGTGGTCCAAGCAGCATGACACCAGCCAGAGCGGCCCAGCCGCCAACAGAGTGGACCAGAGTTGATCCAGCAAAATCATAGAAGCCTTTAGCGTCCAACCAGCCTCCGCCCCATTTCCAGCTGCCGAGCCATGGGTATATAAAGGCAACATAGATGACGGAAAAAATCAGGAATGAATGGAGTTTAATGCGTTCGGCTACGGCACCGGAAACAATTGTTGCGGCCGTTGCAGCGAACATTGCCTGAAAGATGAAGTCAGTCCAGTAGGTGTAGGCGCCACCAGCATAGGCAATACCACCCGCATCACCGGGAGGTGCAGCAATCCCAAAACCTGCAAAGCCAAAAAAGCCGGCAATGGAAAAATCTCCGGGATACATGAGGTTAAAGCCAACCATGGCGTAGGTCAGAAGGCCAATGGCGATAATGGCTGTGTTTTTAAAAAGGATGTTGACTGTGTTTTTAGCCTGAGTCATTCCAGCCTCCAGGGAGGCGAAACCGAGATGCATGACAAAAACCAGAAAGGCGGCAACCAGCATCCAGGTGTTATTGGCAACATACATTGCAGCCGCCCCGGTTATTTCTGCTGCACCTTCTTCCGCCAGGGCCACTCCTGGAATGGCCAGCAGGGCCGTAAAGAAAGGCAAGGCCGCTTTACGCGCGATTGACTTTTTCATTGGTAACTCCTTGTTGCTTGAATTGATAGCATCCATGTTCATGTCTAGATTGCCTCCTCGCCGGTTTCGCCGGTTCTGATTCGGCAGACGCTTTCCACCGGCAGGACAAAGATCTTGCCGTCGCCAATTTTGCCGGTTTTGACACTTTCACGAATGGTCTCAACGACTTTGTCGGCCATGTCGCCGGCAATAACAATTTCAACTTTGATTTTGGGAATGAAGTCGACCATGTACTCAGCACCACGGTAAACCTCTTTGTGCCCTTTCTGGCGGCCAAAGCCTCGGACTTCGCTGACCGTCATTCCGAAGACGCCCAGTTCGTGCAGGGCTTCTTTGAGCGGATCGAGCCTGAAGGGCTGGATAATTGCTTCAATCTTTTTCATGATAGATTCTCCTTTTGGTTACGATTGAATGCCTTGATGGCTTCTTCTCTGCCTGTTGCGATTCTTTTAGCCAGAACTGTGCCTGTTTTATTTTTTTTCATATAACTGTCTGGAATTGTATATGTTATGTTTAGTTTTTCTTATTTGTGACCGTTGTCTTGGATGAATTGTATTACGTTTGTGTGTGGGTATCTGTATTAAAATTTACATAAATGTGATTAGTTTTCTGTTCGTGCGCGATGGTGTTTATTGTAATTGGCGTCCGATGGTCGAGGAGGTTTGAAGCCATGTTTTTCAGGGTTGCAGGGATGAACGTTGATAGTTGGTGAGGACTGCTGAATCTGATCTAGTTACATCCGCGTTTTTCTTGCAGGAAGTTGTTGCGTTCTGAGGTAATTTCTAGGAAGATGGAAGAGATATTGTTCAGCACCTTTCCGGTGCTCAGTCGAAAGATTTGATGACAGGGAGATTGAAATGAAAGTTGTGGCTTTTAGTGGCAGTGCCCGCAAGGACGGGAATACCGCTCTTCTTCTGAAAACAGCCCTGGCCGAACTTGAGGCGGCCGGAGTTGAGACAGAGCTGGTCCAGCTGGCCGGTAAAAAGATTCATGGTTGTATTGCCTGCTACAAATGTTTTGAGAAAAAGGATGGCCGCTGCGCCGTAGACGATGACTGTATCAATGAGTGTGTGGAGAAAATGAAGGAGGCCGACGGGATCCTGCTTGGCTCACCCACCTATTTTGCCGATATCTCCGCTCAGACCAAGGCCCTGATCGATCGCTGCGGCATGGTTAGCCGGGCCAATGGTGATCTGTTCAAGCGAAAGGCGGGCGCCGGAGTGGTGGCAGTTCGCCGGGCCGGAGCCATGCGCGTCTTTGATTCCATCAATAATTTTTTCCTGATTGGTCAGATGATCGTGGTGGGCTCTTCTTATTGGAACATCGGTATCGGGCGGGAAAAAGAAGAGGTGGCCAGCGATGAAGAAGGCATGAAGACCATGCGTGTTCTGGGTGAGAATATGGCCTGGGTCCTTGAGCGTATCCGCTCATAGTAGACAGACAGCGGGAGGAACAGTGGCCGGATCTGCAAGACAGGTGACCATCCTGGTGGTGGACGATGAACAGGTTCATCGCTTTATGCTTTGCTCCATGTTTCGTGAGTGGGGGTGGAAATGCGTTGAGGCTGATGATGGCCAGACCGCTGTGGCGGCCGTGGAAAAGGGATCGTACGATGCTGTGCTCATGGATGTGCGCATGGCTCGTATGGATGGCATCGCAGCCTTTCGCAGGATTCATGAACTGGACCCGGCCCTGCCCGTGGTGATTATGACCGCCTATTCTTCGGTGGATGCGGCGGTTGATGCGATCAAACACGGAGCTCACGATTACCTGACCAAGCCTCTGGATTTTGATCGTTTACGTCTGACCCTGCAAAGGGCTCTTGATCATCATCAGGTAGCAGAGAAGAAACAGCGTCCCCCTGAAGAACAAACCCCTGTGATCAGCAGTTCCATTATTGGTTCCTCACCTGCCATGGCTGAGGTTCTCGAGATGATCTCTTATGTGGCTCCCACCGAGGCCACTGTGCTGATTACCGGGCAGTCTGGTACTGGAAAGGAACTGGTGGCTGCAGAACTTCATCAGAATAGTGAGCGCAGCAGTGAGCCGTTTATAAAGGTTAATTGCGCAGCTTTGGCTGAAAGCTTACTTGAGTCCGAGCTTTTTGGTCATGAAAAAGGTGCTTTTACCGGTGCTGATCGCAAGCGCGAGGGCAAGTTTGTCCAGGCTGATGGCGGCACTCTGTTCCTGGACGAGATTGGTGAGACCAGCCAGGCCATGCAGGTCAAGTTACTTCGTGTTCTTCAGGAGCAGGAGTTGGAGCGGGTTGGAGGTGAGGATACCATTCAGGTCGATGTCCGGATTATTGCCGCCACGAATCGTGACTTGGCTCAAGAGGTTCAGGACGGGAATTTTCGGGAAGATCTCTATTATCGACTCAATGTGGTGACCGTAGAGGTTCCCCCCCTGTGTGAGCGGCATGGTGATATCCCGCTCCTGGTTGATCATTTTGTCAGGAAGTTTGCGGAGAAAAATCGACGTTCAGTGACACGGGTGACTGATTCCTGTATGAAGCTGTTGTCGAGTTACCCCTGGCCCGGTAATGTCCGTGAGCTCGAAAATGCCATTGAGCGCGGTGTTATTCTGATGCGCGGTGATGAGTTGACTGTAAAGAGTTTACCGTTACCCATTCAGAAACTTGGTGCGGAGAGTCGTGTGTCGACTCCCTCTGCGGCGGTGCGGCCGGCCTCTTTGCAGGAGGTGGAGCGACTGATGATTCTTGAGACACTTGAGAAGACAGGTGGTAATAAAAGTGAGGCGGCCCGTCAGCTGGGTATCACCCGTAAGACATTGCAGAATAAGTTGCAGAAATACGAGGAACAGTCAGGTAATGCTGATGAGGAAACTTCCTGATGGGCGAATTTGCAGCTTGAATGGGGCGGTGAACCAGGAGGGAAATTGTGATGACAGGTGGCACCTGTTGATTTGCCGTTGATGCTGTGGTAATTTATAACCCCTTCAATGCGAGGGGTGTGATTTGATGAGGCGAGTAGCCGGTGGTCAAAATTGACTAGCGGCCTTTTTTTATAGAGGAGTAAGGGGAATGCGTACAGATATCGTTCATGCCGGTGCCGGCGAACTGACCTACGAGATCAGAAATATTGTCAACGTCGGTACAAAGCTGCAGAAACTGGGCTTGACCGTAAATTGGGAAAATATCGGTGATCCCATTGCCAAAGGCGAGGAAATTCCTCAGTGGATGAAGGAAATTGTGGCTGATGCAGCCATGGATAATGCTTCCTATGGTTATTGTCCGACCAGTGGCGTACTGGCAACTCGTGAATTTATTGTAGCCGAGCGCAATGCCGAAGGCGGAGTTCAGATTGACCCACAGGATATTCTGTTTTTTAATGGCCTGGGAGATGCCATTTCCAAGATTTTTGGATTTCTTAAACCCACAGCCCGGGTTCTGGTGCCCACACCCAGTTATACCACTCATTCTTCAGCCGAGGCCGCCCATGCTGGTGATCGGCCGCTGACCTATATCCTTGACCCTAACCACCATTGGTATCCGGATCTTGATGATATTGAAAAGAGCGTCAAATATAATCCGGCTGTGGCAGGGATTCTCATCATTAACCCTGATAATCCCACCGGTGCTGTTTATCCCCTTGAGATCCTTGAGGCCATTGTCGAAATTGCCAAGCGCTACGACCTGTTTTTGGTTGCCGATGAGGTTTATCACAATATTGTCTATAACGGCACCTCCACAGCGGGCCTGTCTGCGGTGATCGGTGATGTTCCTGGGATTGCCATGCGCGGTATTTCCAAAGAGATGCCCTGGCCCGGTTCGCGCTGTGGCTGGATTGAGGTTTACAACGCGGACAAGAACCCGATGTTTGCCAAATATACCCAGTCGATCCTCAATGCCAAAATGACCGAGGTGTGCTCTACCACATTGCCGCAGATGATCTACCCGAAGGTGGTGAGTCATCCCCGGTACTCAGAGTATCTTGAGGAACGCATCCGCCGTTATGAAAAATTTTCTAATATTGCCTATGAACAGCTCAAGGACCTGAAAGGGGTTTTGGTAAACCGCCCCAATGGTGCTTTCTATATGAGTGTCTGTTTCGAAGAGGGCATCCTGACTCATCAGCAGACTTTGCCTATCGAGAATCGTGAGGTTCGGGCTTTGGTCGAATCACTGGTTGGAGCCGAGGGTACTTCGGTGGATAAGCGTTTTGTCTATTATTTGCTTGGTTCTACTGGCGTTTGCGTCGTTCCTCTGACATCTTTTGCCACCGACTTGCAGGGCTTTCGAGTAACCCTGCTTGAGCGTAATGAAGAAGAATTTGTGAAAATATTTCAGACTATTGCCCGTGCGATTAAGCAGTATTTGGGGAATTGATGATCACTGTGCCCGGTGGTCGCTGTCCCCCGCTAGCCCTCAGTCAGTTTTAAGGAGAATCCACTATTAGTATGGTTAGCGGCAATGTTGCCGGACTTAAGAAGAATCAACTCAAGGCCCTGGAGCGTTTAGGCTCCAGGCGGGTTTCGCGTGAGCTTATTATTTCACCTGAGATGGCCCGCGCCCTGGCTGGATTATCGTCGGAATTCAATCGTCAGATTGGCCTGCTGATTCATCGATCAGGCCAGATCGAGCGGATCCTTGTTGGTGATTTCAAGGGCGTTCTTATTCCTCAGCTTGGCTCGGTGCGTGCCAGTGGCGATCGTCTTAAGGGGCTGCGCCTGGTTCATACTCATCTGGCCGGCGAGCCCATCAGTGATGAGGATCTCATGGATCTTCTCTTTCTTCGTCTGGATCTTCTGTCGGTACTCCAGGTGGGAAGTGATGGTCTGCCTGATCGTCTTGAGTCCGTGCACCTCTTGCCCGGTGGCGGAGAGCAACCCTGGGATTTCCTTGAGCCGGTTCATCCCGCTCATCAGCAGGACTCTTTTCATGAATTTATCATGGAGTTGGAGCGGGAGTTTGGTCGTAAGGCAAAGAGGGCAGAGGTTGATGCCGGTCGAGATCGGGCTCTGTTAATCAGTGTGAGTACCGAAAGCCAGCTTCGGGCCGAGGATTCACTGGCCGAGTTGACCGAGTTGGCCCGTTCTGATGATGTGGAGATTCTGGGAACGGTGTTGCAGCGGCGTCGTAAAGTGAACCCGCGTTTGATCATGGGGCGGGGGAAGCTGGCCGAAATTATGATCAAAGCCCTGCAGTTTGACGCCAATCTTCTGATATTCAATCAGGAGCTCAATCCTTCACAAATCCGTTCGATTACTGATTTTACCGAGATGCGAGTCATCGACCGGACTCAGCTGATACTCGATATTTTTGCGCACCGGGCCCTGAGTCGTGAGGGCAAGCTGCAGGTGGAAATGGCCCAACTGAAGTATATGCTGCCCAGGTTGTCCTCCCGGGACGATGCCCTCTCCCGGCTCACCGGTGGCATAGGTGCGCGTGGACCGGGTGAGACCAAACTTGAGGTTGACCGTCGTCGTATTAATGACCGCCTTGCACGATTAACCCGGGAGTTGAAGGCAGTGGGGCGTGAACGATATCGCCGACGCTCCAAACGACGCAAGAACGACCTGCCGGTATTGAGTCTGGTCGGTTATACCAATGCTGGAAAATCCACCCTGCTCAATACCCTGACCAATAGCGCTATCGTTGCTGAGGACAAGCTCTTTGCAACCCTTGATCCCACTAGCCGCAGGCTCCGTTTTCCCCATGAAATGGAGGTGCTGATCACCGATACTGTGGGGTTTATCCGTAATCTGCCAGCCGAACTCCTCCAGGCCTTTAAGGCCACACTGGAAGAGTTGGAAGAGGCCGATCTGCTGGTTCATGTGATCGATCTGTCAAATCCCGGTTTTCGGGATCAGGTGCGGGTTGTGGAAGACTTGCTGCGTGAGTTAAATTTGGGGGGGATTCCCTGTTTGAAGGTCTATAACAAGGTGGATCAGCTGGGCCAGGATGAAGAGTTTCTTTTGGCTGGTGCTCGGCGTGATGGCGTCACTCTTAGTGCGCTGGATTCGCGGACGTTTGATCCATTTCTGGAACGGGCCGAGCAGATGATGGGTAAAATTTTACGCTGATCTCAGGCGTCCAGCTAGTGGTTCAATCGTAAATAATGGTGTTGTAGCGCGCCAGGATCTCTTCTGTTTCTGCATCAAGATCCCGGGCTACTTCGTGGATTTGATATTCCTTGCCACATTTGGTGCAACGCATGCGGACTTCGCGGCAACGGCGGGCAACCTCGAGTTTACCCGGGCATTTTCTGCACTGCATGCTCATCAGCTGAGCAGTTCTTCGCGGGTGAACAGAGAAGCCAGGCGATAGCCGGCCTTGGCCAGCATCTCGGTTCCTCCTTCCTGACGTTCAACCACGGTAACCACCAAACCAACCTTGAACCCTTGGGACTCCACACGCTCAAAAACCTTGAGCAATGTACCACCAGTGGTGACCACATCTTCGAGCAGGGCAACCCGGCAACCAGGAGGCATGTTTTTTAATCCTTCGATATAGTTGTCGGTGCCGTGTCCCTTGGATTCCTTGCGGACAATAAAGGCGGGGATCGGGTCTTTCTCAAGGAAGCTGACCATGGAAGTGGCTGTGACCAGCGGGTCGGCACCCAGGGTCATTCCACCCACAGCCTCGATCTTCTCATCTTCCTGCTGAATCAGGTCAAAAATCAGTTTGCCGCAGAGGTACGCTCCTTCAGCTGACAGGGTGGTTTGCTTCCCGTCAATATAGAAGTCGGATGTTTTGCCGGAGGTGAGGGTGAATTCACCTTTGCGGTAGGATTTTTCCAGGAGGATTTCTTTGAGTCGCTGCCGTTCGTTCATGGTCATTGCTCTGTGGGTATGATATGAAATGGATGTGAAACATTAACTCCCCGCTGAACCTACCTTTTTTTGCGGATAGTGAAAAGAAAAAACTCGCATTGAGTTAAAAAGTTGTGTTATTTTAGGATTTTGAATCTAATTTTTGGGTTTTTTGGGCCCTGTTTATCTTTTTGGGGATGACATATGTGTGGAATTGTTGGCTATGTGGGAACAAAACGGATTGTGCCGGTGGTTCTTGAGGGGCTCAGGCGTCTTGAGTATCGGGGTTATGATTCGGCGGGGATAGTTTATCTTCAGGATGGTGAGTTGGTCAAACACCGCGCTCAGGGCAAGCTGGCCAATCTCGAGGCCCTGATTGATGATGCCATCATCGCTCCATCGCATATCGGACTTGGTCATACCCGCTGGGCCACACACGGCCCCCCGACTACCGAAAATGCCCACCCTCACAGTGACTGCAAAAATGAACTGGCGGTGGTCCATAACGGTATTATAGAAAATTATCATTCCCTGCGTCTGGAGCTGCAGGCCAAGGGGCATTGTTTTACCTCGGAAACTGATACCGAAGTTCTGGCCCATCTGATTGAGGAGTATTTAGAGGATGATCTCAAGGCTGCAGTGTCCCAAGCTCTGGCGCGTGTTGAGGGTTCCTATGCCCTTGGCGTTTTATGGAAGGGAATGCCGGATACCCTGATCGCCGCTCGTAACCAGAGCCCGCTGGTGCTCGGTATTCATGAGACTGATGGACTGTTTTTGGCCTCTGATATCCCGGCCCTGTTGCCTTACACCAAAGAGGTGATCTTTCTCGATGATCGTGAGTTGGCGGTACTGAACAAAGATTCGTTTCAGGTGTATTCCCAGGATAGTGGTGAGGTCCTGGTCAAAGAGCAGACAACCATTGACTGGAATGCGGCCATGGCTGAAAAAGGTGGCTACAGACATTTCATGCTCAAAGAGATCTTTGAGCAGCCACAGGCGATTGTCAATACAGTCAGTGGGCGGATCAATCCTGAAACAGGTGTGGTCAACCTGCCCGAGCTTAATCTGACTGCGTCTGACATTGCCCGAATAGACAAGATATTTCTGGTGGCCTGCGGGACGTCCTGGCATGCGGCTCTGGTGGCCAAGTACTGGATTGAGCGCTGGGCTGGAATTCCGGTGGAGGTGGATATCGCTTCGGAGTTCCGTTATCGTCGACTCTTGATCAATGAGCGTACTCTGACCATTTCCATCTCCCAGTCTGGTGAGACCGCCGATACATTGGCCGGAATCCGCCTGGCCAAGGAACTCGGTTCACGTATTGTCACCATCTGCAACGTGGTTGGTTCGACAATGACCCGTGAGGCCCATGGCACCATTTATACCCATTGCGGCCCTGAGATTGGAGTGGCTTCGACCAAGGCCTTTACTTCACAACTGGCGGCCCTGTTTCTCTTCACGCTGTATCTGGCTGAGCAGCGTGAAACCATAGATTCAGAGAAGCAGCTTGAATTAAGCCAGGCATTGATCGACATTGCCCGGGTCGTGGACGAGGAATTGCCCCGCCTGCAGAAGGAGATCAATGTGCTGATTGAAACTTTTTACGATTGCCTGGACTTTCTTTTTGTTGGTCGTGGCCTCAATTTTCCCATTGCCCTGGAAGGTGCCCTGAAACTGAAGGAAATTTCTTATATTCACGCTGAGGGGTATGCTTCAGGTGAACTCAAGCATGGTCCCATTGCCCTGATTGATAAGGAGATGCCTGTGCTGGCCCTGACTCCGCAAGATGCGGTTTATCAGAAATCTATCTCTAATGTTGAAGAGATTAAGGCCCGTCAGGGGCGTTTGATTCTCATCGGGAGCGAGGGTGACAGCCACCTGCGAACTATTACCGATGATGTGATTGAGTTGCCTCGGGTCCATGAAGAGATGAATCCGATTCTCTATACGATCCCGGCCCAGCTTCTGGCCTATGCCATAGCGACCCGCCGGGGCTGTGATGTGGACCAGCCCCGTAATCTGGCCAAGAGTGTCACGGTTGAGTAGGAAGAAGGAGGGCGAGGGATGATTGAAACGGGACTGGAACAGCTGCTGCACAAGACACAGCCCCAACTGGCGGGTAAACGCCTGGGCCTGCTGTGCAATCAGGCCTCCACAGATCGTCATCTGCGCCATGCCCGTGATTTGATTGCGGCCCATCCGGACTTAAACCTGACCTGTCTCTTTTCGCCCCAGCATGGTTTTTTCTCGGAAAAACAGGACAACATGATTGAGTCCGGGCACGGATGTGATCCGGTGACCGGTCTGCCGCTCTTCAGTCTCTATGGCGAGACCCGCAGGCCCACGGCAGCCATGTTTGCTGAGCTGGATGTCCTGCTGGTGGATCTGGTGGACGTTGGTACTCGCGTGTATACCTTTCTCTATACTCTGGTCTATTGTCTGGAGGCCGCCGTTGCGTTTGATAAAGAAGTGGTGGTTCTTGATCGACCTAACCCCATAGGCGGTGAGCTAATCGAGGGCAATCTTCTTCGTTCTGACTGCCAGTCTTTTGTTGGTCTTTACCCGCTTCCAATGCGCCATGGGCTTACTTTTGGTGAGCTGGCCATGCTCATTAATCAGGAATATGGAATTGGCGCCCGGCTGCGGGTCATTCCCATGCGAGGCTGGAATCGGGGGATGCTGTATGGCGATACAGGCCTGCCCTGGGTCTTTCCCTCACCAAACATGCCAACGCCGGATACTGCCCTGGTCTATCCAGGACAGGTGCTTTGGGAAGGCACGACCGATTCTGAGGGCCGCGGCACAACCAGACCCTTTGAGCTTGTCGGGGCGCCATATTGGCAGCATGGTCCCATCTTGAAAAAGCTTGCGGAGTGTGAACTTCCCGGTTGTGTTTTACGACCGTTGATTTTTGAACCAACTTCGGGCAAGTGGGCCGGAGAAGCGTGTGTGGGGTTTCAAATTCATGTCACTGATGCAGTCATGTTTCGTCCTTATCGGACATCTCTGGCTCTGTTTCAGGCAATTTTGTTGTTCTATCCCAGTCAGTTCGGGTATAAGGAACCGCCCTATGAGTATGAGTTCGAACGCCTGCCCATGGATTTGATTTTGGGAGATAAACAACTGCGTTTGGATATTGAGGCTGGTGTGCCAATACTTGATCTGGAAGCAGGGTGGCAGTCGGAACTTGCCGAATTTGAGAAACTTCGTCGAAATTATTTTCTCTATACCGATTAATATATGAGGGAATTATGGAAAAGATAAAGACCTTACATGAGTTGACGAAACTGGTCCATGGGCAGTTGGTGGGTGACCCCAATGTTGAGATTGCTGAGCTGGTCTCTTTTGAGGCGGCGGCCCCGGGAAAAATAGTATTTCTGGTTGATGTAAAACTGGCTGATTTGCTTCATGATTGTCCGGCATCAGCTGCGATTGTTCCTCTGGCCATTGACGAGGCGCCACTGCCCATTATTCGAGTGGCCAATCCATATCTGGCCGCGGCCTTGATTCAAAATCATCTTTTGGAGCAACCTTTTCAGGCACATGGTATCCATCCTCGTGCGTATGTGGGTACTGACTGCCAGATCCCTGGGCAGATTACCATCGGTCCCATGGCGGTGCTGGGCGATCGTGTTCGTCTTGGTAAACGTGTTACCATCGAGCCGGGAGTGGTGATTGGCAATGATGTGGCCATTGGTGATGATTGTCTGCTGAAGGCCAATGTCACGGTGGCTGATGGGACCTTGATCGGTCGCGGGGTGATCATTCATTCCGGAACTGTGATTGGGAGTGACGGTTATGGTTATGCCACTGATGCGCGTGGTTTTCATGTCAAGCGGCCACAGATGGGGATTGTTGAGATTGGCGATGATGTGGAGATAGGTGCCAATACCTGTATTGATCGTGCTACTTTTGGTGTTACTCGCATTAAATCAGGATCAAAGATCGACAATCTGGTTCAGATAGCCCATAATGTTGAGGTTGGTGAAAATTGTCTTCTGGTGGGCCAAAGCGGCATTGCCGGTTCAACGGTTTTAGGTCGCAATGTGGTCATGGGGGGGCAGTCGGCAATCGCCGGTCATTTGCACCTGGCTGATCAGGTTATGGTGGCCGGCCAGGCCGGTGTAAGCCATAGTCAACCCCAAGGTGCCCGAGTTGGTGGTATGCCAGCTATTGATATGCGGAAATTTGCTCGTATATCGGCGGCCTCAGCTCGGCTGCCTGATATGGTTAAGGAGTTTCGCGAGATACGTCGCCGCCTGGCTGAGCGTGATGAAACTGAATAAGTTGTCTTGAATTGGAGAATACTATGTCGGAAACTGTTATTCCCGAACTGATTGATATCCAGGAAATTCTACGTCTGTTGCCCCATCGCTATCCTTTTGTGATGATTGACAGGGTGACTCGCTTTGATCTCGATGAGGGGGTGGTCGCCATTAAGAATGTGACCATCAATGAACCTTTTTTTCAGGGACATTTTCCTTCACGGCCGATCATGCCCGGGGTGCTGATTCTTGAGGGGATGGCCCAAGCCGGAGGCGTGTATGCTTTTTACAGCGTACCCGAAAATATCGGCAAAAAACTGCTCTATTTTGCCGGGATTGATAAGGCTCGCTTTCGTCGTCCCGTTGTCCCTGGAGATCAGATTGAGTTTCGCCTCAAGCTTCTTAAACGGAGGCGCGATATCTGGAAATTGGCTGGCGAAGCCTTTGTTGACAATGTCCTGGTGGCTGAGGCTGAACTGACCGCTTCATTTGCCTGATTGTATGATTTTCCAGATATTTACACCGGCAGGAATAAAGGGCACAACAGAGCTCATTCCAGTCGGATCACCTAGCTGACAAAGATAAAACAGAATGACTATTCATCAAACAGCAGTAGTTGACTCCAGGGCCGAGCTGGATTCCACGGTTGAGGTTGGAGCCTATGCCGTGATTGAGAGCGGTGTACGCATTGGATCAGGAACTTCAATTGCCGCCCACGCGGTGGTTGCCAGTGGAACTACCCTTGGCTGTAATAACCAGATTGGCTCCTTTACTTCCATCGGAACACCACCCCAGGATACCAGCTATAAAGGGGAAGATACGGAGTTGGTCATCGGAGATAACAATATTGTCCGTGAGTACACCTCAATTAATAGAGGTACTGCAAATGGTGGTGGCCGAACTGAAATCGGTGATGACAATTTACTCATGGCATCGGTTCATGTGGGTCATGATTGCCGGATTGGCAATCATATTATAATGGCCAATGTGGCTATGCTGGCCGGACATGTAGAGGTTGGCGATTATGCCTCTATCAGTGCTTTGGTTGGGGTTCATCAGTTCTGCCGTATTGGTGTTCATGCTTATATTGGCGGCATGTCCGGCATTACCCATGATGTCGCACCCTATGTATTGATTGCCGGAACCCGCAACCAGATGAGAGTCTCAGGAATCAATAAAATCGGCTTGCGGCGTAAAGGGTTTTCTCGGGAGACTATTGCCAAGCTTGATGAGGCGTTTCGTATTATTTTTCGTTCACCGAATCTTCTTCATCAGGATGCCCTGGTCAAGGCCAGGGATGCCGTCGGCGATTGTGAAGAGGTTGAGCTGCTTGTTCGCTTTTTTGAGGAATCCAAACGCGGAGTGGCTAAACGGACCTCAGATGATTAAAGGGCTTTGCTGATGCACACTGATTCAAAGAAGATCGGGATCATAGCCGGAAGCGGACAGTTCCCTCTCCTCTTTATTGAGGCTGCCCGTGCTGCTGGCCGTACTGTCGTAGTGGCTGCGCATCAGAATGAAACCTCGGAGGAGGTGGCCAAGGCTGCTGATCAGGTATTGTGGCTGAAGCTTGGGCAGTTGGGGAAGATTATTAAATTTTTCCGCCAGAACGGAGTGAAAGAGACAGTTTTCCTCGGGGGCATCACCAAAACCAGGATGTTTTTTGACATCCTGCCCGATTTGAAAGGTCTGGCTTTGTGGAATAAAATTGACACTCGTCAGGATGATGCCATTCTTCGAGCCGTGGCTGTTGCCTTGGAAGAAGAGGGGATTAATGTCCTTGAATCAACTCTCTATCTGCAACATCTTCTTTTTCCGCAAGGTGTGCTGACTAAAAAGAAGCCGACCCCACAGCAGAAGCAGGATATTGAGTTTGGCTGGAAAAATGCCCGCGATATCGGTCGGCTGGATATTGGACAATGTGTGGTTGTTCGAGATCTGTCGGTCATGGCTGTCGAGGCCATTGAAGGCACTGATGCTGCCATAGCACGGGGAGGGCTGCTGGCCCGTGAAAAAGCGGTCGTGGTGAAGGTCAGGAAGCCGACTCAGGACTTTCGCTTTGATTTACCAGCCACTGGTTTGCGAACCATTGAGGGGCTGGCAGCGGTTAAGGGTGCGATTCTGGCCGTGGAGGCTGGTCAGTCACTGCTTTTTGACCGGGAGGCCACAATTAAAGCTGCTGATCGGGCTGGAATTATCGTGATTGGTATTAAAGAATTGGCCGACGGAACGCTTGAGTATTGAAGGCTTATAAAATAATCGGGTAGAAGTGGTGGAAATTTTGAGCTGTTTTCTTGAACAATCCTTTGTTTTACTGAGTCGCCCCTGATGCAGGCCATGATTCTTGCGGCCGGTTTCGGTACTCGTCTTCTGCCCTATACCCATGTTCGTCCCAAACCCCTGTTTCCCATTCTGAATCACCCGCTCCTCCTCCTCACTATTCGTCGTCTGCAGGCGGCCGGCTTTGATCATATCGTCGTCAATGCCCATCATCTGGCCGACCAGATCGTGGCAGCTGTCGACGGGCTTGCCGGTGTCGAGGTTCAGGTGGAAGAAAGGGAACTGGGAACGGGTGGTGGTTTGCGTCGGGCCCTGTCCCGTTTTCGTGATGAACCGTTGTTGGTGACCAACGGTGATATCTACCACACCATAGATTATCAGTTGTTTTATAATTTACATCTTGCCGGATCTGATCCAGTGACCCTGGCTCTGCGCAATGAACCTCGTTTCAATAAGGTCCTGATTCAGCTTGATCAGGTGCAGAACTTCGACTGTGACGGCCTGAGTGAATGTCTGGCCTTTACTGGCCTTCATGTGCTGGAGCCTCAAGTCCTGCAAAGCATTGCTGAGGGTAGGCCCAGTTGTATTCTCGATTGTTACCGGGATCTGCTTTCAGCTGGTGGAAGCATTGGTGTTTTTCGGGCCGATCACTGGTATTGGACTGATATGGGTACACCGGAGGATTATCTGGATCTCCACGGCGGTTTGTTACAGGGGGCAATCCCGCTCTGGGAAGAACTCGATGGTGCCGGTTTTCCGTTTTGTCTTGATCCGGGGGTGGTGCCGGGAGTTGATCTACAGTTGACGGAATGGGCTGCAATCGGCTCTGCAAAATTGGGTGCCGGGGTGCATGTGGAGCGCTCAGTTGTATGGGATGGAGCCGATCTTGCACCAGACAGTCATGTTGTTGATCTGATTGTGACGCCTCAACCTGTAAGTCCTGAGCCGTAACGTATTGTTATGGAATGGTAACGATCGCATCATGGATTGTCTTTGTCATTCAGCTTGTGGTGGTCGCGCCCTGTGAAGTAGTTGATCCAGGAGGAACGGGTGTGCAGGTTCCAGTCTTTGGGGGGAAGATGTGGGCAGGGGCTGATTTTCTGAGTATGTCTGCCACGGGCCTCCTGTTTATAAACCCTGACCCAAAAACAGAGTCGTTCCTTGGGGTAGACTTCGCACCAACCATCCAGTGAACCGCCACAAGGACCGTTGATCATTCGCTTGGGGCAGCCGGATTGTGGGCAAAGATAGCCGGACTCGGCCAGGGTGCAGTCGCCACACATTCGGCAGCGAAAGAGAATCTTTTTAATACAAGCTTCGATCAGAGTATAGATACGGTATCGAGTGGGGGTTTTGCTGGACCATCTGGCCAGTCGCTCATTGGCTGAGAAAAGTGGCCCGTCCTGCTCAAAGACGCTGTCGTGAATCAATTTGTTCAGCAGATAGCGGCTTGGGCGGGTTGTGGTGCCTCTGGGGCTTTGCGAACCATAAAAATACCAGGTTTTCTCTGCCGGGAAATGAACTTCCTGTTCCAGATCCCGCCAGTTTGTCCCGAAGGACTCTGCCTGATCAAGGACAAAGCTGATTTTGTCAAAATTGAGATTGTTCCCACCCACATGAACGCCGTCATAGCCCATCCCTTTAATAATCGCAATCATTTTGGCTGCCCGTAACAGTCGTGCCTCATCACCCCGATCGCGGGTGGTGGCTTCCTGTTCCATGATCTGTAACAAACGGTCGGGAAAGAGAACTCCCGGAACCTGGCCACGATTCATAATCATGGCCACTGGAAGGCTTGGGATGAAAATGTTTGCCATCAGTGGCTGGTTGAGTTGTGAATTCTGGCAGAAACGGATCAGTTCCCGATATTTGTCCATGTCAAAGCCGAGCTGACTGATGATGAAATTTGCTCCGGATTGAACTTTGCTCAGCAATTTACGATATTGAAAGACCTGCTCGTCCTCTCGGGTCTTAAACGGCGAAACCACACATCCGGCCAGAAAATCCATGGGCTGGAGTTCCATGCGTCCGCCTGGAGCCTCTTTTTCCAGGCTTCCACTGTGGCGCAAGTGGCTGATCAGGTCAAGGAGTTGGACTGAATCCAGGTCAAAGACCGGCATAGCCTGTCCCTGAAAGCCGTAGCGGGGATAATCACCGCCCAGAACCAGGAGGCTCTGCAGCCCGTGTCGATGGCATTCAAAGAGTTGGCTCTCAGCCATGTTGCGGTTCTTGTCTTTGAGAGAGAAATGGATCAGTGGTTCTATTCCGATCTCGTGAATTTCAAGACCAAGAGGAGTGGGGGACAGTGCTGGATGACCACCGGGATTGTCAGTGATTGACAGGGCTTTGATGCGGCCATCTGTACGAGCAGCTCCGGCAAAGTCAAGAATACGTTCCAGCCGTTTACCACCAGAGCCACGACCCGGCACCAACTCAAAGGTGAGGGTGAAATCCTGTTTATCAAAAAGCGAATCTTTGAAAATGGCGGTGGCCTCCGGGGTCTGGCGCATACAGTGTGACTCCTTTTTTCTTGTTTTTGGAACTGAATCAGATACATTGATTTTTGGGTCTATATAGGACAATACATCTGTAACTATAGCCTGGCTTGGAATTCTTGCGACGCCATTAACAATTACTCTTATTCTAGTCATGACTGCTGAAATTGAAAGAGAAAATCAAGAAGCCCTGGATCGGCTGCTGCAGGATTGCGGTTTGATCGGCAGGTCACGAGGCAATGGGTCGCCGTCCGAATTGCAGATTGAGATTCTGGCCGGTGATGGATCATCCCGCCGCTTCTGGCGAATTCGGCAGAAGGATCAGGTGTTGTGTCTGGTAGCGGCCCCGGCCACAAAGGGAGAGCAGGATCTGGCTGAGGCCAGGTCAGCTCGTTTGATTGGCCTTCATCTCAAAAAACAGGGTGTGCCGGTACCTGATCAGTATGGTTGGGATGAGGAGAGTGGTCTGATTTTGTTTGAGGATTTGGGAGATGAGAAACTTCATGATCTGGTTCGGACCAGTGCATATTTAGATGATCGTCATACCCCGGACCGTCTGTTGATGCTCTATGATCCAGTGGTAAGGCTCCTGGCTCGGATGCAAATCCAAGGTGCACAGGGTTTTGATTCAGACTGGTGTTGGGAGACACCGCATTACGATATTCCGTTGATGCTTGAACGAGAGTCCGGTTATTTTTACCGTGCCTTGTGGCAGGATTTGCTTGATCAGGAGGTGGTTGCCGGTCTTGATGAGGAGTTTGTTGAGTTGGCCCATCGCGCCCTGAGGAATGCGCCGCAGCTCTTTTTGCACCGAGACTTTCAATCGCGTAATATCATGATCAATGATGGTCGTCCCAGGTTTATCGATTACCAGGGTGGGCGCATGGGTCCTCCCGGATATGATCTTGCTTCACTTCTGATTGATCCGTATGTTGAACTTCCTCAAACAACACAGGAACAGTTGCTGGCAATCTATTTGCAGGAATACGCATCTCAGACAGCTGCAGTCCCAAAGAAATTTCAGCAGACGTATCTCTGTCTGGCTGTCCAGCGCAATCTGCAGATCCTTGGCGCTTTTTCCTTTCTCAGTCGGGTTCGGAAAAAATCTTTTTTTGCCCGTTTTATTCCTTCAGCGCTGAGGGATCTTGAACAGCGGCTGGCTAATGATATCTTTGATGATTTTCCAATCTTACGTCGAGTAAGTAGCCAGGCCAGCCGACTTTTCTAGCCGGATATTTTATCCTGATTGTTAAAATTTTTCGGGCACATATCGCACTGTTACTTTATCTTGTACAATTTCAGTTTACCTTTATGCCTGTCTGGGTTTTATTCGGCTTTTTAAACCCGGACATGAGTGCGTGGAAACAGGAACAGGTCCGGAATGACTTGCAACGGATGACTGTGAATTCAGATACTATGGAGTCCATCAATGAGAAGAATAATTGAGCTGATATATAGACCGTATTTGTTTCGCATGGTCATCGGTGTCTTATTTTGCGTCCTGTGCATTGGAACAGGTATGAATAATGCTTTGGCGCAGGGGCCGCCGCCGGCCAAGGTCAGAGTGGCATCGATTGTTCAGGAGGAAATTGCCCCGCAGCAGGAACTACTGGGAACTTTTGCCTTTGACCGGGTCAGCGAAGTATCCAGTGAAGTTGCCGGGCTGGTTGAACAGGTAATGGTTGCAGAGGGCCAGACTGTTGCCGCAGGCGATGTGTTGCTTAAACTTGACACGGAACTCCTGTATCAGGAAATTCGGCATACGCGTATCCGTATGAAACAATTGACCCTGCGGATTGATCATGCCCGTAAAGAAATGGGTCGCATCAAGCGGTTGTTTGATCAGTCTGTGACAAGTGAACAGGCGTATGATCAGGCGCTTGTCAACGTTCTGGATCTGGAGCAGGAGCGAGCTGGCGTGGACGCCGTTTTGCAGAAACTTCTTATTCAGCAGGGACGGAGTGTGATCAAAGCCCCTTTTGCCGGTGTTGTGCTCAGTCGTGATGCGGAGGCCGGCTCCTGGGTTCAGCCCGGGAAAACCCTCTGCCGTTTAGGTGCCAGTCGTGATTTCCTTTTACGGGTGCCCGTTGCTGAGACCATGTTGTCGTTGATTGAAATGGGCAGCCAGGTTCAGATTATGATTCCGGCATTTGACCGTGAGGTCACAGGAACTCTCATGGGTGTTGCATCAATGGCTGATTTACGCACTAAGCAGGTGACTCTCAAGATCAAGGCTGATGTCCCGGCCGGGGTCCTGGAGAATATGTCGGCCATGGTTCATGTTCCGGCTGGCCCTGAACAGTTGCTCAGTATTGTACCCCGGGCGGCGTTGATCAAGTTTCAGGGCGGTGATTTTGTTTATACGATTGAGGAACACAAGGCTGTCATTATCCCGGTTCAGGTCCTGGCCTGGCTTGGAGATCGCCTCGGTGTACAATCTCCTTTGCAGCCGGGGCAATTCGTTGTTGTCGAGGGAAATGAACGTCTTCGTCCTGATCAGTCAGTGGTTGTGGGAGACTGAGCATGGATATTGTTGGTATTTCAATCAAAAAACCTGTCTCGGTTCTGGTGGGTGTGATTCTTGTGGTCTTGTTTGGTCTGATCGGGCTCAGCAAACTGCCGATCCAGCTGACTCCGGACGTGGAAACCCCGCAGATTACAGTGAGGACCAATTGGGGTGGAGCAACGCCGTATGAAGTCGAGCAGGAGGTGGTCGAGCGTCAGGAAGAGGTGCTCAAAGGCCTGCAGGGCCTTACGAAGATGGAGAGCTCCAGTTATAACAACTATGGGGAGATTACTCTTTCATTCAGTCTTGAGACCAATGTGGACGATGGTCTGTTGCGGGTGTCAAATAAACTCAATGAAATCTCGAATTATCCGGAAAACGTTGACGAGCCGGTGATTGAGTCGTCGGGTGCCAACAGTTCACCGGTGATCTGGATGGTTCTTGAGCCAGCAGATGATAATCCGATTCATATCAATAAGTACCGGACCTATTTTGAGGATTCGGTGCGTCAGCATCTGGAGCGGGTTCGCGGAGTGGGCTCCCTTTTTGTCTTTGGTGGGACCGTGAATGAATTGCACGTGACTCTCGATATGGAGGCTCTGGCCCGCTATGGTCTCTCCATTCCGCAGGTGATCGGGGCGATCAATCATGCCAATGAAACCATCTCGGCCGGAGTCATGGGGGTTGGTCGTAAGAACTACCGAATCCGCACGGTGAGTCGTTTTCAGTCGCCAGCTGATCCTTTGGACGTGGTCATTACAGATGATGGTCAGCGCCGAGTCTATCTCAGGGATGTGGCTGCTGTGTCTGACGGAAATGCCAAAGAGAGTGTCTCTGTTCTGCATAACGGAAACCAGGTGATTGTGGTTGGTGTCCGTAAGGAACAGGGGGCCAATGTCCTGGCCATGACAGATGAGCTGGAGGCTGTGATAGAGCGTGTCAATGGTGACCTCCTGGCTGAAAGAGGACTGCATATCCGCTGGGTCTATGATCAGCGGCCCTATATCAATACGGCCATCTCTCTGGTCAAGAAAAACGTCCTCATTGGTGGCTTGCTGGCCGTGGGAGTTTTGCTCCTGTTTTTGCGCAGTCTTCGTCTGACCCTAACCACGGCCCTGGCCATACCCATCTCGGCCATTTCCACCTTTGTTATTCTGTGGCTTTCCGGGCGCAGTCTGAACGTGGTCAGCCTCGCCGGTATTTCCTTTGCCATTGGTATGCTGGTGGATAACGCCATTGTTGTCCTTGAAAATATTGATCGCCATCGCAAGATGGGCAAGAACGTCCGCCAGGCAGCACTTGACGGTGCCCGAGAGGTATGGGGGGCGATCTTTGCCTCAACGGCCACCACTATTGCAGTCTTCCTGCCGGTTATCTTCATGCAGGAAGAGGCGGGGCAGTTGTTCCGCGATATTGCCATTGCCATCACTTTCTCGATCATGGCCAGCTTCCTGGTCTCGATCTCTGTGATTCCGACGCTTGTTTACCAGCTCTACAAGAAAGATGGGGATAGGGTTGAGACTCCGAACCGTTTTCAGCGGAGTCCTCTTGGCACCTGGTTGGCCGGTCGACTCATGCGCCTGTCGAATTTCACACTGGCAGGGCCCATGCGCCGTATCACGACGGTGATTGTCTTTGTCATGATTTCAGTGGGGCTGATTGCCAGTTTGATGCCCAGTGCCGAATATCTGCCCCAGGGAAATCGTAACCTGATTCTCAATATTCTGGTGCCCCCTCCCGGCTATTCAACCGATAAACTCAAAGAGATGGGCCGCTCAATTTATGCTCAGGCGGAACCCCATTTCACGGAAGATGGACTTGATGGAATCCCCCAGCTCAAGCAGATGTTTTTTGTTGGTGCTGACCGCTTCACTCTGTTTGGTGCCATCGGAGTCCATGAGACACGTGCCCCGGAAATGATGCCTCTGCTCAGGCGGATTATCAATAGCATGCCGGGTGTTTTTGGGGTCAGTATTCAGGCAGGTATCTTTCAAAGCGGTATTGGTGAGGGACGCACTGTTGAGGTCAATATTTCAGGGACTGATGTGGCACCCATTATTGCAGCTGGTCGTACGCTCTACGGAGCCATCAGCGGGGCTGTGCCCGGGGCGCAGGTCAGGCCGGTTCCTTCTCTTGAAGACAGCTACCCCGAGGTCCGCATCCTGCCCCGGCGCGAGCAGTTGGCCAGCAATGGCCTGAATGAATCCGATCTGGGCTCCATGGTCGATATTCTCATGGATGGCCGAATCATTGGTGAGTATGGGCCGGACGGTGTCAAGCAGGTGAATCTGGTCCTCAAGGGGAGTGATCAGGTCTACGATAGCCCGGAGAGTCTGCTCGCTACTCAGGTGGTGAACGGGGCAGGGCAGCGTGTGCTTCTGGCTGATCTGTCCGATGTAGAATATACTCAGGGTATGCCCCAGATCAATCATCTGGAACGTAAGCGGACAATTACTCTGCAGGTGACTCCTCCGGCAGACGTCCCCCTGCAGGACGCACTGAACCGGATTGAGCAAGAAGTGGTGGCCGGTCTGCAGCAGGCAGGGCAATTGGCTGGCGTGGAGATTTCCATCGGCGGGAATGCCGATAAACTGAGTCAGACACGCGAGGCCCTGCAGTGGAATCTGCTCCTGGCCGTGGTGATCACCTACCTCCTGATGTCTGCTCTGTTTGAGAGTTTTCTTTATCCTCTGATTATTCTTGTGACCGTGCCTTTGGCTGCAGCTGGCGGATTTGTGGGGATTCGTCTGGTGGATGTACTGGTCGCGCCTCAGGCATTTGATATTCTGGCCATGCTTGGATTCATTATTCTGGTGGGTACCGTGGTCAACAACGCGATTCTCATCGTTCATCAATCCCTGAATAATGTACGTTATCATGGCATGATCGGAATCAATGCCGTCTCGGAAGCTGTGCGCACCCGTATCCGTCCGATTTTCATGAGTGCCACCACCAGCCTGTTAGGTATGCTGCCTCTGGTTTTGTCAACTGGATCTGGCAGCGAATTGTATCGTGGTCTGGGGAGTATTCTGTTGGGTGGACTGGCGTTGTCAACCGTATTTACCCTCTTTGTTATTCCGGCCCTGTTGGCCTTTGCTATTGGAAGAGAAAGGAGTCGAGTAGATGAAAGCATTTAATGTGGTGGCGTTCCTCCTGTTGTTGCTGGGTGGTACCCCGGCCTGGGCTGCCGATCTGTCTTCCCTGCAGAATAAGGCCCTGACGAAACGGGATATTGTTAAACAATATCAACTGAATGTTGAAAAAAGTGTTCAGGAACTGCAGGTGGCCCGGGGGGGCTATTATCCGTCATTGGATATCGGTTACCGGATGACGGCCCTGGATGAGGCCTCCCAGTTTGAGCCGGCGGAACAGAGTGCGGCCTTTGCTACCATTTCCTGGAACCTCTTTTCCGGGTTTCAAGATCGGTATGGTATTGCTGAAGCAGAACTGACTACCGTGGCGGAGAAGTATCGTTTACAGGGGCTGCACCAAGATATTCGTCTGCTTGTGGCCCTGCGCTATCTCGATGTTCATGAGCGCCAGGAGGCCCTGAAGGTCGCACAAGATACGTTGACCACCCTTAATCGGGTCTATGAAGACGGTCATAGCCGGATGCAGGTTGGTCTGGTCTCTGAAAATGATCTGCTCAAGATCAAGGTGGATCGGGGGGGCGCTGAGATTGCAGTAAAACGGGCTGAGGCTGAATTGAGAAAGGCCGTACAGCAGCTGGAACGGGAATCCGGAGTCAGGTTGGCCGTTTCTGAACTTGACTTTACGATTTTTAACCAATTACCTGAAATTGATGAAGCCTTGCACAATGAAGAGCAGGTGCTGTCCCGGCGCAGTGCTTTGCTCATCCTGCGTGAATTGGAAGGCGCTGCCGCTTTAAGGGTCAAGACGGAGAAAGCTGGCGGGTATCCACAGGTGAATTTAAGCACCAGTTACCAGGCAACGGATGACCACTTCCTCAACGGTCAGGGTGATGTTTCCGCGGAAGAAATCCGTACACAGATTGTTCTGTCCATGAACCTGTTTGACGGGCATGTTCGTGGAGCCAAGATCAGTAAGACCAGTCTTGAACATCGATCAATTCGTTATGAGTTGGCTGAACTGGAGAGTGATCTGATCACTGATTTTAACAATCTTCTTCTGGATTTTGGTGTTGCCCAGGCCAATGTCAGTGTTGCTCAGACCACCAAAGAGCAGGCTCAGGAGAATTTACGAGTCACCCGTCTTAAGTACGGCGAAGGCCTGACTCAGGAGGCAGATGTTCTGGATGCAGTGGCTGGGGTATCCCGTGCGCGTGCAAATTTTGTGGGAGTGGTTCGGCTCCTCTTTGCCAATTACTATCAGATTCTACGGGCGGTTGAGCAGATCTGAGTCGCGATCAGGCCTCGGAACTCATTCTACTAAAAAAAATTTTCGTCAAAATCATCAGAACGAAAAGAGCTTGCCGAGCCACTTTGTGTTGATAAACCATGAGACATCACTGACCTCATTGCGAGGTTGAAGGGGAAGAGATGAAGGAAGAAACAGAGCGGGATCTGAACGAATTTGTTGATGCATGGCAGGAAACAACAGAAAAGAATAAAGAGGTTTTTCTGCATTTTCTGGAATATCTGGGACAGAAAAAAGATGTTACTCTGGATTTCATACCTCGACCTGGCCTCACCTATTCTCTCAGGGCTGTCCACGCAAAACAGAAAAATAAGTCTCTTTTTGTTATGGTTGATGTCATTGAGGGTGAACCTCGATGGCTTTCAATTTGTTTCTATGGCGATATGATCACTGATCCGGAAGAAAAAGGTGACTCTGTACCAGGCGGTCTTCTCGGTGAGGATGCCGTCTGTTTTGATCTTGAAGAGAAGAATGAATTATTGATAGGTTATATTAAAGCTCGTCTGGATGAAGCTTGTCAAAACGCCATGAGCCAGTAACTGTGGACTGAGAGGTGGCCCCGGTTGTTCGGACAGGGTGGCGGCAAGATTAAGGACGGCTTGCTTGGTGGAGACTGTATCTAAAAGGTTGTTGGTGTCCAAGGGCTTCAGATTTTCTGGTACGCTCTTGTCTGATTTAATAATTTCTTGCAGGAAACTGCAATGACGAATGATGGAGATAAAGGATGGCAAATTTTCTGTTTGTGTTAAGGGAAGATGATAATGAGAAGGCCACAAGGTGTTTTCAATTTGCTCAAATTGCTCATGTAAAAGGACATCGCGTTAATATGTTTTTCATTGACGGTGGTGTCATGTGGGCCAATCAGGGACGAGATTTAAGTATCAAAACTCTTACAGGCGATTGCCCTGCGGATTATCTGCCATATCTGGTTGATAATGAGGTTGCCACAGGCATATGTACTCCTTGTGCCAAGAATCGAGGACTTGATGAAGCGAATTTTTTCAGCAACATGCTGTTGGATGGCGGACCGCATTTGATTGATATGGCTTCCGAGGCAAAAGTCTTTAATTTTTAGACTTAACTATCTGCCTGGTATTACTGCAATCGCAATGCTCATCAAATACAACTTGATGGCAGTGAAAATTAATCCTATAAGTAAGTATGTGTATCTTTTAAGTCTTACCAGAAGATGCCAACGTCATGAGAGCGCTATTGTGTAGCTGAAAACTTACTATTGTGTTGCGGGGGAAGAGCCCAGTGAAGAATAGAAGAAAACATTCAAGAACCTTTGTTCAACAGGATGTGCTTCTTTATCTCTATGACAGCCGCAGCGATACCAATCTGACAGGCCAGATTGTGGCCCTGCTTGAAGATATCTCCAAACAAGGAGCAGGGCTCAGAATTTCTCAGGTTTTTGTTGATGGAAAGCATATTTTTTATGCCGGTCTGGGCTCAGAGACGACGGTATTAAAAATGGTTTTCCGATCTACAGAAGGCAATCCCGAAGCCATAACCACTCTTTTTGCTCGCTCGGTCTGGTTCGATCGGGATATGCAGGATACAACCGATATGCCCTTTAGAATTGGCGTTAAATTTGTGGAGCCAGTACCGAAATCGTGTTTGGGATGTTTTGATCGCCGAGATACCGGCTGAAGTCTATTTTGTTTTTCTTATTTGGTGAGCGCTGATATTTTCTGTTGGAAACTATGCACTTGTGTGGGGATGTTTGCCAAATTCTTTCTGCTGAGTACTTCAGAGACAGGGAGTGAATAGAGATTCCAGGTGGACTCATGGTCGATACTAAGAACTGCTCCTTCAAGGGCAAATCCGGCAAAAAGACCTCTGCTTCGTGAATAAGAGTAGATTTCTGATTTGAGTGTGATGTCTGTTGCGGCTTCGGCATGCCTTCCAACTGGTCCGGCAGCAATGGACGCATCGGCTCCAAGTGTGAATTTTCCTTTCTGGATTGCCTCGATACTTCTCGGATTTTTGAAAACAAGGATGACGTCAGTAGACTGGACGCCTATTTGCCAGCCGATGCTGCCACCTGTCAGTGTGACCATGATCGGATAATACCACCCTCCCTTCGGGTCTCTGGTAATCAGAAGTCCGGTACCGTACCGGCCCCCTATGCCGAACCCGGCTTTGATGAGCCCCGGTATGACTATAATTCCATAAGAATTGGCAAGAAGTGTGGGTGGAATAGATTTTTCGGGAATTGCAGACATCTCATTAAGAACAACAGTTGCCTCATGGACCTTAATCAACTCACTGGAATAATTTTCTGCCTGAGAGTAAGAGACAGTCCAGGTTAAAATAATCAAAAGAGAAATTGTTATCTGTACGATTTTTCTCATGAGACTTTTCCTATTTTAATTATTTCTTATTCGTCCCGTTCAAAGATATTCAAGCGGGCAAGTTACTCGTATTTGTTGGCTTATTGATACCATTCCTGGTGGTCAAAATCAAGTTAAGGATGGATTCAGAATCCCATGTTTGAGTTAAGAATACAGAACCGATGATGTATTCCGACATCTCATTTTCATCTTCCTGAATTTTTTGGTGAGCTTGAGTTTATTTAAATTGCGTGCTGGTTGATATCCTTCTACTGTGTTGTGATGAATGAACTGTCTGGGCAATAACTTGGAAGAATCATACTCAATGATCGCTTTTGAGTCAGGCCTGCAGGTGTTGTTTCTTTGAAATTATTTTATGTGAAAGGAGAAGGGGATGGCAGAGTTTGATGATGTGATGGTGGTCAAAAAGGCAAATATTTACTTCGATGGCAAGGTGACCAGTCGGGTAATCAAATTCAAAGATGGCTCTCGTAAAAGTCTTGGGATAATGCTTCCCGGAGACTATGAGTTTAGCACCGCCGAAAGAGAGATTATGGAAATAATGTCGGGAAATCTTGAAGTGTTGCTGCCAGAAGGAGACGGATGGAAAACGATAAAAGATGGAGAGTCGTTTGAAGTTCCTGCTCAATCCAAATTTGGGTTGAAGGTCAAAGAGGTAACAGATTACTGCTGTTCTTATCTCGGTTGATATTCAGTGTGTGATGGGGTTGAATCCTGCAAGCCAGCGTCATCAGTGGCACGGATTTTCCATTTCAGAGTA
>JACNLK010000039.1 GCA_014381505.1 Candidatus Desulfatifera sulfidica | reverse complement strand
TCGTGATGGTTTATCACAAACAGACCAAAAGTCCAATTCACGCTGAACCAAAACACCAGCTGCGCGAAAGAGGTCTGTAAAGTGTGCTGATCAGTACATGAGCGGGCCGATGGTGAAGCAGATGGGGCGCTGCTGATGAGTGGCAGAAATCCTGCCGTTTTGTCAAAAAGAGGTTATAAAAGAAGGATAGCTTGAAAAACAGTCAATAAGGCTCCTTTGAAAATCAGGATTTTCAAAGGAGCCCATAATCAGCGGGAGCAAGATCATGCCTGACAGCCCCGACCAGAACGTTTTCAACTTTGATCCCCATTTCAAGATATTCCATGACCTCATGGCCTTTAAGGTGCGTGAGATCCTCCTGGTCTCCAGTCCCTATGATGCCTTTATCATGGAGGAGGACGGCTCCATTGCCAATCGGATCATCAATGAATACCAGGGATTGAATCTCAGCGGCGCGCCGCGTATCACCCGCGCATCCAGTGCCAGCGATGCCCTGGATATTGTCGGGCGACAGGAGTTTGATCTGGTCATCTCCATGCCCCATCTTGGCGGTATGGACGGCTTTGCATTGGGCTCTGCAATCAAGAAAATTCGTCCCACTCTCCCTGTTATTCTCCTCACCCACAATCTCCGCTCTGTCTATCCACTGCCCGAAGGCATAGACTGCCAGGATATCGATGATATCTACTGGTGGTGCTGCGAATCAGACCTGCTCCTGGCCATTATCAAGAATATCGAAGACCGGGTCAATGTCGATCATGATACCCGGCGGGCCATGGTCCGGGTCATCCTTTTTGTGGAGGATTCGCCTCAGTACCGTTCGGCCATCCTGCCCATGCTGTACAAGGAGATGGTTCGCCAGACCCAGGCGGTCCTCGATGACAGCCTGAACACAGAACATCGTCTGCTGCGCATGCGGGCCCGGCCCAAGATTCTTACGGCGATCAATTATGAAGAGGCCATGGTCCTCTATGATCTGTATAAGCCGTATATTTTTGGGATCATATCTGATGTTCGTTTTCCACGCCGCAACAGGGTGGATAAAGAGGCGGGGTTTCGTTTTATGGAGCAGGTCAGGGCCGAGGCTGAGGATATGCCCCTGCTGATGCTCTCATCAGAGCCTGAAAACCGGCACAGGGCAGAGCAGCTTCCTGCGGTTTTTCTGGACAAGACTTCTGCGGCCCTGCCGGATCAGCTGCATGATTTTTTCCTTGAGTATCTCGGCTTTGGAGATTTTGTTTTTCACCTTCCCGGCGGTGAAGTTGTTGGCCGCGCCGCTAACTTTTATGAACTGGAGCAGGCACTGCAGACCGTGCCGGTGGAGATTTTGTCCTATCACGCCCACTGTAATCATTTTTTCAATTGGACCATGGCGCGGTCCGAGGTGGCCCTGGCTGCCCGTCTTCATCGGGACCGGATCAAGGAGACCACCGATGGCGAGGTGCTTCGTGAGGATCTGGTCGGTAAAATTCATGCCCAGCGCAAGTTACGGCAGCGAGGTGTGGTGGCCAGGTTTTCTCCGGCGAGTTATCAGCCTGAGATTATGGATTTTGTTAAGATTGGCGAAGGGTCTATCGGCGGCAAGGGGCGGGGTATTGCCTTCATGTGGGCCTCCCTGCAGCAGCTTCGGGGGGGCGATTTTAATCCGACTCAGCAGCGGGTGACGATTCCCCGGACCTGTGTTATTGCTTCAAGCGGTTTTGATGATTTCGTTACGAAAAATCATCTGCACGAAGTCGATGGTGTTCCCGACGAAGAGGTGGCCGAGCTCTTTCTCGCGGCCCGGCTCCCGAAATGGTTGCGTGACCAGCTGCGTCATTATTTGTCCCATATTGATTTTCCGCTTTCGATTCGTTCATCGAGTCTGCTTGAGGATGCCCAGTTCAAACCCTATGCCGGCTTGTACTCCACCTATTTTCTGCCCAATAATCATCCCGATTTTGAGGTACGTTTCAGACAGCTTGAGGAGGCGGTCAAACTGGTCTATGCCTCCACCTGGTTTGAGAGCCCGAGGGCCTTTTCTCGCTCCGTCAGCCAGGGGAGTAAAGACGCCATGGCTGTGTTGATCCAGGAACTTGCCGGGAGCCGCTATGGCGATTTCTATTATCCGGCGATCTCTGGTGTGGCCCAGTCCCATAACTACTATCCGGTGATGGGGATGCGCGCTGAGGATGGCATTGCCCATATTGCCCTGGGAGTCGGCAAGACTGTGGTTGAGGGAGAAAAATCACTCCGGTTCTCACCCTCTCAGCCGAAACGGCTGGTTCAGTTCTCCATGGTCGATGATATCCTGGCCAATTGCCAGCGGCAGTTTTATGCCCTTGATATGACGCGTTCCGAACATCTGGTCAGGCAGGGTTCAAACCTTGTTAAACGCGAGATCCAGGATGCCGAGGCAGAAGCACCGGTGCATGCTCTGGCGTCCACCTATGTGGCCGATGAAGACCGTATTCGGGACGCGGCCCTGCCGGGCATGAAGGTCCTGACCTTTGCTCAGATTCTCAAATATAATCTCTATCCATTACCGGCAATTATCACTCGATTGCTCGCCCTTGGCCGGGATGGAATGGGCTGTGAAATTGAAATGGAGTTTGCCGTTTGTCTCAACCAGGATCCGGCAAAGAGCGTCTTTTATTTTCTCCAGCTCAGACCCATGGTGGCTGGGGAAGAACGCTTTGATGTGAATATCTGTGACCGTGAACGCAGTCAGTCTTTTTGTCGATCAAGCGAGAGCCTGGGGCATGGCCGCTTTGATGAGATGGCTGATATTGTCCATGTGCGACCAGAGGCCTTTGATCCGGCGGCGACTAAACAGATTGCCATTGAGATTGGCGCAATCAATCAAAAGCTCGAATCTGCAGGCCGTCCATATCTCCTCATTGGCCCTGGACGCTGGGGCTCTGCCGATCCCTGGCTGGGTATTCCTGTCCAGTGGCGTGATATCTCAGGGGTTGGTGCAATCATTGAGCTGCGCAACGCCCAATTGCGGGCGGATCCCTCGCAGGGATCCCATTTTTTTCAGAACATCACCTCATTGGGAATACCCTATCTGACTGTTGATGAGTCTGGCACAGGCACAAAAGATGAGGGCGGCTTGCAGGACAGGCTTGACTGGTCGTGGATTGCAGATCAGGAAGTGATTGAAGAGAGCCCGTATGTCCGTCATGTGCGGCAGGCAATGCCATTTGTTCTGAAGTGCAACGGTCAGGATGCCGAGGCGGTGATCTATGAAGAGGCCTCATCCTGCATGCTCGATTCGTCTGATTAAAGGCTGCCCTGAGGAGAACGGGCAGAGTGGATTTGTATTGATATCTATTCCGGGATTGATCCGGATAATTTTCCCTTCATTGAGTGAGGAGCGTTATGAGTGAAATCATGGAAATGATCAAGGCCCGCGACCCGGAACAGCGTGAGTTCCATCAGGCGGTGCACGAGGTCCTGCAATCGGTGCAACCGGTTCTGGAACGCAATCCTGAGTATCGTCAGCAAGGGGTGCTCGAACGGATTGTGGAGCCGGAGCGGGTCATCACCTTCAGGGTCGTATGGATGGATGATGAGGATCAGGTCCAGGTCAATCGTGGTTATCGGGTCGAGATGAACAGCGCTCTTGGTCCATATAAAGGTGGGTTACGTTTTCATCCTTCGGTCAATCTGGGAATCATCAAGTTCCTCGCTTTTGAACAGGGGTTTAAGAATTCCCTCACCACCTTGGCCATGGGCGGTGGCAAGGGCGGGTCCGACTTCAACCCCAGGGGGCGATCCGATGCTGAAGTCATGCGTTTTTGTCAGGCCTTTATGGCCGAGTTGCAACGTCATATCGGCCCCAATACCGATATACCCGCCGGTGATATCGGAGTCGGGGCCCGCGAGATCGGTTATCTCTTTGGCATGTACAAAAAGCTGCGCAACGAGTTTACCGGTGTCCTCACCGGCAAGAGCCTGGCCTGGGGTGGCAGTCTGATCCGGCCCGAGGCCACAGGATATGGCGCGGTCTACTTTGCCGCCGAGATGCTGGCCACCCGCGATCAGACCATGGAGGGCAAGACCTGTCTTGTTTCAGGTTCCGGAAATGTGGCCCAGTTCACCACGGAGAAGATCAATGAGCTGGGTGGCCGGGTTGTGACCCTGTCCGACTCCACGGGCTATATCTATGATGAACAGGGTGTTGATGAGGGCAAGCTGGCCTTTGTCAAACAATTGAAAAATATCCGCCGGGGCAGGATCAGTGAGTATTGCGATGAGTATCCCGATGCTGTTTATGTGGCAGTGGATCCGTCGCGGGATTTCAATCCCCTCTGGGATCATCAGGCCCATTGTGCCTTCCCCTGTGCCACTGAAAATGAACTCAACGATCGTGATGCTGAAAACATGATCAAAAATGGCGTGGATCTCGTCAGCGAGGGGGCGAACATGCCCTCAACACCTGGAGCAGTTGATCGCTTTGTTGAACATCGCCTGCTCTATGCCCCGGGTAAGGCGGCCAATGCCGGTGGTGTGGCGGTTTCTGGTCTGGAGATGGCCCAGAACTCCATGCGCCTGTCCTGGCCCCGGGAAGAGGTGGACGAGCGCCTGAAGCAGATCATGAAATCGATCCACAAGACCTGTCTGGATGCAGGGGCTGAATATGGACAGCCCGGCAATTATGTGGCCGGGGCCAATATCGCCGGTTTTGTCAAGGTGGTGAACGCCATGCTTGATCAGGGGCTGGTCTGATTCCATACAGTGATGCGTGCGTATGATGAACAGTGTGCCCGGGAATTTGCTCAGCTGGCAAAGGGGTTACAGCAATATTTCAATGATATTGCTGTAACCTGTCCCTACGGTCTACCCGGGCAGGCTATCTTCCACCAAGCCTTGTTCGCCCCCCTGGGGGACAGGGCCATGGAACTCTTCCTGGCCTCGGGGTATCGGCGAAACGGAAATCATCTCTATTGCATGCGCTGTCCGGATTGCTCGGCCTGTCTGCCCATCCGGCTTGCTCCGTCCAGGGTCCGTCTGAGTCGCAGTCAGCGTCGTGTCCTGAAGCGGAACCGGGATGTGCGGATCGAGTTCAAACCGGTGGAGGCCAGCCAGGAAAACATTGCACTCTGCGATCGTTTCCTGGCCAGTCGGTATCCCCAGAAGAATAATAATGGCCGAAATTATTATCAGGGATTTTTCAGCAACATGATCACCTCAACCATTGAGATTCGTTATCGGGCTCAAGGCCGGCTGATTGGTACCGCTATCGTTGATGTGGGTGTCAATTGGATGAATGCCGTCTATTTCTTTTTTGATCCGGATGAGGCCAGACGCAGCCTTGGAACCCTGAATATCCTGACCATGCTTGATCTCTGTGAACAGCATGAAATTCGCTCACTCTATCTGGGGTACCTGATCAAAGAGGTGCCGGCCATGAACTATAAGAAACGTTTCCGTCCCCATGAGCTGCTGCAGGGCGACACATGGAACGTGGGTGGGTCGAAATGACGGAGGATCTGTGGGGGGAAGGGGTGGTGGGATCGAGTAAACAGGAGAGTTGCTGAGTGGGGGGTAGTCAGGAACTTACTATATGTATAATTGGCGCGACCGGCCGGATG
>JACNLK010000035.1 GCA_014381505.1 Candidatus Desulfatifera sulfidica | reverse complement strand
TTTATTACGATCAGGGGTGCCTGTTAGAGCCGTTCAACTTTTTTACGAATGAACCTAAAAAAATCATCCGCAACCAACATCAAGCTTTTTCTCAATCTTGATTGCCTTCAGTCCATCAGCATCAACCTGATACCAGAGTTTTACCTCCTGTTTCTTCCCCAGTTCATTCAGAGAATTAAAACCTACAAATATTGTATCCATTCCGCTGTGGATGTTGTGGCGCTGGCGGTCTTGATCCCGAATAGTCAGCACACTTCGTTCAATGTCAATGGCAAGCACCCTGCCCTCTATTTCCAGGACCTGAGCTGGATTGCCGGACATGTCGGCAGCCATTGTCAAACTGCCACCCACAAGGCAAAGACTGACAAAAAAAGTCAACAAGATAAAAACTGGTAATTGGCGTTTCATGATGAACCTCCCGTTTGAAAATATTTTTCCTTTTATACCTTCAGGATCTTGCAGGAAGAATAATCACCAATGCCACAATGTGCCAGTTGTATTTTGTCAATGAGCCAAACTTTTAGAGACAATCTCACTCACATCAGCTGATAATCCGTGCTGAGCAAGAATTCTCTCCAGTTCAATCTGAATCAGTTGCTGCCGATTGTGATCAAAACGTTTCCAGGTGGTGAAAGGGGTCACCAGGCGTGCCGCTGTTTGTGGGTTAATGGGGTCAAGGGTCAGTATTTGATCTGCCAGAAAGCGGTATCCACTCCCATTCCGGGCATGAAAACGAACATGGTTTGTACCGAATGCACCGATCAGTGAACGAACCCGGTTGGGATTACGAATTGAAAATGCAGGGTGAATCATCAGGTTTTTGACAGTATCCAGGGTTGATTCAAGACATGAGGTGGCCTGAATGGTCAACCATTTGTCGATCACCAGTGGCTCATGTTGCCAACGTTTATGGAATGAGGCGAGCGCTTGTTCTCTTTCCGAACAATTACAATTTGACAGTATTGCCAGTGCGGCCAGGCAATCGGTCATGTTATTCGCCTTCACAAATTGTCTGTGAACCAGGGAAATATCATCAGCCTTTGGCGATGTAACGGCCAGGAGAGCAGAAAGCGCACAGTTTTTCAGGCTCCGCAGTCCTATGGCACCAGGGTCCAGGGAGTAAACGCCAGGTTCGTTGTTTGCATTATACACCCGGCGCCAATCCTCTGCTAATTGCTCGCCCAGCTCGTTTCGCACCAATTGACGTGCCTGATGCAGTCTGTCAGGATCAACAATTTCCATCTGCTGGGCGAGATATGTTTCAGGGGGCAAGGTCAGAGCCAGAGCTTGCAGGGCCGGATCATTTTCCTGATCATTGAGAAGAGAGCGTACTGTATCCATGAGAATTGGATCAAGACTCTCTTTCTGCCCCGGATTGGTACTGCTGGCCAATTGAAGAATGATGTCTTCAAAAAGCATCATGGCAGAATCCCAACGGTTGAACAGGTCAGTATCATGGGCCATGAGAAAGGCATGTTCTGCACGACTGCGCTTAATCTGCATTTTCACCGGTGCTGAAAAGGAACGCAGGAGAGACGGAACAGGCCTGCCTGAAAGCCCGTCAAAAACAAAGGTTTCCTCCTGCTGACGTAACTCCAGGAGATTCGAGGGCAATGGGACCTCCTCTCCGTTCTGGTCCAGCAGACCAAAAGATATGGGAATGTGGAAGGGTTCCTTGGATTCCTGTCCGGGGGTAGCAGGACAACTTTGGCTTATGGTCAGGCTGTATCGACCGTCTTTTTCCTGCCAGTCTTCGCTCACTGTGAGGATTGGTGTTCCGGCCTGGGAGTACCAGAGTGTAAAAATGGAAAGATCAAACCCGGTGGCATCGCTCATTGCTGCGACAAAATCATCACACGTCACGGCCTGGCCATCATGGCGGTGAAAATATAAATCCATCCCTTTGCGAAATCCTTCAGTTCCGAGAAGAGTATGAATCATACGGACCACTTCTGCACCCTTGTTGTAAACGGTAACCGTATAGAAATTGTTTATCTCCTCATAGGAGTCGGGGCGAACAGGATGAGCCATGGGACCACTGTCTTCACGAAACTGAAAGGTCTTTAACACTCGCACCTCCTCAATCCGCTTGACTGCACGAGAATTCATGTCCGAGGAAAATTCCTGATCACGAAACACGGTCAGTCCCTCTTTGAGGCTCAACTGAAACCAGTCACGGCAGGTAACTCTGTTACCGGTCCAATTATGGAAGTACTCATGGGCAATTACGCCCTCGATCCCGAGATAGTCCTGGTCTGTTGCAGTTTCCGGGCTGGCCAGGACGTATTTGGAGTTGAAGATATTTAGGCCCTTGTTTTCCATGGCACCCATGTTGAAGTCGTCAACTGCCACGATCATGTACTGATCAAGGTCATATTCCAATCCAAAGACCTCTTCGTCCCATGCCATTGATTTTTTCAAAGAAACCATGGCATGATCACACCGATTACGGTTTTTTTCTTCCACGTAAATGGCAAGGGCAATGGTTCTCCCGGAACGGGTCACGAATTCATCGCGGAGGGCAACCAGCTGACCGGCAACCATGGCAAACAAATAGCAGGGTTTAGGGAAAGGATCTGTCCAGACTGCGTAGTGACGTCCACGGGCCAGCTCCCCTTGCTCCGTCAAATTTCCATTGGCCAGCAGGACTGGGTAGTGTTCACGTTCAGCTTCAATCCTGGTGGTATATCTGGCCAGCACATCCGGTCTGTCCAGGTAATATGTGATTCTGCGAAACCCTTGTGCCTCGCATTGGGTGCAGTAGTTACCGCTTGAACAGTAAAGACCTTCCAGCGAAGTGTTGTTCTCTGGATGAATACGCGTGGTAATTGATACGGTGCATGTATCAGGAACGCTGCTAATGACCAGACCATTGGCGTCAACTTGGTATTCATCCGGAGTGAGGATGCGATTATTGACGATAATTCTAAGCAGTTCAAGTTCTCGTCCATTCAGGGTAAGAGGGTGCGCCTCCCCTGCCCCGACTTCAGGATTTTTATGAATCTGACTGGTGGCCGTGACCAGGGTCTCATGGTCAAAGAGTTGAACCAGCAGGGATATTTCATCGACGAGATACGGAGAGGGATGATAATCGCTGCGATAGATGGTCGTAGATGATTTTGGTCTGGCCATGGAAGGTACCTGGATGTTGAAGAAGAGAGATTATGCTGTCACCTTGACAGCCTTGGGCCTGTTCATTATATTTCAGCATTTCGACAATCAGGCCCGGAGCATACACTGCCCCGGCCATTCTTTCCAGACCAGAACAAGGCAACTTATTATGATCACCATAAACGAGCATTATCTGAAACTCCAGGCATCATATCTTTTCTCTGACATTGCCAAAAAGGTAAACGCTTATCAGGAGGCACATCCTGAGCAGGAAATCATTCGCCTTGGAATTGGCGATGTGACCCATGGACTGCCACCTGCATGTGTTGAGGCCTTTCACAAGGCCGTTGATGAGATGGGGATTGATGCCTCATTTCGTGGTTATGGACCGGAACAGGGGTATGCTTTTTTACGTGAGGCCATCGCTGAAAATGATTTTCAGGCCCGAGGTGCAGATATTTCAGCTGATGAAATTTTCGTCAGTGATGGGGCCAAGTGTGACACCAGTAATATTCAGGAACTTTTTGCCCGTGAAATCCAGGTCGCCATCCCAGATCCAGTCTATCCTGTCTATCTTGACACAAACGTCATGGCTGGTCGTACCGGTACATTTGCCGACGGTCGCTATCAGGGCCTGATCTATCTTGACGCGACCCGTGAGAATAACTTTGTCCCGGATCTGCCAACGGAAAAGGTGGATTTAATCTATCTCTGCTTCCCCAATAACCCCACCGGGAGCACCATCACCCGTGAGGGATTAAAGCGCTGGGTTGATTATGCCCGGGAAAATCAGGCACTGATCCTTTTTGATGCTGCCTATGAGGCCTTTATTCGTGATGAGTCTCTGCCCAAATCAATTTACGAAATTGAAGGGGCCAGGGAGGTTGCCATTGAGTTCCGTTCCCTGTCTAAGAATGCAGGCTTCACGGGGACCCGCTGCGCATATACTGTGGTTCCCAAAGAGTGCCGGGCCTTTGATTCCAACGGCAACGCGCACATGATTCACCCCTTGTGGAATCGCCGTCATTGTACGAAATTCAATGGGGTTTCCTACCCTGTCCAGCGTGCTGCCGAAGCCGTTTACAGTGCGGCCGGTAAAGCCCAGATCACCGAACTCGTGTCGGCTTACATGGAAAATGCCGATATCATTCGCGAATCCATGATCGAGCTTGGTTATGATTGTGTGGGTGGCGACAATGCCCCTTATATCTGGATTGATGCCAAGGGTGGATCCTGGGATTTTTTTGATATGCTCCTCAACAAGACCGGAGTTGTCTGCACACCGGGTGCCGGTTTTGGGCGCTGTGGTGAGGGTTACATCCGCCTGTCAGCCTTTAATTCACGTGAAAATGTTGAGAAGGCAATGCAGCGAATCAAAGAGGCTTTGGTCTAACGGATTATATTGATAACAACGAAACAATTCGATTGTTTTATTGCGTTATCAAACATGGGAGAATATTTTGGCATTCAAAGACGAATCGCTGCTGATCTTTGACGGCGCGTGTGGCACCACACTCCAGACAATGAACCTTGACCCTGCACTCTGGGGCGGGCTTGACGGCTGCAATGAGTATCTCAACCTGTCTGCACCTGAGGCGATTGTCTCTCTACACACGGCCTTTCTTGAGGCAGGAGCCATGGTACTTGAGACAAATACCTTTGGGGCTTCATCGCTTGTCTTGAGTGAATACGGCCTTGAAGACCGTGTCGTTGAGATTAATGAAGCCGCGGTTGCCAATGCCCGTGCTGCCATAGCAAGTCTAGGCAACGATTCGAAACACCGTTATGTCGTTGGATCCATCGGGCCTACCACCAAACTTCCCGCTCTTGGTCATATCCCACCGGAAGACCTGGCCGCCGCTCTCAAAGAGCAGGCTCGGGCATTGATTGGGGCAGGAGTCGATGCCCTGATCGTTGAGACCTGCCAGGATCTCCTGCAGGTCAAGACGACGCTCATTTGCTGTTTTGAAGTCCTAGAAGAGCTGGACAGCAGCATCCCTCTGCTCTGTTCGGTTACTTTTGAACCGCAGGGGACCATGCTTCTTGGAACTGACATAGCAGCGGTCTGCGCAACAGTCGCCCCTTTTCCTGTGTTTTCCCTGGGTCTCAACTGTGCCACTGGCCCCACCGACATGGTCTCCCATATTCATTATCTCAGTGAAAATTTCCCCGGTCGAATCTCCTGTATCCCCAATCAGGGAATGCCCGAGGTGGTGAACGGAAAAACCTTCTACCCCCTGAGCCCTGATGAATACGGGCAGCATATGCTAGATTTTGTCCAGAATTATGGCGTATCTATCATTGGCGGTTGCTGTGGTACTTCACCTGCGCATACAGCGGGTTTGTGTAAGGCCCTGAGTGGGGTTCTCCCCGGGCCAAGACCTGAAGGGAAGACATGATCATGTCCAAAAAAGACAAAACAGTATCAAACGCACTTAATCGTCACACCACTCCCAAGCTGGCCAGTCTCTACCAAGCCGTTGATCTCCGTCAGCAGATTGCCCCCTTGATCATTGGGGAGCGTTGTAATCCCACGGGATCTAAGCGTTTTCGCGAGCTCCTTTTGGCTGAGGATCTGGAAGGTTGTCTCGAAATTGCCCTGGAGCAGGAGCGCAAAGGCGCCCACCTCATCGACCTGAATGTCGCTTGGGCAGGTCGGGATGAACGAACAGACATGGTTCATCTGGTTCAGCTCTTTGGGAGAAGTCTCCGTGCACCTTTGATGATTGACTCCACCAACCCTGAGATCATTGAAGCAGCGTTAAAAAACTGTCCAGGGCGGCCTGTGGTCAATTCCATCAATCTTGAGGATGGTGACTCCGCCCCTGGTGTTATTTGTAATCTTGTTCGAAAATACGGAGCCTGTGTCACTGCGCTGACCATTGATGAACAAGGAATGGCCATGGACTGTGATCGCAAATTTGAGGTCGCTCGCCGCATGTATGATCTTGCGGTCAATGAACATGGCCTGGCACCTGAGGATCTTCTTTTTGACCCGCTGACCTTTACCATCGCTTCAGGTGATGAAAAGCTGAAAACCGCAGCCCTTGAAACTCTGGCAGCTATCCGCAGAATCAAGACGGAGTTGCCCGGCTGTCACACGGTTCTCGGATTATCTAATATTTCATTTGGCCTGCCACCTGCTGCGCGACGAATACTGAACGCAGTCTTCCTCCATGAAGCTGTTGCCGCCGGTCTGGATGCGGTGATCATCGATCCTGACAATTGTATTCCACTGGATCGAATCAATCCTGTTCAGCGCGAGCTGGCCATGGGTCTGATTCACAACCGGGGTGGCGGTAATGATGGTCCTCTTATGGCCTTTATCAACCATTTCTCAACACATATTGAAGAGGAGAGCAAAGAGGAGGAGCGCACCCCGCCAGAACAAATTCTTCAGGAACGTGTTCGTCAGGGCAGCAAGCAGGACCTGCCTGATTTGATCGAGATGCTGCTGGAGAGTTATGCACCGCTTGCGATCATCAATCAGATTCTTGTGCCGGCCATGCGCAAGGTGGGTGAACTCTTCGGTGATGGTGAAATGCTCCTGCCCTTTGTCTTGCAGTCAGCCGAGGTTATGCGGGCAAGTGTTGATTTGCTGGAACCTCATATGGACAAAAAGCAGCTCAGTGATGCACCAACCGTACTCCTGGCCACAGTCCAGGGTGATGTTCATGATATTGGAAAAAACCTGGTCAATATCATTTTGTCCAACAACGGATGCCGTGTTATTGATCTGGGAATTAAGGTTCCGATCGAGACCATTATTCAATCAGTACGAGAACATCCAGAGATCGATGTCATCTGCCTGAGCGGTCTCCTGGTCAAATCTGCGATGATTATGCAGGAGAGCATGCCTCTGCTTAAATCAGCAGGTTTGAAGCTCCCTGTACTTCTTGGTGGTGCGGCACTCACTCGACGCTTTGTCGCTGAAGATTGTGCACCAGCTTATGACGGACCAGTGGTGTATTGCAAAGATGCGTTTACAGGACTGGCTGCCATTCGTGAGCACGAGGCAGGTACGCTCCGTTCCACAACCTGGGATCGTAATGCACCTGAATCAACTCATTCAAAAACAACCACTGAAGTTGTTGCCACCCTGGAAGAGATCCCGTCAGCTCCTTTTTTAGGTGCCCGTACATTGGCAGTAAACCCTGAGGATTTTCTGCCTCTGATTCATAATCAGACTTTGTTCCGTGGCCGATGGGGCTATAAACAGGGGAGGATGTCAAATAAACAATACCAGGAACTCCTCCAGCAGACAGTACTGCCCGAGCTGGAGCAGGTCCAGGAAACCTGCCGCACTCAGCAACTGATTCAAGCACAAATCCGCTCAGGCTGGTTTCCCTGCGTTCGAGAGGATCAGGCTCTGCTTGTCGATTACGAAGGAACTCAATGGCGTTTCCCCCTCCCCCGCCAGAACGGCCGATCGCGCCTTAGTCTGGTCGATTATTTCAGAACCCGGGAACAGGGTGGTGACATTCTAGGTCTCTTTCTGGTCACCGTCGGCCCGGAATTTGCTCGCTCTTGTCATGAGTTGTACAAGGCAAACAAGTATCACGAGTATCTTCTTCTGCACGGATATGGGGTCGAAGCGGCTGAGGCTTTGGCGCAGTATGCCCACCGTTTGATGCGAAAGGAGATCGGAATAGAGGAGCAAGGGCAACGATACAGCTTTGGCTACTCGGCCTGTCCGGATCTGGAACTCCAGAAACCACTGATCAGCCTGCTTCAGGGAGATAAAATTGGTATTCAATTGAGCGACAACCTGGAGATGATCCCGGAGCAGAGTGTCTCGGCTCTGGTTGTCCACCATCCCCAAGCCCGTTATTTTGCCGTATGATTATACGAATAACTCATCAAGTACATCCTGATCGTTCAAGATCAGGATGTACTTGAAATTTATCTGCAGATAACTCACCGAGATACAGAGGATCAAACAGTAAGAGCAACGCGAATATCCAGTAAAAAAGAATTATTCAAGGGAGTCTTGTGATGCAGGAAGTGCCGGAAACAGTATCTTGCAGGTTGTTCCCTCACCCACTGTACTTGACACGGTTACAGCCCCATGGTGTCCTTTCATTATGCCAGCCGCCAGGGCAAGGCCAAGGCCTCGACCAACAAATTTGGTTGTATAAAATGGATCAAAAATCCGTTGCAGGTCATCGTTTGCGATTCCCTGTCCGTTATCTGTGATTTCACAGAATGAATACATTCCGTCTTGCATCTCTTTGTTTTGAAAAAGGATCGGAAAAGTACTCACCTCAAAAAAAGCCGAACCAAAGCGTACACTGATTATTCCTGTTTCATTCTCAAATGATTCTATCCCATTGAGGAGTACATTGCTCATCACCTCTTTAATTTGTTTACTATCCAGTGCGCAATACAGAGGCTCGCGGGGAGTGGTTAATTTGAGAGTGATCAATGGAGTAAACTGATCTCTGAGAGCAGCCAGGCTTTCCCTGATTACATCGGTTAAATTTTCGACTTTCATCGTCCCTGAGTCCTGCCCACTATAGGTCAGCATCATAGTACCGATTTTTGAGGCACCCTTTGCAGCTGCAAGTGCATCTGTGGCCAGTTCTTTGTCACTGGAATCGGCTGGCAAAGTCATGGTCAGCAGGCTCAAATTCCCCATTACCGCCATCATGGCATTATTGAAACGATGGGCAATGGCATGGGCCATGGTCTTCAGGCTCTCAATATTGTTGTGTTGTTCCTGAAGTCTTACATCCTTTAATTTAAGAGCTTCCTGTCTTTTTTGCTCACCGACATCTCTAAAGATGCAATGTGATTGTAGGAACTCTCCAGTAGGCGAAACAGAAACCCGGCCAGTAAAAACTACGGGGAATGTTGTTGTATCCTTTTTGACCATTTCAAATTCAACACCTTCTATGCTGCCCGCCTCCTTAAATCGAGGAAAGTTCCGGGCAAAATGATCTGCAAGTTCTGGCAAGATAAAGTCTGTAAATGATCTGCACACAACTTCCTCTTTGCGATAACCCAGGGCATCAAGCCAGGCCTGGTTCACATCCAGGAGCTTACCGTCCACATCGAGAGACTGATATGGCAGGGGAGCATTTTCGTAGAGAAGGCGAAAACGTTTTTCAGATTGTACAAGGGACTGCTCTGTGTCTTCACGGAGTGCTATTTCTGATAACAGATTCTGGGAAACTCGTGCATTGTGGAGGGCCAATGCACAGATATCACGAATGGAAAGAGCAAAGTTGAGGTATCTCTTTTTGTGCTCTGGAAATGACAGTTTGTCAAGTTTAAGAAATCCAAAAGTAGTATTATCTGAACGTATGAGCAACAGGAAACCACCCTCGGAGCCCGTCCATGCATATCCGTCTCTCTTGATTTGCTCATGGTCAAGATGACCTACACGATGATCTACACGGCTCTCTTGGCCATTGATTATGTCAATTTCATCCTGGGGAATAAATTCGATTTCACCGGGTGCTATGAGCAATGTGAATAACTCAACAATGCCCTCAATGATCTGTTGTTCATTTGTAGTTTGAGAAAGTTTTCCGAAAAAATCCAGGGCTGTACATAACTGAAACGATTGATCCCGCAGCCGTTCAATAAGCTGTTGAGCTTTTCTATCCCTGGACTCCAGGACAATCTTGTGGAATTGCAGTTGCAGGTAATCAAGATCCACAGGTGTACTTTCCACCGGCCGATCAATGTAATGCCCGAATGCCTGCAACTCATTTTGACTTTCATTCCAGACACCGGTTTCCAGCAGTACAATCTTCGTGGCAGAACGACTGAAAAAATCGCGGGCCATGGCCTGGTCAAAACCCCAGATGCTGATCTGATCCGGCCATTTCTTCAGCCAGCCCGGAGTAATGAGATGACAGCCACTGGTTAATAATTCGTCAATTCGACTTCGGCTGCACAATGGATAAAAACATTGCGCAGAATGATGAATTGTAACTTTGGGAGAGGACAGGGCAGACTGGCTCAGTTCCTGAATGCAACAGCTGCCAAGCACGTGCGTATCGGCGACCACCTCTTGGTTGCATTGAAGATCAGATAATTCATCGAGGCTGATCTGCGGTCTGCCGCATCGTGCTGGAAAAGTGACAATTTCAAGTTCAGGCCATTGTCCGGCGGCAAGGACTGCTTCAGCCTCAGCCTGTAAGTTTTCACAAATTGCAATGCGTATCTTGGTAGTCATTTGTAGCGGCATACTCTGCTTCAGAAAAAGAGATAAAAAAGATTGTCAGGGGAGTTCTATGGGATAATTTCCCCATTTGTGGACAGCATCAGAAATAGCCATCAACACATGATCGGGGACTTGCCATGGAATCTCACCATGATTATCAGAGAGAATAAATCCACCACCTGAAGCGGCTTTGCCCAGGGCTTCTATAACTTTGCGTTCAGCCTCATCAGTGCTCCAGCGCCGCATTTCAACGCCGTTCAAATTACCAATGATCGTGAGCTTTTGGTTGCAGGCTGTCTTCAGGGCATGCAGGTCTTCCAGGGAGCTGGTGCCCACGGCCGCTGTTCCAGTCTGGACAATATCATTAATGATGGGCAGGCAGTTTCCGGACGCAAAGTGTGTTGCCGTGGGCCCATTGATTCTGGAGATTGTCTTTTTGGCAACTTTAAAACCAGTACTGAGATATTTTTGCCGGGGGATAACTGTTGTGGATGAAACCGGATCAAAATAACAGATGGCGGTGGCCCCAGCTTCGAGTTGGGCGTTGGCCCAGGCAACACAAAACTCTTCATTGATTGCCATCAGGTGCTCAAACAGGCTTGGCTCATCGTACATGAGAGTAAAATATTGGGGAAACCCCATCTGCATCACCGGCAGTGAGAACGGTGAAACAACTACGCCTATGATTGGAGCCTCATCTTTCACAATCTCTTTGAGTTGACGGGTCGCGGTCAAGACTTTGGAGAGGCAGGGTGTATTCTGAATATCAGGAACTGATAAATTCTTGATGTCTTCAAAATGCCTGATAAACGGAGCACCAGAATTTGGAGGCCCATCAGCACTGTAGACGACCTCCCCTCCCCAGGCCTCAACTTCTATGGCAGCGTAAAAAAAGGAGCAAATACAATCAGTACGGTATTTTTCTCGCAGAATCAGTTGACCTTCAACCACGTGTTCAGCTCGGGAGAAGTATTCTTTGATGGAGAGTCCAAGCTCCTTGGCACCGTGTAAGCTTAAGAATAAAAACAGTGGGACCCGGTCAGGCTCTTTATGGCTCAGCGTCTTTAAAACACGCTGTAATGATGTCATCTCCGGGAGATTGTTCATGACATCTCCGTTATCATCTTGTGAGCGACTTTGATAGCATCTGCTGAATTATTGCCCATGGCATCAGCCCCAACCTCCTGCCAAAGTTGTTTGTCAAAACGAAATGGTGCACCACCAACCACAATTCTGACAGCTGAGTTCTCCCGGAGAAGCTGTTTTTTGAGTTCTTTAATTTTGAGGGCGGAAGGGAGCATCAGTACAGATATGAGGAGAATCTTGATATCCTGGTCTACAACTTGGCGGACCAGTTCTTCTACCGTCATTCTCCCTAGGTCCTGAACGTCTATTCCACTTGCCCTGAGTGAAGAATAGACAATGATCTTGCCCAGTGCGTGATAATCATCCAACAGGGCGATTGCCACGAGTGTTTGTCCTGTTGGGTTTGGACTGGACGACGGCAGAACCGTATCAATAAGATCTTCACAAATGCGTGCACTCATGTAGACCTGCGAAAGAGAAGCATCAGCATGCTCCCATAGAGTGCCAATGTCCTCCAATGCCGGGACGATCAGCTGTTCGATGATCTGGCTGGGATCATGAGCGTTATATCCTGCATTGATCAGCTCTCTGGCAGTGACTCGATCGACATCAAGGAGCGCTTGCTTGAATTTTATTAATCTATCTTCCACCTAGAACTCCAGAATAACAAAGAAGAAACACCACACAGAAGCATTTTGGGCTTAACAATCCTTCTTAATTTAACAGGTGTTCTCAATAGAGTAAACTGGTTTATGGAAAAACAGAATACTGACGGGAGACGGATACACTCAGATGAAAGGCCAGGATTAAAGTGCAGAAATTTTACTTTTGCATCTTGCTGAGCCGACAAAATAATTATTGATTTTCCTTGCGCTGTTGACGGGCAAAATTAGCAGCTTCCATGCCTGCGACGCAGCCTTCCCCAACAGCCTTAGCCATTTGATAAGGATGGCCGGTAATGTCTCCTGCGGCATAAACCCCATCAACATTGGTTTTGCACATCCGGTCGACCTGAATATGTGTCATGGTATCGAGATCAAGTTGCACTCCTATTTCAAGGGCCAGTTCCATTGCCCCTTTTGACCCAAGCTCAATAAAAACCCCGTCAGTGGCTATTGTTTCACCATTGGTTAGCAGCAATGACTGAACGCCATTCTCCCCATCAATTTCCTTGGGCCATGTACCGCTCAATAACTGAACTGTCGAAGACGTAAGCTTTGCGATCATCTCACGAGAGGCATTCAACTCCTGGCTGACCAGGTACACTGTGGAGGCATATCCTGTGAGAGTAAGGGCTCCATCAATGGCAGCGCTGGCATTACCAACCACAGCAACAACAGCATTGCGGTAGAAATTTGCGTCACAATCAACACAGTAGGATACACCGCGACCAAAAAACTTCTTTTCACCTGGTACTTTCAGCTTTTTGCGTGCGGTACCAGTGGCAAAAACCAGGCTATGGGCACAAACACTCTCCCCGCTCTCAAGATCCAACTGAAAACATTGGTCCAATTGTCTAATTTTAAGGACATCATCATCCATAACTTCCGCGCCAAAAGCAGTCGCCTGAGCAAGCCCTGCCTCCAGCAGATCCTGGCCCGTCTGGACGCCCTTAACACAGGCGTAATTTTCCACATGGGCTGAATAGAGCGAGCTGCGCTCAATACGACCAAGCATAAGAACATCAGCTTTCTTGCGCACTGCATGGATGGCCGCCTGAATTCCAGCCGGGCCAGCACCTATTATAACAACATCCCGAATAACTGATTCCATTATAATCTCCTTAAAAGCACAGCCGCTCCCCCTGCCCTTCAGTGAAATTGGCGAGCTCTTTGTATTCTTCTTGAATTGTCGAATGAAATATCCTAGATACTAGAATTCAATGAATTGATAAACAAACATTCATCATAAATCCTACAATAAATTGATCATCAGATCGTTGATATTACGCCCCCTATCATAATTCGACTCAGACTATCCGTCAATCAGGGACCATGGATAACACACAACAACGTATCGTAATCACCGGCGTCGGCCTTGCCGCACCCGGGGCTGACAACCTTGCTGATTTCAGAAAAAAACTTCTCGCTGGAACCAGCGATATTCAAGAGATTGATCTGCGCTATTTTGGTTCAGCTCCAGCCGGAATCTGTGATTTCCCCGAGACCAAATATCGTAAAAAGAAAGAGAATAAGCGTGGTACCCGAGCGGGCTGTTTTGGCGTTTACTGTGCCCATGAAGCTCTGGCCAGCGCCGGACTGGCACATGATTATTACGATCCGGCTCGAATCGGTGTATACATCGGACTCACTGAACACGGTACAGTAGAAACTGAAAACGAAGTCTACAATATCAGCAAATTTGACTATAACGTCGACTACTGGACGCATCATCACAACCCGCGCACCGTGCTCAACAATCCGGCTGGTGAGATCACCATGAGTCTTGGTATCACCGGCCCCCACTATTCCATTGGAGCTGCCTGTGCCGCCGGAAATGCCTCTTTGATACAGGGTGTCCAGATGCTGCGCCTGAACGAGGTCGATATGGCGCTCGCCGGTGGAGTTTCCGAATCAACCGGGTCGTTTGGAATCTTTGCAAGTTTTAAGGCCCAGGGAGCTTTGGGTGAAGCCGATGATCCCCGTATGGCCAGTCGCCCCTTTGATCAAAGTCGTAACGGGATTGTTGTGTCGGAAGGCGCCTGCGTGTACGTTTTGGAACGTCTTGAGTCCGCCCTTGAACGTGGTGCCAAAATCTACGGTGAGATTGTCGGATATGCAATCAACTCCGATGCCAGGGACTTTGTCCTGCCATACGCTCCCCGCCAGGCCGAATGTATGCAGATGGCATTGGATCGTGCCGGACTGACTCCTGAGGATGTTGATATTATCAACACTCACGCAACGGGCACCAAACAGGGCGATATAGAAGAATGCAAGGCCATAGCCTCGGTCTTTGGCAATGCGGCACCACATATCAATAACACCAAATCAATCATTGGCCACGCCATGGGTGCTGCAGGGGTCCTTGAGCTGGCCGGGAACCTCCCAGCCTTTGATGACAACATGGTCCATCCCACGATCAATGTGAGTCATCTGGACCCCGAATGTGCCTTGCCGAACCTGGTCCTCAATGAACCTGTCCGTCGTGAGCGTATGTCTGTTATCCTGAACAATTCTTTTGGCATGGTCGGTATCAACTCTGTCGTTGTTGTTCAACGCTACACACCGTAACCACAAGCTTCCTGAAGAATCAGGTACATTTTTTCTTTGTTGATTGCCGAAAATTATGAAATAAAAAATATATTATGTTATAAGAAATATTTTTCTCAACAAGATGGATGTGCTAACCATTCCTGTTCAATACGATTAAAATTCTATCCTGCGCCCGCATTTCAGGTAACAGCAGGGTTTCTGGAGTAACACATGACACGCGACCAAATTAAGGATCTTGTCCTTGATATTATTGCAGATATAGACGACGAAGCCGATTTCGAAACCCTTGTCAGTGATCAGCCGTTACGAGATCAACTTGACCTTGACTCTATGGATTTCCTCGATATCGTTATGGAGTTGCGCAAGCGTCATCAGCTGCAGATTCCTGAAGAAGATTACCCACAACTTGCCTCCCTGGACAGTTGCGTCAACTACCTGGAGCCCCTGCTGAAAGACGCCTGACAAGGTGCCTGCCTCGCTTGTAATAATCGGCGGCGGTCTTTCTGGACTGGCCGCCGCTATTCGTTTCGCACGCTTCAATCCCAATGTTCTGATCCTCGAACAACATTCTCGGATTGGTGGCCTTAACTCCTATTATTATCGCAATAACCGCCTCTTTGAGACCGGCCTCCACGCCATCACTAATTTTGCATCCCCCGGTGATAAACGGGCCCCTCTCAACCGCCTCTTTCGTCAGCTCAAACTCAAGCGCGATCTCTTTGATTTCCATGAGCAGATTGAAAGCGAGATCATTTTCACTGGCAACACTTCCTTACGTTTTTCCAATGATTTTGATCTCCTGAGGAGTGAAATCGAGACGGCCTTCCCGTCAGCCGGGCCGGATTTTGACAGACTCCTTTCTCTGATCAATGAATACGATCCCTTTGCCCCTCGCCCCTTTGTCTCCGCAAGACAGATACTCGGTGAGTACCTGAACAATCCGCTCCTGGTGGACATGCTCCTTTGTCCTCTCATGTATTACGGGTCAAGCGTCATCAATGACATGGACCTGGGCCAGTTCGTCATCATGTTCAGGGCAATCTTCCAGGAAGGGATGTTTCGCCCGGGGGGTACAATCAAAGATCTTCTGGATGTGCTCCTTGCCAGTTACCAGAATTACGGCGGCAAGATACGACTCAAGAGTTCTGTGAGCAGAATTCTGCGCAAGGGCAACAAGGTCGTGGGCGTGGAACTTGACTCCGGTGAAGTGATCAACTGCGAATTTGTGATCTCAACGATTGGCTACGAAGAGACCCTGGCCTTATACGGAGAATCAATTCCCGTCACAGAAAACACCCAACCTCGTTTGGGGTTCATGGAGTCTATCTTTGAAGTACCCGTGACAGCTCTCCCCCCTGCTTCCTCCAACCGCACCATAATTTTCTTTAACCAGGGAAGCCGGTTTCTGTATCAGCCCCCGGAAAATGTCGTTCATTTTGCAAGTGGTGTTATCTGTTTCCCTTCTCATTTTCAGGATCTGCCGCTTCCTGCCACCGCCGAGATACGAACGACCCATCTGGCCAATTATCAGCTTTGGCATGACCTGTCACAGGATCGATCAACATATCTTGCAGCAAAGCTTGCGGCCCGTGCAACTTCAAGAAAGACTGTTGAGGAGATTATTGGTCAGTTCAGTTCTCATATACTCTATGAAGACACCTTTACTCCTCTGACTATTGAGCGTTACACTGGCAAAAAAGAAGGGGCCATTTATGGTCGACCCGAAAAGATAAAAAATGGCGTAATTGGTCACGAGAATCTCTTTTTGGCCGGCACTGACCAAGGCTTTCTCGGTATCGTCGGCTCTATGCTCAGTGGAGTTTCCATGGTCAATCAGCATATCCTGCCAAAAATCTAAACAAATCTACTTTGTAAGCCTCATCAACAGTCATCCAAACTCCTCTTGAACATTAAGCAAAACGTGGTAAATTATATTGTTTGCTTATACTGTTCACCCGACTGTTCAACCCGGAAGATCACACCTCTTGTTGTTCGCCGGATCCGGCCCAATATTAGTCCAGAAATTTAAGATATTACTCTTCTCATGCCTGTATCACTGAAAAACGCAGAGGATCAATACGATGCCATTGTTATTGGTTCCGGCCTTGGTGGCCTGACCACCGCCAACCGCCTTGCCTGGTGCGGACACAAGGTCCTGCTCCTTGAATATCATCACCAGCTTGGAGTCCTGGCCACCTGGTTGAAACGCCGTGGCCATATCTTTGATATTTCATTGCATTGCTTCCCGTACGGTATGCGTAATACCTGCTAGAAATATTGGAATCGTGAAATTATGAATTCCATTGTTCAACTCAAGGATATCGTCTTCGACAATCCTCAATTTTCCCTGACCACATCTTTTGACCGTGAAGATTTCACCAAAATTCTCAGAGAGAAATTCGAGGTTCCACAGGAAGTTATAGATCGTTTTTTCTCAACAGTTGCCGGGATGAATTTTTACGACGATCAGTCCAAGACCACTCGGGAACTGTTTGAAGAGTTTTTTCCGGGGCGCAGTGACATCCATCGCCTGCTCATGGAGCCAATCACATACGCAAATGGATCGACGCTGGACGATCCGGCTATCACCTACGGAATTGTTTTTTCCAACTTCATGAACCGCGGCGTTTTCACTTTCGAGGGGGGTACTGATAAGCTGATTGGTATGATGGTGACTGAGCTTGAAAAGAATGGTGTAACGATCTGCACAAAGTCCAAGGTCGAACGTATTATCATTGAAAATGGTCATGTCACCGGTGTTGAAGTCAACGGTCGAGTTATTTCTGCTCCAACTGTCATTTCAAACAGTGGTATCACCAACACCATTTTCAACCTGGCTGGGCCGGAGTCTTTTTCAGATGAGTTTATGGCCCGCGCCGAAGCCATTCGGGTGAACAATTCCAGTTGTCAGGTCTATATCGGCATCAAGGAAGATGCAACAATTGAATATAAAGGTGATTTGCTGTTCACCTCTACTGCGCCTGAATTCAGCAGTGACGAATTACTTGATCCACACACACGCTCCAAAACCTTTTCAGTTTACTATCCCAAGACTCGTCCTGGACATGATCGATATACTATTGTCGCCTCCATGAACAGTCGCTACGATGACTGGAACGGATTGGCGCGTGGCGAGTATGAGCAGAAAAAAGAGGAGCTGATTGAACGCACCCTTGTGGATCTTGAACGATATTTCCCCGGTGCCCGTGATAAAATTGACTGGCTTGAAGCAGCTACTCCTGTCACATTTAATCGCTACACCCTGCACACACGGGGAACCTCCTTTGGAACAAAATTTGAAGGCCTTGATGTATCTCGTTCTCTCTTCAAGGAAGTTCCGGGTTTATTCCATGTAGGTTCTGTGGGAATCATCATGTCTGGCTGGCTCGGCGCTATTAATTACGGTGTCATTGTTGCAAATGACGTGGACGCGTACGTTCGAAGCCAGGAGAATCACTGAGATGGAGAAAGAATTCGTCGGTAAAAAGGTCGTTGTCAGTGGCGCCAGTCGTGGCATCGGCAGGGCAATCAGCCTTGCTTTTCTGGAACAGGGGGCTACAGTTCTTGGGATCTATGGCGGAAATGAGACAGCAGCCCAGGCCATGCGTGATGAATGCAGCGCAGCTGGTGATCATCTGCGCCTGACTCGCTGTGACGTCAGTAATGCAACTCACGTTGAGGAATTGTTCAGGGACATTGAGAATGAATTTTCCACGATTGATGTGCTGATCAACAATGCAGGCATTCGACGTGACAAACTCCTTGCTCTCATGGACGTTGAAGATTGGCAGGAAGTGATTAATGTCAATCTCACCGGAACATTTCTCATGGCAAAGCACGCAGTGCTGCTGATGCTCAAGCAGAAATATGGCCGAATCATAAACATTACATCGCCGGCTGCCAGTCTTGGATTCCAGGGGCAGACTAATTATTCTGCATCCAAAGCAGGTCAGATGGGATTGACCCGAAGCCTTGCTAAGGAAACGGCAAAGAAAAAAATTACAGTCAATTGTGTTGCGCCAGGTTTCATCGATACAGATTTCCTTGATGGCCTGAATGATTCTCAACTAGCCGAATACAAAAAAATGGTGCCTATGCGCCGATTTGGCCGTGGCGATGAAGTCGCCGCTGCTGTTCTGTTTCTGGCTTCTGCTGGTGCCGCTTATATCACTGGCTCCCTGCTTGACGTCAATGGAGGTCTTTAAGTCATGCTCAGTTTATCTAAAATAACCTCACTGATTCCCCACCGCCCGCCATTTCTCTGGGTTGACAAGGTTCTTGAGTACAGTGCCGGATCAATGATTGCCGAAAAAGCTATTCCCAAAGATCTTGATATTTTCGAGGGACATTATCCGGAGAATCCAATTTTACCGGGTGTCATTCTCTGTGAGGCTGTTTTTCAAACCGGTGCATTACTCATTGCCAAGATACTTGAGGATGACAATGCTGAATTATTGAAGAACGGTCAAGCCCTCAACGCGGGAGTACCTGTTCTAACCAGAATTGGCGGGGCCCGTTTCAAACGATCGGTAAGCCCGGGTGACATCATTCAGATGCACGTTAAACTGAAAGAAAAGGTGGCCGGGGCCTGGTTTATGAAAGGAACCATTAAAGTCAAAGAAAAAATGGCGGTCCAGGTTGAGTTCTCCTGCGCCATGACTCCTGCGACCACGCAAGCCTGAGCATGGAAGTTGAGCCGCTTTTTGTCTGCATCTTCTGCGGACTCAGGCAGGCCAAGCTGCAGGGGCGTTGACACAATGCACGTGTTGTCTGCAGGGCCTGCGGCATGGAATCACCGGTCACTGAATACGAAGACCAGTTAAAAAAATGGCAGGACGATATGTGTTGTATGATCTCCCGGTGACTTTTATTCATGGTCGTTTGTATCGTTTTTAAGGGTACTTTGAAAATACAATCTCACAAGGTAGCCTCAAGATAGCATTCGTATACACTAACCAAGAATTATTTTTCAGGAAGGATAAGATATAGTGCAACTCTCCATTACAGACATGATCCTCCATGCCGGACCAGTTGGTCAGCTCGTCCTGTTGGTTCTGCTTATTTTCTCCCTGCTCTCCTGGTCCATTGTGATCATGAAATTTCGTCTTTTCAAGAAATGCGCATCAGACACTCGGGACTTTCTCGACGCCTTCTGGTCCTCGAATCATCTGAATGATGCATATCGTGCCGCCGAGAATTTCCCGCTCAGCCCTGAATCTGCCGTTTTCATAAGCGGATTTGATGAACTCCAGAAAATCAATGCCCAGAACAATGACACAGAAGGCAATGAACGGCGCGAGACTCTGGAAATGCAGCTGGCGACAATGGATATCCTCAAAAGAACAGTGCGCAAGGCTGAGGCTCAGGAGATCACTGAACTGGGACGCTCCCTTGCATTTCTCGCCACCACCGGGAGTGCTGCGCCGTTTATTGGCCTGTTCGGTACAGTATGGGGGATTATGATTTCCTTTCATGATATTGGCCAGCGTGGCTCCGCCTCACTGGCTGTTGTAGCACCCGGAATTTCAGAAGCTCTGGTTGCGACCGCTGCAGGTCTTGCCGCAGCCATTCCGGCCGTTATTTTTTATAATTTTTTTTCCAACAAGCTTGAGGAAATTGATGGAGAAATGCAAACGTTCTCCAGTGACTTCCTGAACCTTGTAGAGCGCAATCTTCTTGGTCGAATCTAACAATGGCAAGCAAGAATTGAGAGTTTGACGCGGAGATATGGGTCCTGTAAGAAAAAACAACCGTCGCGGACTGGTCGCTGAAATTAATGTCACCCCTCTGGTTGATGTTATGTTGGTCCTGCTCATCATCTTTATGGTCACGGCACCAATGATGACTCAAGGTCTGGATGTCAACTTGCCTGAAACCACCTCAAAATCTCTGCGTCAAAAAGAAGAACCGGTAGTGGTTTCCATTAACCGTGAAGGAAAAATTCTTCTGGGTAAAATTGAGGTAGACCGTGCCATGCTCCATCAGCAGCTTTCCAATATGGCTGTATCCGATCGTGAACAGCCGGTTTTTCTGAAAGCAGACCAGGAGGTTGCTTATGGCCTTGTTGTGGCAGTAATGGCTGATATCAAAGCTGCCGGTTTTGACAAATTAGGTATGGTCACACGACCGGTTGAAGAAATTCGACAATGACCTTTCGTGAAACATATTTAAACGGATTTAGCCGTGACAAATGGCAATATCCTTTTTTATTGGCCTTGGGGCTTCACCTTCTGGCTCTTCTACTCATTGTTGTTTTACCTTCCCTTCTGCAAAAAAAACATCAACTCCCTGAAACGTATTCAGTGGATCTCATTCATATTGCAGAACCAGCAGTCACCCTGCCAACTCCTGAACCGACAACAGCACCAACTCCCCCCTCGGAATCGGCACCCGTCCCCATACCCATAGCTCCAACCAGTCAGAAAACAGTTTTTGTCCCTGAGGCTCTAGCACCAGCCCCTCCTCCCCCTGCAGCTCAACCTGCAACCCCCATCTCGCTGGCTCCATCAAAACGGAAGATCAAAAATAAAATACCACCTCAAAATGTTACTCAACAACCTGATCCCCAACAGGAAAAACGCCGTTTAACGAGAATCCGTGAAGCAGAACAAGCCGAACAGCGTGCTCTTGCCGAAGCGAATGCAGCAACGGACTCAGCGCTTGAGGCGCTTAAGCAAATGCTTCACCTCAGCTCCGCAGCTGATACACCTCGGCCTTCTTCTGCCCCTGCCCGGTCAGGATCACAACTGGGAGTTGTGGAAACACAGTACTATGCAACAATCGCGGCCCATCTTCATGGCTATTGGATGCTTCCGGCAATTAAGACCTGGAATCCTGCCTTGACAACTGTCATGGTAATCCAGATCAACAGTGATGGCAGAATAACAAAGATGCTTGTTGAACAGTCTTCCGGTGATAGTTTCTTTGACCAGTTCGTCAAAAGAACTCTTGATCAGGCAAACCCACTGCCCATGATACCACCAGCCATGAAACGGCAATCATGGGAAATAGGTCTGCGTTTCAATCCGGGAGGTATTCAGTGAAACTTTCCCCTGTAAATGGTAAATTCATCAACTCATCGGCCTGTTGTCGTATATTGAACAGCTGTCTATCTGCAAACACCACTTCCCCTGCTCTCTTATTCCGCAACAACAACATAAAATCATGAAACAATTTTCTATTTTCACACTCTTCATTCTGTTTTTCTGGATCAATGTTCCTGCTCTGCAGGCCCAGGATCGTGTGTATCTTGACATAACGTCCCCCGGTTCACGGAAAATCAATGTGGCTGTGCCACAATTCACCAATCAGGCATTTCCTCAGCTGGCGGATCGGAAGGGGCAAGATTTTGCCCGTCTACTTGAGCGATCGCTGGATATTCAGGGTATTTTTTCAATTATTACTGACAAAAAACATCTGCACAACCAAAAGGCAAACTGGAATCAACTTGGTGCAGATTATGTAATTTTAGGAAATTACTCATCATTGCAGAAGGCTATCCAGCTTGAGCTCCGACTTTTGGATGTATCGGCCGATCGAGTCATTACCGGCAAGCGTTATAACGGAACCAGTGGCCAGGAGGATGAGATCCTTTACAGGTTCACTGACCATGTTGTTCTGGAACTCACAGGTCAACCCGGTATTGCCTCAACCACACTTGCTTTTATTTCTGATGCCAGCGGAAAAAAGGAGCTCTATACCTCAGACCCTCTGGGGCGAAAAATACGCCAGATTACTCGACACAAAAGTCTGGTCATCTCACCTCGTTTCACCCCCGATGGTCAGTCCCTGTCCTACACTTCTTTTCACAGCGGAAACTCCAATCTGTATATCACAGACTTACACAAGAAGAGCAGAGGCAACAGAGTACTGTCCCGCCAGCCCGGCATGAACCTGGCCCCGGCCTGGAATCCAGACGGTCGATCCATGATACTGACCCTGAGCAAAAACGGTTCACCGGATCTTTATCATGTGGATCGCAACGGTCGTATTCTCAAACAGCTGACAAAAAGGGCAGGTATCAATGTGTCACCTGCCATGTCACCTGATGGGAAACGTATTGCATTTGTCTCAGATCGAAGCGGGACCCCTCAACTGTATATCATGGAATTAACGAATGGCAATGTCCAGCGAATTACCTTTGTGGGTAATGAGAATACTGAACCTGTCTGGTCTCCCAAGGGAGACATGATCGCTTATACTGGACGAATTAATGGATCTTATCAGATTTTCACAATTCAACCAGGTCCTCGAAACAAACCATTCCAGGTGACAAAAGGCCTGGGACAAAACGAACAGCCCTGTTGGGCTCCAGATGGCAATCAACTCCTCTTTGTTAACAAAAACGGGGATAAAAGCCATCTGTATTTGATTCATAAAAACGGAAGCAACAAGCGACAGTTTTTTTCATTTCAGGGTAATGTCTCAGCCCCTCGCTGGACAAGGTGATAAAAATATATTGTCGTCACCCCTCTTATCGGGATACACTGACTCAACACTTAGCAGTCATAATACGTATTGCCCTGCAGACCAGTTAATTGTAATAAGAATTTTCTGCAGAAAGCATTCAAACCTATACATTCACCCCTTATAATTACAATGAAATCGCCTACAATTGCTCTCTTGACGACTCTCGCCTTATCCCCTTTTCTTGTGCAATGTGCAAGTCAGGATGACATGCAGACCCTCAACTATCAACTGATGTCAGTGAACAAGAAGGTTGAGGATATGAAATCAACCACTGTTGCCCCGATGCAACGCAAACAGGCCGTATCGTCTGAGCAGCTTGATCAGATGCAGCAGGGAATTCTTGCCCTGCAGAGCAGGATTGAGGAGATTGATTACCAGAATCAGATTCTGGCTGATGAGAACAAAAACCTCAGAAACGCTCTCACCTCTGCCATGGAACAACAGAAAGCAGAGACTTCAAAGCGTTTTACAGAGCTCACCGATCAGTCAGCTCAACAGAAAAATATTATAATTGCCCAACAAGAACAGATTCAGCTTATTCAAACTGCACGACTTCAGGATGCCAAGCAACGAGCTCAAGCAGCAAATCAACGAGCCAGGGCAGCTCGTGAAAATCAACAGGTCGCAAAGAGATCCAATAACATCATCCAGCTCAAGGCCCAGGCCCGCAAGAAGATGGTCAGACAACAGGCCCAGACGGTTACAGCAGTCAAGGCTGTGCCAACAAGCAAGCCGGTCTCTGTTACTGCCGAGCCGGTAAAGACCACCCCACAACAAACTGAACCTGTCGTTATCGATGTTGAACAGAGTCTTTTTGAGCAGGGGCAGGCAGCCTATCAGTCCGGGCGCTACCAGGCGGCGCATGGCCTTTTTGCAAAAGCTTTAAAGGAAACACGTCAGTCTTCAGAACAGGCTACGGCTCGTTATATGATGGGCGAATCTCTATTCAAACAAAAGCAGTACGACCAATCCATTTTGGAATACCAGGAAGTCATCTCTAAACATGCCAAGCATGAAAAGGCACCCACTGCACTTCTGAGGCAGGCGCAAGCCTTCCAGGCTCTCTCTGATGAAGAAACCGCCAAAATCATTCATCGAAAAATATTACAGAATTATCCCCAGAGTGCCGAGGCGTTGGAGCTTAAAAGCAACAAGAGTAAACCCTGATCAACACCCATGAACCCGCGTCTTGACGAAATCCTTGTTAGGCGAGACCTTGCTCCGACCCTGGCTGTGGCTGGCGCAATGATCTGCGCGGGAGAAGTTTTTGTCGATGGTCAAAACGTGGATAAGGCAGGAATACGCTATCCTGACCAGGTGAAAATTGTTGTTCGGGAGCGAATCCCTTTTGTCTCCCGAGGTGGTTTTAAAATTGAAAGCGGGCTCGACGCCTTTGCCTTTGATCCAACAGGGATTGTCTGTGCCGACATTGGCGCATCATCCGGTGGTTTCACCGATTGCCTGCTCCAAAGGGGCGCACAAAAGGTCTATGCCGTCGATGTGGCCTACGGCCAATTTGACTGGAAATTACGACAGGATGCGCGTGTGGTCCTCATTGAGCGATTCAATGCTCGAAACATCAGCAAAAAACAGATTCCTGAACCTCTGGGACTTGCAGTTATAGATGTCTCTTTCATATCCCTGACCAGGATCATCCCCCCCTTACTCCCTTTATTTGACAGGGAAATCACTATCATCGCTCTGATCAAGCCTCAATTCGAATTAGCCCGTCATCAGGTTCCTCCGGGTGGCGTTGTCCTGGACTCAGAACTGCATCAAGTGGCCATTGATAAAATAAAAGACTTTGGTCTTAAGTTGGGTCTGAAATGCCAGGGAGTGAAGACATCTCCCATTCGCGGCCCCAAGGGAAACCGGGAATTCCTTATCCTGTTACGCAGCTCATAGTCACTTCTTTTTGCTACTGCTCCAGACGCTTGAGTGTTGCGAGCAGACTCTCAGCCTCATCCTTCAGTTCCTGAGTTGTCTTTTTATTCGCCAAAGCCTGTTTCAGGTTCTGTCTGGCTAGCTTGGTTCTTCCTTCGTAAAGATAATATTTTCCAAGATAACAGGCTGCATCCCCGGCACGACCCTGAGCTGCGCGTATTCTCCCCAACTCAAAATAGACCTTAGGGACATCCGGAAGCATCGCGGCAACTTCAAGAAACATCTCTGCCGCCTGATCCTGATTACCAAGGGTCTGATGCACTCGCGCCAGTTGAAAGAGCGCCCAGAGGTCCTGACGATCTTGATCATGAGCCTTTTTGATCAAATTATGCGCCCGTTGCGTATTTCCCGAAGCGAGCTCCACCACTCCCTGATCAACAAGGAGGATCGACTGATCAGGAAAAAATGCAGCCACGTCTGCCAGTTTTTCTCGAGCGGCAGATAAATTATTTTCACCCTGGTTGAGAAGCGCAAGCCCGTAGGTTGCCATCATTTGCGAAAAATCTGTTGCCTCAGGATCGGCAGCCTGACGCCCCCATAGAGCTCGATACCGATGTGTATCCTCGAACTGGGACAGCATACGGTATTTCATGCGGATGAATCTGAAATCCTCCGCATCCGCTTTCACCTTAACCGATTGATCCTCAAGAGATAAGAGAGACTGGACATAATCGAGCCGAGCTTCTGGATCAGGATGAGTCAACAAGTACTGCGGAATCTGCCCCATACGGTATCTGACGATGCGCCGCATGGTCTTCAACATCTCTTCCTGTGCCTCAGGATTTCGCTCCAGTTTTTTCATCCAGTCGTAAGCCAGCAGATCGGCCTCTTCTTCATCCTGACGACTGAAGTGAAGATTGACAGCTTCGCCTGTTGCCAGAGATCCGATCATCAGGGCCTGGGACAGGGCACCAGCACCTAAGGCAACCCCTGCTAAGGCAACGGCCAAGGATGCAGCGCTCACCTTTGCACCTTTTTCCATTCGTGATGAAATATGACGGCTGACGATGTGGCCGATCTCATGTGCCATAACTGAAACCAACTCATCTTCACGGTTCATGGTTTCAATGAGGCCGGAATGAAAAAAAATCAGACCGGATGGGGCCGCAAAGGCATTAAACTCCTTATTGTTAATAACATAGAAGTGGTAATCAAAATATTGAATACCGGCTACTTCGAGAACTTCACGACCAAGATCGTTGATATACTGAGCAATATCCGGCTCATCAAATAACGAAAAAGCTTTGCGTATTTGAAAGAGAAGTTGTTCGCCGACTTCACGTTCTTCAGTAATGGAAAAAGCTGGTACGGGTTGCACCCATGAAAACTGCAGCATTGCAGTAATGAGAATAAGGACAAGTATCCTTTTCAATCTGAACATTATCAATCCCTCAAACGAATGGAACGGATCAGAAGATCCATCCCCTCTTCATTGGATATCAAAGGTCGATAGCCTAAATCTGCCTGGGCACGTTTCGTAGAAAACCAATGACTATGGGCAAGCTGCATGGCCAGAAAGCGGGTCATACGCGGTTCATCAAGTATCTTCCGTTTTCTATAATACCATTCAAGCGCGGAACCTGCCATATAGGCAAGTGGAAAGGGTATTGACCTGTTTACCGGCGGAATATCAAGTCGCTGAAAAAGAATTCCGATCCAGTCCCACAAATTGACAGGTTCACCCTGACTGATAAAATATGCCTTTCCTGCTGCCGTGCCAATTCCAGCCAGGTTATCAGCAGCAAGCAGATGGGCATGGGCAACATTGTCAACATAGGAGATATCAACCATATTCAGTCCACGCCCGATTCGTACCAGTTGTCGCGCTCGGCCGCGTTCCATGAGTCGGGGAATAAGATGGGGATCTCCCGGTCCCCAGACCAGATGCGGACGAATGGCACAAGTGAGCAGTTGATCATCTGCAGCGGCGAGAACTGAGCGTTCAGCCATGACTTTGCTTCGTGCGTAATGACAGAGAAACGTGTGGGGGTAAGGGAGAGACTCGTTCCCCTCGCAGATATCATGCCGGTCAAAAACCACGGATGGTGTGGATGTGTAGATGAGCTGACGCACCCCCTGGGCACGGCAGGCCTCAATGACATTGTCTGTACCCTGAACGTTAATTGCCTCATAATCCTGCCAACGCCCCCAGATACCAGCCAGGGCCGCCACATGAAAAACTGTATCCACTCCCTGAAGATGGTGATCAAGACCCGCACGATCACGAATATCACCGCGAAGGCAGATGGCACCCTCAGCAGCCAATGAGGGATAGTCATTGCGGCCGAGAACCAGGCACTCAACATCACGTGCCAAAAGCTGTCGGACTATGGTGCTGCCGACAAACCCACCGCCACCTGTCACCAGAACTTTCCTCATGCCCTATCCTTAAGGCGGCCATGGGCCCAGACAGCCAGTTTTTCACGAAATATTTTGGCATTATGGCGAATATCAACGGGAAAATCAGGATGAATCAGAAAGTCCTCGATTGCCCGGGTCAGATCACTTGCTGCTGCCAGTTCACGAACTTCACGGAGTAACTGATCTTGGTCGAAGATCGCATCTTTGGCTGTCTCAACAATCAATACCGGATGCTGAAATTGAGAACTCTCAGAATAAGGGATTCCAACCAACGCCGATCGGAAAACTTGCGGATGTTCATTGATGATGGCCTCACAGGGCACTGAAAAAAGAGTTGCATCATGAGTTGTTACACGATGAGCCCGGCGACCGCAAAACCAGAGCCGACCACGATCGTCGAAATAACCAAGGTCCCCCATGCGGTGCCAGAATGCATCATGATCCTTTATTTTAGAAAGTGCATTCTCTTTTGGATTGCCTTCATAGGCTCGAGTCACCACAGGACCACGGATAACAATTTCTCCAATCTCACCGACCCCAAGACATCGATCTTTGTCCCATTCCTTAATGACATCATCCGAAAAAGGAATGATCCTGATTTGAATCCCCGGAAGAGCTCTGCCCACGCAGGTTCCTTTCCCCTGACGGGTCAGCGGCCAGGTCTCTGCAACAATCTCCCTGCCCTCGATAGAGGCGACAGGCAGGCTTTCAGTGGCGCCATATGGAGTATGGATTTTGGCGGAAGCCGGAAGAATCTGCTGCATCCGTTCAATGAGTTCACCACTCACAGGGGCCCCGGCCATAAGGACCAGCCGAAGCGAATCAAGAATAATTCCACGCTCAAGGCAATAGTGACTGACCACGTTCCACAAGGCAGGTGAGCCAAATGAATAGCTCACTCCATGAAGGTTCAACGAACGGATGAATCGTTCAGGATCAACCTGGGCCGGACGGGTCGAATCCATGTCAGGGATAACTGCCGCAGCGCCAAGGGCTGCTGCAAAAAGTCCAAACAAAGGAAAGGCTGGCTGATCCATGTCTTCGGCACCAACGCCATAGATATCACCAATCAGCTGCAGCTGTGCATGAAAAACCTGATGTTCATAACGGACTCCTTTTGGAGGGCCGGTTGAACCAGTGGTAAAAATGATAGCCGCCAGATCACGGGCAGAACTGTCAACGGTGCGTAATGACTTGTTCGTGCCAGCTGCATGCTTGCGGATGTCAGGCCCAAACAGGCCCAGAGATGGGCCACAGCAAAGGGTCTTACGCAGTGAAGTAAATGGTTTAGGGAAGAGCAGGCGGAAGAAACAGGCCTTGGGGACACCTATCAGGAACTCAGGTCGTACACTGGCTATACATTTGAGTAAATTTCGATACCCCATGCCCGGATCGATAAG
>JACNLK010000063.1 GCA_014381505.1 Candidatus Desulfatifera sulfidica | reverse complement strand
TCTGTGTCCTGAGGATTTTGTCGCTGGTGGCCGTTTTGTTTATTGGTGATAGCGCCGGTGGTTCCCAGCGTTGGATTAATCTGGGATTTTTCCGTTTGCAGCCGTCGGAACCGGCCAAGCTGGTCCTGGTGGTGGCTCTGGCCAGTTATTACGGTCGCAAAGAGGCTCCGCAGGGTTATACCCTGCGTGAATTGCTGCCCCCCATAGGACTGACTCTGCTCCCCTTTTTTCTCATTCTGTCTCAGCCCGACCTGGGTACGGCTTTGATGTTCGTGATTATTTTTGCGAGCATGACGGTTTTTGCCCGGCCAAAGATATTCACCTATTTTATTTTAGGGGGGATGGGTGGTGGCGCCGCGGTTTTTGGCTGGTTCTTCCTGCTCAAAGACTATCAGAAGCGGCGGATTGAGTCCATGATGAATCCCGGCCATGATCCAAGCGGGGCAGGTTACCAACTTGAACAATCCAAGATCGCCATAGGGAGTGGTGGTAAACTGGGTAAAGGCTATCTTGAAGGGACCCAGGGGCATTTACACTTTCTGCCCGAGCGGCATACTGACTTTGCCTTTGCCGTCTGGGCCGAGGAATGGGGTTTCTTTGGTACGGTCTTTTTTATAGGCGTGTATTTTCTGATGCTCTTCTGGGGCCTGCATGTGGCCATGGCAGCCCGTGATCGTTTCGGGGTCTTTCTGGCCTTTGGTGTGGTTATGCTGATTTTCTGGCAGGCGGTCATTAACCTCCTGATGATTCTGGGATTTTTGCCGGTGGTCGGGATCCCGCTCCCCTTGGTTAGCTACGGCGGTTCGTCATTGATGACGACTTTGCTGGCTCTAGGGCTCCTGATGAATGTCAGGATGCGCCGTGATTACACGGCTCATCCCCTGAATCAATCCTGATTCAGGGTTTCTCTGTTTTTTTCAAGTATCAATTCCTTGAGACCGCGAATGAACACGGGGTCCGTATTCAATGAAGCGCTGGATTCCAGGCGCATCCCCAAAGTCCGGGCCTGCTCGCGGTAAAGCATGTCGATTTCGTACAGCGTCTCCACATGGTCGGAGACAAAGCTGATGGGCACCATGAGGATGTTACGGCAGCCTTCACTGGCCAGAGTCTGGAGCATGTCCGGAGTTGATGGGGCGAGCCATTCTACCGGACCACTGCGGCTCTGGAAGCAGAGGCGGCCTGGAAGATGGGTGCGAGCCTCCACTGCCTGAATGGTCTGCTGAATATGCTCAACATACGGGTCGCCCTCGTTGATGAAGGAGACCGGCAGACTGTGTGCACTGTAGACGACCTGAAAAGGGGCGTTGTTGAACTGCTGTGTCGCGGCCAGGATCTTGTTGCTCAGGGCCTCAATATAAGATGGCTGGGTGGGCCAGGAGTCAATGACATGAAGAGATGGCGGGTTTTGGGTCTTTGCCAGGCTGTGCTTGAGATCATTCAGTGATGACCCGTTTGTGGCGCGAGAGTAATGGGGGTAAAGGGGGAGGGCTATCAGGTGCTGGATTTCTGAAAGGTTGAGTCGACCCAGGGCGTCCTGACTGCGTGGCTGCCAGTAGCGCATAGCTGTAACGACCTGAAAATTATACTCTTTGTTTAAGGTGTCTTGCAGGGCTGTCTCCTGGCTCAGGGTGATTCTGGTCAGTGGTGACCCGCCACCGATCTGTTCGTAGGTCTTTTTACTTTTGGGGGCACGTCGTCGGGAGATAAACCAGGCGAGCGGCTTTTGCATGAAACGTGGCCCTAGTTGGATGATTTCCCGGTCTGAAAAAAGGTTGTAGAGAAACGGGGCGACGTCGTCCAGTCGCTCTGGACCTCCCATGTTAAGGAGGATAACACCAACGGGAAAATGTGTTTTGCTCATGGTCTGGTTTGTCTGTGGGGGATTTATATGAAGGGGCGGAATTCTGAAGGATTGTATCTCTCTGATATCACTGTACACGAAAATGTACATATTGTACCGTTTGAATTTCCCTCTTGTTTATCTGTTCTCTTCGGTGCAAAAAGAAAAAGAAGAAAGTGACCTTGATTATCATCTTCAAGAGAATATAATTAAACACAGGGAGACTGATGTTCAGGATGAAAACTGCTTGGTTCTGTTCTTGTCGGTTCTTTCTCCATAGGTGGTATTTAGGTACCCAGGGGCAATGGATCTGGTCATTGTCAAAAACTCAGATGGAGGAGCTATATGGAATTAAAGGTTGAAGCCCGGAATGTGGATTTGCGGAAAGGATGGCAGGAGAAAATTGAAGAAGAGAAAGAGAAGCTGATTCGGCATTATGCCAATTTTGTTCTTCATCTCCGGGTCTCTATTGAGGGAACGACGCATCACAAGGAAGGAGGGTTTGAGCTGAAACTGGTCGCTTCAGTACCCAACGATACAGTTGTTGTCTCGCGAAAAGGGGAAGGCGTTCGGCCTCTTCTGCGAGAGGCGTTTGATGTCCTGGCTCTGCAGCTCAAGGAGTTGCAACGTAAGAAAAGAAAAGCCCAGAAGGCAGGTGACGATGTTGTGGATACCAGTAATATGGGTGTGATCCGTAAGCTGTCTCCTTTTGAGTCCTATGGCTTTATCGTTACACTGGATCAGCGTGAGGTTTATTTTCATGAGAATGCTCTCAAAGATGTCGTTATGGATCAACTGACAGAGGGTGATGAAGTGACTTACGGTGAGACCTTTGGCGATCATGGCCCACAGGCTTCCTGGGTGCGTCTCTCTCGTTAATCATAGGTTACTTTGAAAAATTCTATTTTTTTAAAGTAACCCATCGTGTTGTCAAAATCATAACAGGGTCCGGTTCGGCAGAATGCTGGATCGGGCCTTTTTTTGTCTTTCTTGCATCTTTGTTCTCCTTGCCATGAGGATGGGCCAATGGTAAATTTATGCTTACTTTGTTTTTTTGTTTATCCATTTGATATGATTCAGGGAGTCAGATTATGAACTTGCAGCAGCAGGACCTGGGGCCTGATTATTTTCGCCTCGATTATGATGAGATTATGGCCAGGATTGCGGCTCGTAAAGAAGAATTGGCTGACCGTCTTCTGATTCTCTGTCATCATTATCAGCAGCAGGATTTGTTTCAGTTTGCTGACTTGACAGGGGATTCGCTCAAATTGTCCCGCGAGGCCGCGGCTATTCAGGACCGCGAGTTTATCATCTTCTGTGGTGTCCATTTTATGGCGGAAGCAGCCGATATTCTGGCCCAGCCGCATCAGAAGGTGATGCTGCCCCATCTGGATGCTGGTTGCCCCATGGCTGATATGGCCTCGGTTGGGGCTGTGGCCCAGGCCTATGGTAATCTGGTGAGCGCTGGTGTGGTCGCAGATGAGTCCGCCCTGGTCCCCGTGACCTATGTCAATTCATCGGCTGCGATTAAGGCCTTTGTCGGAGAACGGGGTGGTTCTGTCTGTACTTCATCAAACGCTGAAAAGGTTCTTGCCTGGGCTCTGGAGCAGGGTGAAAAAGTTTTTTTCTTTCCTGATCAGCATCTGGGGCGCAACTCTGCCTTGGCTTTGGGGATTCCCGAGAGTGAAATTCTTCTCTGGCGCCGAGGTGAACTCTTGGGCGGAAATACCATGGAAGAGCTGCGCCGGGCACGAATTTTGCTTTGGGATGGCTATTGTGAAGTGCACATGAAGTTCCTGCCTGATCAGGTCAGGCGCTGGCGTCTCGAAGAGCCGGATGTCCGGATCATCGTTCATCCGGAATGCGCCCACGATGTCCTCAGCCTGGCCGATGAATATGGTTCCACAGAGGCAATCATTCAGGCAGTGAGTCAGTCGCCTGCGGGGAGCAAGTGGGCGGTGGGCACCGAGGTTAATCTGGTTGAACGCCTCCATCGCAATTACAGGGATAAGGAGATCCATCTCCTGGCTCCTACCACGTGTCAGTGCACGACGATGGATTGCAATCAGCCGGTCAATCTGCTCTGGATTCTCGATCATCTAGCAGCAGGACGTGTGGTCAATCAGATCACGGTCGATCCTGCAATCGCCCGTCTTGCCGCCAAATCTCTTGAACAGATGCTGGCCATCTGAGGCGGATCAGGTTTATGTCTGAAGAAATTTACCTGATTGATGGAAACGCCTATATTTACCGGGCCTATCATGCAATTCGTCCACTGATTAACAGTCAGGGGCTGGCCACCCAGGCTGTCTTTGGCTTTGCCTCCATTCTGCGCCGTATCCTGCGTGAAAAGGCGCCCCGTCATCTGGCTGTGGCATTTGATAGTCGCGGACCAGTCTTTCGTCATCAGCTTTATCCCGATTACAAGGCCAACCGGCCACCCATGCCCGATGATCTGGCCTGTCAAATTCCTTATATCAAGGAATTGGTGGCTGCTTACGGAATTTTGACCATGGAGCAGAACGGGGTCGAGGCCGATGATCTTCTGGCAGCGTCTGCACAGAGATTGAGCGAGCAGGGGCACCGCATTGTGATTGTCACCGGTGATAAAGATATGGCGCAGTTGGTGGATGACCAGGTGTCCATTTGGGAACCCATGCGCGATGTTTATCTGGATGCTGCGGCTGTTGCCAGCAAGTATGGCGTTGTTCCGACTCAGTTACTCGATTATTTTTCCTTGATTGGTGATGCCTCTGATAATGTGCCTGGAGTGCCGGGTGTTGGTCCCAAGACCGCAGCTCGATTGATTGGTGAACACGGGACTCTCGAACAGGTGTATGAGCAGTTGCCGGCCATGAAGAAGTCAAAGCTCAAAGAATCTCTTTTGGCTCACCGGGAAGCGGCTTTTCTCTCCCGTGATCTGATTCGTTTAAAGAAGGATATCGCGGTTCCTGAGGAACTTTCGGCCTATTGCCTGCCGCAACCAGATGAAGAACGGCTCCAGTCGCTGTATCGGGAACTGGAATTCAACACTCTTATTACAGGGCAGGGCGAGGACGATAATAAGTCCACAGGGGAATCTGTACCCACAGCAGGTTTTATCCTGGTTCAGACCGAGGAGCAACTGGCAGATCTGCTTGATGCATTGAGCCGGGCCGAACTTCTGGTTCTTGATACCGAAACAACCTCGCTTGATACTCGCCGGGCTCAACTGGTTGGCCTTTCACTGTGCATTGATTTGGAGCGGGCTTGGTATATCCCCCTGGGGCATATTGAGGAGTCGGTTGGTTCAGTGACTCTTCAGCCGGGCCAGCTGGCGCTTGATTTAGTTATGGACAAGCTCCGTCCAGTCCTTGAATCGCCTGTTTTGGCCAAGCTTGGTCATAATATCAAGTACGACTATCTTGTTTTACGGTCGACTGCAGGAATTCGCCTGGGCGGCCCACTGTATGATACCATGGTGGCCGGTCACCTCATTGATCCACTGGCTCGCTCGCAAAAACTTGATACTCTCTGTTTGGAGCAGGGGCTTCGGCTCACCCCTTTCAGCGAAGTGGTGGATAATCCAAAAGAGGACGGGTGTTTTGCCCGTGTTCCTTTGGCAGAAGCTCGAGATTACAGCTGCGAAGATGTTTATGGTACTCTGGTTTTGTGGCGGGCTTTTTTCCCTCTGCTGGGGGAGGTTGGGCTGGGGGGTGTTTTTTTTGAAGTCGAGACTCCGGGCCTTTCGATTTTAGCTGTGATGGGGTCTCTTGGTCTCACTGTTTCTTCGCCGGGTTTCGGTGAGGTGTCCGGGGTGGTTTACACCACGCTTCCGGGCGCTTGACAAAGGGGTTT
>JACNLK010000013.1 GCA_014381505.1 Candidatus Desulfatifera sulfidica | reverse complement strand
GCTTGGCCCCTGGGTTTTTTGGAACCCATACTCGACCATCATGGCGCAGACTCTCACTCATCAGGGTCAACTTTGACTGATACTCGCCGTGAACCGGGATGCAGGTGGGATGGATTTGGACAAAGCAGGGGTTGGCAAAGCCCGCGCCTTTTTTATGGGCGCGCCAGGCTGCAGTGACATTCGAGGCCATGGCGTTCGTTGACAGAAAATATGCATTTCCGTACCCGCCTGTGGCAAGAATGACTGCATCAGCCTCATGGCGCTCAAGCTTCCCTGTAATGATATTGCGGGTGATGATTCCCCGGGCCCGACCATCAACAAGAACCAGTTCCATCATTTCGCGCCTTGGGAACATGGTCACACGCCCAGACTTGATCTGGCGGGAAAGTGCTCCGTAAGCCCCGAGCAGGAGTTGTTGGCCGGTCTGTCCGCGGGCATAGAATGTTCGGGAGACCTGGGCGCCACCGAAGGAGCGGTTGGCAAGTGTTCCACCGTACTCACGGGCAAAGGGGACACCCTGAGCCACGCATTGATCAATGATCTCGTTGCTCACCTGGGCCAGGCGGTAGACGTTTGCCTCGCGTGAACGGAAGTCACCCCCCTTTATGGTGTCGTAGAAAAGGCGCTGTACCGAGTCCCCATCGTTCTGGTAGTTCTTCGCGGCGTTGATTCCACCCTGCGCAGCGATGGAGTGCGCGCGGCGTGGGCTGTCCTGAATACAGTAGGTGGAAACCTGGTAGCCCTGCTCGGCAAGTGTTGCTGAGGCTGAGGCCCCGGCTAAACCGGTGCCAACAACGATAATTTTGAATTTTCGGCGGTTGGCCGGGTTGACGAGTTTGTTGCTGAAACGGTGATTGTCCCATTTTTCTGATAAGGGGCCGGAGGGAGTGCGATCCTGTAATTTCATGAAAAAACCTGTTGGGTACTGAAGGTGATGTAGCCCATTTGAGCTTTGAGTGTTTGAATACTGGAATTAAACTTTATGTCTGCTGAATGGGAAAGAATTCCTGTGTTGACTGAATAGCAATTTTGATATGTCATGGCGATGAGGGCTTCAATTATTCAACGTTCATCAGGTGATTACTCCGCTCATAATCAGCACCGGGATAGCGCCGAACAGAGCGAGGAAAATCAGCGGCACAATCAGAGTGAGTTTTGCAATGAGTGCCGTGTAGCGCGGGTGGTTAATGCCAAAAGTCTGGAGCATGGACCAGAATCCGTGGCTGAGGTGCAGGGCCAGGAAGAGAAAAGCTGCAATATAAAATAAACTGTAAGTTGGTCGTGCGAGTAAGCTGGTGACGGTCTCAGATATCTGATGCCCCTTATTCCCCAAAGAAAAATTGATAATATGGATGATAATGAACAGCAGAATGCAAAGTCCGCTGTAAATCATGGTACCGGAGGCCAGCGTGTTGCTGGCAGCACGGGCCGTCACGCGGTATCGGGTGGGCCGTGCCTGACGATTTTGGAAGAAGAGGGTGAGTCCGGTGATCACATGGATAAGAAAAATCAGCAAGAGACTGTTGCTGAATACAGCGACAATCAGAGGATGGCTGTGAAGTTGGTCGGCATAAGCCTGAAAGAGCTCAGAGCTGGAAAAAAGAGTGGCATTTCCTGCCGCATGGCTCACTAAAAAGAAAAAGAGGCATAAGCCGGTTGCAGCCATAATCCACTTTTTCCCAATGGAGGATTTGATGAAGGTACTGAACCACATATTTGTTACCTTGAATTTAAAAATAAGTTGTCTCACTGTACAGTGGGAACATTGATTGAATAACGGAATACGATACTAAAAATATAAGTGAAAAAAGGAAAGCAATCTTTTGCCGTTGTCTGAAATTTTTTGAAATGGTATCTATTGCTAGCATAGTGTCTGTCCATCCCCCCATACAGCTCCACTCATTTAATGTTTTCTGAGGATTTTGTCATGCCCTCTCGTTATCAGGCCCTGATTTTTGATCTTGACGGAACCCTGCTCGATACTCTTAAAGATCTGGCCGAAGCTGCAAATCAGACCCTGACTGATTTTGATCTGCCGACTCATCCGGTGGATGCCTACCGTACTTTTGTTGGTGATGGCCTTTTGACTCTGATTGATCGCATCATCCCTGCGCACAGAAGCTTACCTGATGATTTGTCCCGATATATGGCACGATTTCAAGAGATTTATATTGATAAATGGGACGAAACCAGCCGCCCTTATCCAGGAATTGTTGAGATGCTTGAGCAGTTACGGACTGCGGGTATACGAATGTCTGTACTTTCCAATAAGCCTCAAGCCTTTACTGAGCTCTGCGTACATCGTTTTTTTGGCCCAGATCTTTTTGAATATGTCCATGGTGAACGCCAGGGGATTCCCAAAAAACCAGATCCTACAGGGGCAATTGAGATTGCAGCCAAAATGGAACTCACTCCTGAACAGTGTCTTTATGTGGGTGACACGGCAACAGATATGAAGACCGGGCGTGGAGCCGGCATGGATACTGTGGGTGTCCTGTGGGGATTCCGTGAACGCCAGGAGCTCGATGAACATGGGGCAGGCATCCTTGTTGCCAATCCCGCAGAGATTACCGCTTATGTCACCACTTCCTCCTGAAATCCTGACCGGGGCTGTTTATGCCGCTCCTCCTCTGGTCGGCGCCTTTATTGGGTATCTGACCAACCGTGTGGCTATTCGCATGCTCTTTCGACCCCTCAAGCCCTGGCGCATTTTGGGGGTCAGGATCCCAATGACTCCGGGGGTTATTCCCAGTAAACGCCATGAACTGGCTCAGAATATTGGCAACATGGTCGGTACTCACCTGCTGACCAGTAATGAGATTGGTGCAGCCCTGCATCGTGAGGAGTTTCAGTCTCATTTGCGGCTGATGATCAAGACCCGGGGCGACGACTTGCTGTCCCGGGACCTGGGGCCTATGGAAACGGTTATTCCCCAACGTTTTCACAGCTATCTGGATGTGGCTGTGCAGGCATTGATTTACAGAATTCAGGAAGGTTTGTACGAATTTATAAGCTCGGACCGTTTTGCAAACCTTGTGGGACAGGGTGTTGATGGTCAGTTTCAGCGGATTCTATCTCGTGATTTGGGTGATTTCCTTAGTGAAGAAGAGCGATCCGAAATCTATGCCTTTTTGGAACAGAGCCTTGCACGATTGACTGAAAGCCCAGCCATGGAGCAATGGGTATCGTCGTTTGTGAAAGGCAAGATCATGCAGGCCCTGGATGAAGAAAAAAGTCTGGCAAACATCCTGCCTGATTCTCTCCAGGAGTTGATTGGGGTAACCATTGTTGGGCAGACTCCGGTACTCCTGGACCGTCTGGCTCAGTTGCTGCGTGAGCCTGAGACCCGCAATCGAATAGTCAAGGGAGTCAGGGCCGGAGTTGAACATTTTATTGCCTCGATGGGACCGATGGCAGGAATGGTCGGTTCCTTCCTGAGTATGGAGGTCGTGGAGACAAAGGTCCGCGAATACCTCGATGAAAAGGACGGAGAGATCAGTGCCTGGCTGCAGAACGAAGAGGCCCAGTTGCGGGTGGCCCAAATACTCCGTGAGCGAAGCGAGGCATTTTTGAACCGGCCCCTGAACAGTTTTGTTACTGGTCAAAATGATGAACGTGTCTCCCAAGTCAGTGAACTGCTCAGCGAACAACTCCTGACACTGATGCGCGGAGCTGAGGTCAGGAGTGCAGTTGCCGTTTTACTTCGTGATAATATTGAAACCCATATCCAGGGTGGTAAGCGGCCTTTGGGAGATGTTCTGGCGGATTTTATTGGTGAAAACGGGGTGCGTTCTGGCCGGGAGTGGATCAGGGAAGAGATATTGACTCTACTGAGGTCACGACGTAGTCGGCGCATGATCCAGGTAATGGTTCGATCTCTGGTCAGCGCTTTTGCGGCTCGTCCCTTGGGGCGACTTGCCCATCTGGTTCCGGCTGGTGTTCGGGACGGCCTTTATGATGGCCTGCAAAAGATGGCCACTGACGTGCTGGCCAACGAGGTACCCGGTCTGGTTGATTCGTTCAACATCCGTAAGATTGTTTGTGAAAAGGTCGACTCTCTTGATCTCATGCGTCTTGAGCGTCTTCTGCTGTCTATCATGGAGGAACAGTTTAAGTATATTAATCTGTTCGGTGCGTTGCTTGGATTTACGATTGGCTGCCTCAATCTCTTCTTTATCTTCTGATTGTACGAAGGTCGTCTTGACTATTGTCTGCCGGTAAATTCCTCAATAGAAATCCACATTTTTCAAAGTATTTTTATGCTATTGCTTATTTCACCATCAAAAACTCAAAGTATTGTTGGGCCCAGTGTGGAGAAATATACATTGCCCGATTTTCTGCCGGAAGTCACAACACTTGTCAAACAATTACAGGTTTTTGATCGAAATGGATTGGCTCATTTGATGAACATGAGCGAAAAATTATCTGATTTAACCTGGACAAAATTTAAAACTTTTTCAAAATCATTTACTTCTGAAAATGCAAGGCAGGCTATTCTTACTTTTCAAGGCGATGTCTATAGTGGAATTAAATCCGAACAATTTTCTATTGATGATTTTGAATTTGTTCAGAGCCGTTTAAGGATTATTTCAGGACTTTATGGGTTATTGAAACCACTCGATTTGATCCAGCCCTATCGCCTGGAAATGAAGACTAAACTAAAAACAGACGGCGCAGCCAACCTGTATGAGTTCTGGGGAAACAAAATTACAGAGCTGTTGAATCATGAGCTGGAAAAAACCGTGAATAGTTATTTGGTTAATCTTGCTTCACAAGAATATTTTAAGGCCGTCAACCCTGCATTTTTAAAGAAGCCGGTTCTTGATATTGTTTTCAAGGTAAAGAAAAACAATCAGTATAAGACAATTGGTATTTATGCAAAAAGAGCTCGGGGGTTGATGGTCAATTTTGTGATTGAAAATCGACTTGTTGACGTCCAGGGCTTGAAAGAGTTCGAGGGGGGAGGTTTTCGCTATAACAAAAAACTTTCAGGCGAGTTGCAGTGGTTTTTTTGTAAAGAGTAACACGGCTTGGCTTGAGATGAGGGGGCTGTAGTTGAGCAGCCCTAGAGTATAGCCGGAAGGGGAGTGTCAAAAAAAACTTAAGAAATGCTTTTCACATAGCAAATCCTTCCGAAATAGCCCGGAATGTGTCAATGAAAATGAGACACAGAGGGTACCTGGTTTATTGCTTTCGACTATTTTTAGCTACTGGGCAGATAAGCTCGCACTTTCTACAAAATTTCACAGGATTTTGTTTTGTAGAGGGACTGTTTGTGGTGGCCAAAATGTCCTTGTCCATGCGCTCATTACAGTTTTCTCTGTTATATTTACCGTCTCTTGCGGGAAGATCTGTAGAACAATCAATGCAATCAAACAATGGTGTTTTCTTTGCCATTGCCTTTTCAGGGCATATTTTTCTGCAGTACTCTTTACAGCCTGAGCAGGGATCAAAGTTGACAGGCCCAGTCGGTTCAAGCTCTGCTTTGAGAAGCAACGCTCTGAGCCTGACTCTTGGCCCATATTGAGGAGTCACCAGCATATTGTTTTTTCCGATACATCCAAGCCCGCTCAGGACAGCAGCATCCTTGAGGAAGAGACCTCCCTGTTCGACGTAGTAATGAATTTTGACGGTGTTGATTTTTAAGTCATTTTCAATCTGTTGCTGACTTCGATTCATTATGTCGATGAGCAAACGGTTTCCGGGTGTTCCTCCCTGCCACCACCAATCAAGTTCAGGGTGAGATTCTGGATGTGAAAGCCCTATGACAAGTGCTGATTTTGCAGAATCAGGCCAATTGAATAACTGGCTGTCAGGTAAGTTATGGTCACTTTTTACTGTAGCCTTTCCCTCGTATCTGCCCAATTTTGTGTATATCAAGTGCGAAGGGGAATTTTTTATTGTTTCCATGTCTGCAATACCAGCGAGACTGGCTCCATTTCTAATTGCTATTCCAACAAGCTGTTTTGCAATATCCATTAACCCATCCACTCTACCACTCAACTTCTATTTCGATGTTGGCCCATGTTATCGAAAGAATCAATAGGTACATTGACGCCCTTGAGAGATCAACCCTTCAGCAATACAGTAATAACCGTCAACCTGGCTGATCGATTCGGGCAGCTGAGCCTTGCCAAGTATCACATTAAAAGGCTCGGCGTATCTGCCGATATTTTCTTTGATAAGCTCAAGACTTTTTTCAAATTCATTACGGTCATGAATAAGGAAACCAAGATGAGAGAGAACCGATTTAACGGGCTTAAGCCAGAAAGGATAGTTTAAAGAGCATTGTGGTATGACGTTATCCTGAAAGGGATTGATTTGCTCAAACGGTGGAATTAATTCGGAAATAACCTCTTTCTGAACAAGACGGCTCCAATACTTGTGTTCACACTTAAGCACAGATATGAGGCTTGGGCCGGTGAGGCCGAACTGCCTTTGAATAAGGGGTAACACTGTACTTACAGGGAAATCCCAGAAACCGATAACAGCATCAACGTTATCGTCAAATTCTACGAGCAGTTGTTCGGCATAATGGAGAAGTTCCAGCACGGGAAAGCGTTCTACACGTTTGACCTCCTCGTAGGAAAGAAAAGGATGAAAACGATATTCACTTGAGCGCTTTAATTCCTGAAGCTGGGCAAGGTGGAAATCATCAAGACCTATGACAAAGATATTTTTTTTCATTGTCTTCTCTGAACTCAAAATGCCGAATACAATGGTCAAACAGGTCTACTCAGGTTGTGATTTTTATAAAAAAAGCCGAGCAGCCTGACATTGAGGCAGCTCGGCTATCTGTTAAGATCCGTGGCTTTCCGTCCCTGTTTTTCAACAGGTTTGGCTTTATCTTATATGCTATTGTATCATATTCCTTTTGGAACTTGAACAGGTGGGAGATATTTTCGTGCTATGGCAATGATAGCAGGCTGTTATGGTCATTCATGGGTGGACTTTATATAGGTGTTGACAATCAACTGCTGGCAGAAAACAGTAAGGAGAGATGTTTCCTGCCCTTCACGGGGTGTTTTGTTTTTCCTCAGTCAAAAATGGACTTTCATCCTGCTTGAGCTAAGGGGCTAGCAGCGTCCACATGAGGAGTACTTGTAATTGTATCTGAAAAGGAGTACAAGCTTCAGGCTTTGTGTGAATCCATATGGATCTTGCCACCTTTTGGATACCTCGTTTTTTCAAGAGGTCCCCATCCTCATAGCCGCACTGCTTGCGGCCCTTTCTTTTCCATGCGTCCGGCAGGTAGAGAGCTGTAAAAAAACACCGGATCAGGAAAAAAATGAAAGAGACCGCACAGGCCCTTCAAACGCCAACAGAATCGTCCATTAATAAGTTGTCTTCAGTCACATTGCAGGGAGCTTTTACCGACCTGCGTCCCGAGTTGCAGCGGGCTGTGACTGCCGCGGGCTACACGTCACCCACGCCCATTCAGGTCCAGTCTATGCCGTATCTCCTGGATGGCCGGGATTTGATAGGTACTGCTCAGACCGGTACCGGTAAGACAGCAGCCTTTGTTCTTCCCCTTTTACAGCGTTTGGCTGTGAATACGCAACCCTATCAAAAAGGGACGCCCCGGGCTCTTATTCTTGCTCCAACTCGCGAGCTGGCAGCTCAAATCGGTGAGAGTATTGGGAGTTATGGCCAGTTTCTACGGATCAGACATACTACTATTTTTGGAGGGGTGAAACAATTCCATCAGGTCAGAGCCCTTAATCGTGGAGTTGATATCCTGGTGGCAACCCCGGGACGTCTGCTGGACCTGATGCAGCAGGGATTTATTAAGCTCAATAAGGTTGAGGTGTTTGTCCTTGATGAGGTTGACTGTATGCTTGATATGGGTTTTCTGCCTGACATTAAGCGGGTATTGGTACAAATTCCTTCTGAGCGTCAGACGCTCTTTTTTTCAGCCACCATGGCTCCAAAGATGGAACAGCTTGCGCGCACAATGGTTTGCAATCCGGCTCAGGTAACAATTGCTCCAGAGCAGCCGGCAGTTGACCGGATTGTGCAAAAAGTTCTCTTTGTGGCTAATGAAAACAAGAACGACCTCCTGGTGTCTGTGCTTGGTGATTCCAGGGTGAATAAGGCCATTGTCTTTACTCAGATGAAGCATGTTGCAAATCGTGTGGTTGATACACTTCAGAATGCCGGAATCCATGGTGCGGCCATTCATGGAAACAAGAGTCAGGGCGCAAGGATCAAGGCTCTTGATGGATTCAAGCGGGGAGATTTTCGTGTGCTGGTGGCAACCGATGTTGCAGCGCGCGGCTTGGATGTGGATGATATCACCCATGTAATTAATTACGATCTGCCCATGGAAGCAGAAACGTATGTACATCGTATCGGGCGCACAGCTCGAGCTGGAGCAGAGGGTGATGCTATCTCCTTCTGCAGTGCCGAAGATCGATCTTATCTACGGGATATTGAACGACTACTGGGAACATCAGTGGATGCGGATGAAGATCACGCCTATCACAGCGAAGCAGCACGTCAGTCAACCGCACCTGCGCCGAAGAATTTTGGCAGGAGAAGCAGACCTGTTCGGGGAGGTAGAGGTGGCAGAGGTGGTGGTGGTGGGGGCGGTCGGCCGCGTGGCGCCCAATCACGAAAGAAAAGGTGATGAGAGGGCCGGTCAAACAGTCTTGAATAAAAAAAAGGGGCTCAGTGTGAAGCAATGCTGAGCCCCTTTTGGGTTGAGAGAGTACGGGAGATGTGTGTGTTTGTATAATTTCCCGGGAAATCTCTAGTTGGCTGTGTTCGCCAGTCTTAAAATAGCTTCTATTTTATCCTGATCATAACCATCAATGCGCCATATCTTTCCTAATGTCAGGGCATTGCATGCAATCTCCGGGAAGTCCTTTTCTGGAATGTTGAGTTGCTTCAGGCGGGTTGGGCTGTTGACGCTGGTGAACCACTGTTCCAGGCGGTCGATGCCCTCGTTGGCGCGTTGGGCGGTGTTGCCATCATGGCAGTCAAAAACTCTCATGGCAAATTGAGCCAAGCGCTCCGGCTGGAGGTCAAGCTGCCAGCGCATCCAGGCTGGGATGACCACAGAGAGACCAGCACCGTGGGCCACATCATAGAATGCTGAGAGCGAGTGCTCAATCATATGCATGGGGAAGCCGACCTTCCCTAAACCGGCAGCGGTTAAGCCGTTGAGAGCAAGGGTCGCAGCCCACATAAGATCGGCTCGGGCTTGATAGTCCTCAGGGGCAAGCATGATGCGATTGCAGCATTCCATACTGTTGATGACTAACCCCTCCATGAGGCGATCCTGAACCGGAGTGAATGGTTCTTTGGTCGTAAAATAAAACTCCAGAACATGGGCAATGGCATCCACGGCACCGTAGGCTGTGTAGTCCAAAGGTACAGTGCAGGTTGTCGTCGGGTCAAGAATCGAAACTTGCGGGTGAAGTTTCTTGTTGCCAAAGCCAAACTTCTGGCGGGTCTCTTCATTGGTAATTACCATGCCGCTGTTCATTTCCGAACCCGAGGCGGCCAGGGTCAGAATTGTGGTCAATGGTAGTGGAGTTGTTATTGATTTTTTGCCAATGAAGAATTTCCACACATCATGGTTGACCACGGCCCCGGCACATATGGCCTTGGCTTCGTCGATCACCGATCCTCCCCCCACTGCACAGACTGCTTCGCAATCATGTTTTTTGGCTAGGGCGATACCTGCTCGAACATGACTCAGGACTGGGTTGGATCGTACTCCGGGGTGTTCAAAGACCTGAGCGCCTGCGGCAGCCATTGACTCCCGCACTTGTCTGAGAATTCCATTTTTTTCTGCTGATCCTGTGCCTGAAACAAGAAGAATCCGACGTCCAAAGGCTGTTGTTTCAGTACCAATGGCAGGAATGGTGTTACGACCAAAGATGATCTTGGTTGGATTGTGGAAGACAAAGTTATGCATGGTTTCAGATTTGTTGTTGGGCTTTAGAGGCCAGGGTTGCTGGCGATTGGTCGCTGGTGACTTTGTCAACGCTTTGTGCTAAGCGGATGAAGTCATTGAGCGTGAGTGTCTCTGCCCGATCCCTGGGGTTCAGGTTGGCGAGTTTAAGGGCTCGAATGGTCAGCTCTTTGTTGATTTGCTTGTCTGCGCTGACGCTTGTGCTGAAAAGTCTGGCTGCGCTGAGTGTGTTGAGCAAAGTTTTGCGTCTCTGACTGAAGGCGGCACGAACAACCAGATGTAGAGTGGCGCGGTTGTAATCAAGGGGGGTATCATGGTTGAAATCAATAAGGATGACAACCGAATCAATCTTGGGCCGAGGGTGAAATTCGGCCGGTTTCAAGGTCATCAGGCGGGAGATCCTGGCACAGGTTTGAATGAGTACGGAAGGGATGCCGTAGGCTTTGCATCCCGGGGAGGCCATCCAGCGATCAGCAACTTCTTTCTGGACCATGATTGTTGCCCGATCAACCCAGGGAAGGTTTTCAATCAGTTTGAAGAGAAATGGATTGGAGATGGAGTAGGGAAGATTGGCCATGATCTTGAGTCGTCCGCCGGTTTCTACGCTCAAGGTTTGCAGGTCGGATTTAAGGACGTCCTGATGGATCAGGGTGACATTCTCAGGCAGTACCCCCTCCTGTTCGTGATAGCGGATAATACCACTGTCAATTTCAAGACCTATGACCTGCTTGGCTTTTTGAGCCAGGGGCAGAGTCATGGCTCCAAGACCTACGCCAACTTCGATGATTGTATCTTCCGGGCTTACTTTACCGGAGGCAACAATGGCTTCTGCCGTGCGTTGGTGGACCAGAAAATTCTGGCCGAAACGTTTTTTTGCAGTAAGTCCATGGTCTTTTAATGAACTTCTGGGATTATTTACAGGGGTCATAGGTGAATGGAAACTTTGGTTGGTGTGGACGCTTTAGTGGAGAATTTGTTTCTCTTTGCGCTTGCGACGAATGACTATAAAGAGTTTGAAGGTGACAAGGTAACCGATCAGGGCAACAGGGAGACCGAGGATAATTCCACCGGTGAGCATGACAATAATCATCTCAAAACCGAGTCCGCTCAGATGTTGCAGGGAGTGAGTCCAGCTGGGAGCATTGAGGATGCTGTCCAGTGTCTGCTGAATAGTTGACCAGTTGACGGTATAGGGCATGATTGTGTTGCCTATTTTCAGACACAGGTAATAGGTCGGAATTAGGGTCAGGGGGTTACTGATTATCCAACTGGCAAGGAGGCCGGATATAACCGAACTTTTAGTAAGAGTGCAGAGGGCAAGAATAATGACGGTGTGCAAGGGGACGGTTGGGGTTATACCAATGAAAAAGCCAATGGCCGCACCTCGTGCCAGTACCTTGGGGTCTCCCTTCAGGCGCTGTACGCGGAGATAGTAATATTTTTTTAATCGGCTCAGTTTCATATGTTTGGACACTTTGTGGTAAGGAAGCCGGCCGGAGCTGGTTGGTGAGACGAATTTGAAGAGACTTGATGCTTCTGTTATTGATGAGTTGTCTTTGTGTACATGTGTTAATCTTTTGCGTAGAAAATTGCTGGTATCGTGCCGAGTCGTAGTTGTTGTTTGGGTATGTCGGTTTGTTAAGGCCCGACAGTCATGTCATTTGTGAATGGCTGAGTACAGTATACCTCACCATATTTGATTTGAAAATTGAATTGAGAGAGGAGATGCGGCGTCGTCAGGTCAGATGTCAGCATGAGTAGTTATGAGTTGCGGGTCAAGTAAGGCGGGAACGCGAATAGACATCCTGCTCCGGGGGCATGGGGCCAGCTGTCTGAAATTGAAAATATCCAGCCAAGGCAATCATGGCCCCGTTGTCAGTGCAGTATTCAGGACTTGGGGTGAAAAGTTTTTTACCTGAGATGGCGCAGGCTTCGGTCATGGCTTCGCGCAGTCTGGGGTTGGATGAAACACCTCCACCGAGGACGATGGTGTTGATACCATGTATGTCGGCTGCCATCAGTGTTTTTGTCATCAGAACTTCAACCACAGCTTCTTGAAAAGAGGCACATATATCAGAGACAGCCAGGGATGAGTTATTCTGCTTTTCTTTATGGCAATGATTGAGAACAGCGGTCTTGAGGCCAGAAAAACTGAAATCCAGTGAATTTTCCTCAAGCCAGGCTCTGGGGAAGCGGATGGCGGAACGCCTGCCTGTGGATGCCTCTTTGGAGACGCGAGGGCCACCCGGGTACCCAAGGTTTAGAAGTTTTGCTACTTTGTCAAAGGCCTCTCCTGCCGCATCGTCGCGTGTTCGTCCCAGCAGGGTGAATGTCTGCGTGTTTTGAGCCAGATAAATGGAACTGCTGCCGCCTGAGACAACCAGTGCGATATAGGGAAAGGATGGTTTTTCCTCCTCGAGCAATGCGGCAAGTATATGGCCAGCCATGTGGTCAACCCCGACGAGAGGGATATTGCGGACGGAGGCCAGTGCCTTGGCATAGGAAAAGCCGACCAGAAGCGACCCGATCAGTCCAGGGCCCTGAGTCACAGAGATCAGGTCGATGTCAGCAAGTGTGACTTCTGCCCGGTACAGGGCGGTTTGCACCATGGGGACGATGGCTTTGAGGTGCTGGCGGGAGGCTAGCTCAGGGACAACACCGCCAAAAGGGCTGTGTGTCTCGTCCTGACTACTGAGGACACTGGACAAGAGTGTGCCATTGTCTTTGAGTATTGCGGCCGCAGTGTCGTCGCAGGAGCTTTCAATTCCAAGGGTTAGCATGGGCGTGTGCCACTTTTTGGTACTTGTGGGTGAATAGTCATTGTCAGGCAATGAGGATCAAGGTAAAAATAAAAGCACTATATCTGTGGCCCTAGCGAAAGTCAATCATACTCAAACCTTGGTTTGCTCATGACTCAAATGCAATCAGCTGTCAGCACCATTTCACCTGATCTTGTTGATCAGTTTTCGCGCACTATCTCGTATCTTCGAGTGTCACTGACGGACCGTTGTAATTTGCGTTGTCGCTACTGTATGCCTCAGGGAGTGGACAATGATGTTGAAGGTCTGCCTCAAATAGATCTGCTCAGTTATGATGAGCTGTTGCGCATCATCCGTATCGCTGTAACCATGGGAATGAACAAGCTTCGTCTCACTGGTGGGGAGCCTCTCGTCCGCCCTGGTGTAATGGATTTTATTGACGGGCTGTCTGGTTTGTCCGGACTGAATGATATTCGTTTAACGACAAACGGAGTGCTTCTTGCTGATAAGGTTGATGTCCTTTATGAGGCCGGGATACGTAAGTTGAACATTTCACTTGACAGTTTGAAGCCGGAGCGATTTGCCGAGATTACGGGCGTCGACTGCTTTGCTCAAGTCTGGCAGGGGATTGAGGCTGCATGCGAACGTGGTTTTCAGGTCAAATTAAACGCTGTGGCCATGCGTGGTGTTAACGATGATGAACTGGAGGATTTTGCCCGCCTGGCCGGAAAAATGCAACTGCAGGTGCGGTTTATCGAGTTTATGCCCATGGGTGAGCGGAGCAGTTGGGAGAAGGAAAGGTTTATCTCGGCCGAGGAGCTGCAGAATCGTCTGGCTCTGATCGGAAAGCTGGAGCGAGTGGCAGGCAGCCGTATCGATGGCCCTGCTCGGATTTACAATCTGATTATGGATGATGGTCGAAGCGGCAAGGTCGGGTTTATCAGCCCGATCAGTCATCATTTCTGTGATCGTTGCAATCGGTTACGTCTGACTTCTGAGGGGCGTCTGCGCTCCTGTCTTCTCCATGATCGTGAGACTGATCTGAAAGGATTGCTTCGTCTGGGCGGAAGTGATCTGGAGATATCAGCTGCGATTCGGCAGACGATTTTGAATAAGCCGAAAGGGCACACCCTGGAAGAAGATCTGGCAGTTACCAGGCGTGGCGGGTGTCACGGTCGGATGTCACGCATCGGCGGATGAGATTTCTTCACAGGCCGGATATGATCCCAGCCAGTCAAAGTAAGAACAGAGTTCTTTGAGCCGTTCACATCCGCGTCTGATCTTCTCGTCTTCAATGTGTCCCATCATGTCTAGAAAAAACAGGTATTTCCAGTGTTTTCCCTTGATTGGTCGGGATTCGATTTTGGCTAAGTTGATGCCCTCTTCGGAGAGCACAGTCAATGCAGTATTGAGCGCGCCGGGTCGGTCCATGAGGCCCAGCAGCAGAGATGTTCTGTCGTTACCACTGGGCGATGGAGATTTGGGGCCGAGGACAAGAAAGCGCGTGGTGTTGCCACGGTAATCTTCTATGCCTTTGACAACAACCTGAAGGTCATATGTTTTAATGGCCAATGAAGAGGCAATGGCTCCTATATTGGGGTTGTTGGCTGCCATTTGAGCCGCTGCACCCGTGGAAAAAACTGGCAGTGTCGGTATTTGAGGCAGATTGTTGCGTAGCCATTCTCTGCATTGTGCCAAAGGCTGTGCGTGTGATGCTACGGTCTGGATGTCTTCGATGTTGCCGGAACGACAGACCAGATTATGGCTGATTTCAAGCTGAACTTCGCCGCAAATCTTGGTCTTGTATTTCATGAATGAGTCAAGTGTTGAAAAAACCGCGCCTTCAATGGAGTTTTCAACGGGGACGATGCCGTATTCAGTTCGCCCTTTTTCCACCTCGGCAAACACGTCGCCTATGGACTCCAGCGCCTTGTAATTTGCCGACTGACCAAAATATTTTACTCCAGCAAGGTGGGTGAATGTGGCTTCAGGCCCCAGGTAGGCAACGGTTGCTTTTTTCTGGGAGAGCCGGCAAGTTGTAATGATTTCATGGAAAATTGAGCGCAAGGCCTGGTCTGGGAAAATGCCCTGATTGTTTTCGGTCAGTCGCTCATAAATCTGGCGTTCACGTAAAGGGTCCCACTTTGCCCTGTTGCTTTCGTTTTTGAGTTGACCTATGTCTTTGGCACAGTCGATTCGTTGTTTGAGAAGATCAAGGATTGTATTGTCGATTGTGTCAATCCGTTCTCGGACGTTTGAAATATCGGGTGTTTTCTTGGTGGACATGGTTTCTGTGCTCGCCTGAAGGGGCTATAAAAAATAGGGGCGTGAGAGGCATGGGGCCTGCTTTGCAGTCCGTGCCAATGCAAGATCCGGAAAGATTGCAATTGTTCGCTACTCGTTGACAACGAATGAACTTTAGGTGAAAGAAAAAAGCTTGTCAAGCTGTAAAAATGCTGGCGCTCCACGGGGCGTCGAGCTAATATCATATTGTTTTCAGTAAGTACTGGCTTTGCGCGAGATGTGCGTCAGTGAGCCGAGTTGGATCATTTCAGAATGTGGAGCAGGTCATGGGAAAGGAAATTGTGCAGAAAACCTACGAAGAGATAAATGCCCGAATCAAGGCTGGTGAAGCCGTGGTCGTGACCGCTGAAGAAATGGTGGAGATTGTCAGGGCTAAAGGTCCTGAAGAGGCCGCCAGGACTGTTGATGTGGTCACTACCGGTACTTTTTCGCCCATGTGTTCATCAGGAATGTTTTTTAATTTCGGACAGATGACGCCAACCATTAAGGCCTCAAAGGTGTGGGTAAATAAAATACCTGCCTATGCCGGCCTGGCTGCAGTTGATTCCTATATCGGTGCAACCGAGCCGACCGAGGACGATCCACTTAATAAGGTTTATCCCGGTGAGTTTCGCTATGGAGGTGGCCATGTGATAGAGGATCTGGTTGCAGGTCGTTCGGTTCTTCTTGAGGCCAAGGCGTATGGTACCGACTGTTACAAGGGTCGGAAAATGAAAAAAGAGATCACTCTGGATGATCTGCCTTATGCCATGCTCTGTAACCCGCGAAACGGATATCAGAATTATAATTGCGCGGTTAACCTCTCAGACAAAACCGTCTATACATACATGGGCATGCTTAAAGCGAACGGGCGAAATGCCAACTATTGCAGTGCTGGCGCCTTGAGTCCATTGTTTAATGATCCCCATTACCGAACCATTGGCATGGGTACCCGGATCTTCCTGGGGGGAGGGGTCGGCTATGTCACTTGGCATGGGACCCAGCACAACCCCAATGTACCTCGTACTGAAGGAGGTGTTCCGCGCAAGCCTGCCGGTACCATGATGGTGCAGGGTGACCTGAAGCAGATGTCTGAGAAATGGCTGCGCGGGGTTTCTATTCTTGGATATGGCAGTTCTCTTGCCGTGGGTCTTGGCGTTCCAATTCCTATATTGAATGCTGAAATGGCCGCATTTACTGGGGTCTCTGATGATGACCTGGTCACCCAGGTTGTTGATTATGGACATGATTATACCAATGGCATTGTCCGTTCCTATGGTGAGGTCAGCTATGCCCAACTCATGACAGGTCAGATAGAGGTGAATGGCAAGAAGGTCCAGACGGCTCCTTTATCCAGTAGAGTCAAGGCACGACAGATTGCAGAAGAGCTCAAAGGGTGGATTAAAGATGGACGCTTTTATATTAATCGTCCGGCTGAAGTGATGCCTGATCAGCTGGGCTAGGGGAGAGTGACTGACGACTCAGAACAACGTTATTATCAGTTGTGTGAAATTCTTGCCGGCTATGGTCGTGTAGCTGTGGCCTACTCCGGTGGGGTTGATTCCAGTCTGCTGGCCCATGCAGCCCTTGAGACTCTGGGTTCTGACAATGTTCTCATACTGCATGGGGTCTCTTGCCTTCAGTCTCAATACGATTTGAAGCTGGTGCGGAATGATCTTGAGCGAGATCCTCTTCTGGTTAAAGCGTACTGTCAGGTAAATCTTGACCCATTGGAGTGGGCGGATTTCGTCGAGAACAGTGAGCGGCGGTGCTATTTCTGCAAGAGGCATCTGTATGGTCGATTATTGAAAGAGTCCGCAAAAGCAGGTTGTGCAGTGTTGGTCGATGGCACCAATAGCGACGATCAGAACGCCGATCGTCCTGGTCTGCTGGCCATAAAAGAATTGGATATTCAAACGCCTCTGGATGCAGTGAAACTCGGTAAAAAGGAAATACGTTTGATGGCTGCGAGGTTTCGACTTTCAGCCCATGATCGTCTTTCTAATTCATGCCTTGCAACGCGAATTCCCAGGTCAATTCCGATATCTTTTGAGTTATTGCAGTTGGTGGAGCGAGGGGAGGATTTCCTCCGGGGGCAAGGCTTTAGGGGATGTCGTGTTCGTCCACGAAAAAAAGAAATAGTAATACAAGTTCTCGATCAAGATTTTGTCCGATTAAGCTGCAGTCGGGTGCGGCATGGAATTGTTTCGTATTTCCAGGATGTTGGGCTTGGTAGTGTTGCCGTTGAATTAAAGGGTCGGCCAGTAGATCTCCTTGGTTGAGATAGTTAACGAATATGTTAAATTGAATTTGCCCTTGATTCTGAAGTTTAATTACTGTATTCAAATTAACAATGTCTGTTCTTTAGTCCTTTTCTGTGTCGTGAAGCCCTGCCAGTAAAGGATTTTCTGTGATATGTGTGTGCAAAATTGAATGGATTTTTTTTAGGACAAAAACGGTTCTGAGTCTGTTTATTCTGTCTTAATATTTTTAGCTGCTGTTGAAGTAAGGGGTCAGGAATCCAGATCCCCGGAGAGGACGTACGTAATACAATATTTTTTCAGGAGGAAAGGATGAACAAGAAGGAATTAGTAGAAAGCATTGCCACTGCCGCCGATATTAGCAAAGCCGCTGCCGAAAAAGCCTTAAACGGCACTTTGGCTGCTATTGCAGAGACTCTCAAGAAGGGTGATAAAATTACTTTAGTCGGTTTTGGTACTTTCTCGGTTTCAAAACGTGAAGCACGTAAGGGTCGTAATCCTCAGACTGGTAAAGCCATCGATATTCCGGCAAAAAATATTGCCAAGTTTAAGGCTGGTTCCAAGCTTTCCGAGGCTATCAATTAATTGATACTGACAGTCTGTGAGTTATAAGTCCGTATAGGTCTGTGAATGCCACAAGATTCATAGTCTTCTGAAGATGCTGGTATAGAATAGACTATTCGGATTTTGATTTTTAAAAAACCGCGAGACAGAGTTTTCTGTCTCGCGGTTTTTTGTTATGTGTCCATTTGATATTATAGAAAACTGGATAGTCCTTTGTCGTTCATTGTTTTTACTTGACCGAAGGTTGGAATTCTGGCATCATTTTGAGCTTAATTTAGTGTTGTTTTCATCTCGTAATTATTTTTAATAGAGGTCGGGACGTGGCTCAGTCTGGTAGAGTACAGCGTTCGGGACGCTGGGGTCGGAGGTTCGAATCCTCTCGTCCCGACCATTTCTGTTGAACGGGAAGATCAATTCCTGTAGTGAGGCCATCCAGGCAGAGGGGATGGCCTTTTTTTATTTATACTTGTCTGTCTGATTCTTTATACTGATGACCATCCAAAACAATCCTCAACAGGGTCTTTTACTGGTTTTTACAGGTAATGGTAAGGGGAAGACCACAGCTGCACTGGGCATGGCCTTTAGGGCTTTAGGTCATGGACAGCGCGTCTGCGTCATTCAGTTTATTAAAGGGGATTGGAAATACGGTGAACTGCATACGGCTCGCCAATTTGAAGATCAACTTGATTTTCACGTCATGGGCCGGGGATTTACCTGGCAATCTGATGATTTGGACAAAGACCGTGATGCTGCGCATAAGGCTTGGGATTTTGCTGTGCGCACGATTGAATCCGGTCAGTATGATTTGGTAATTCTTGATGAATTGACTTATCTCCCCCACTATGGGATTTTAGCCGAAAAAGAGATTCTCGAGCTGATTCGTCATCGCCCATCCTCTATGAATATTGTGATTACCGGTCGACATGCCTCTCCCGAACTGATTGAAGTTGCTGATCTGGTAACCGAGATGCGTGAGATTAAACATCCCTATACCAATGGCACCAAGGCCCGGAAAGGGGTAGAGTTCTAGATATAGATAATTTTTCAGTTCGCTTTAATCGTTGGAGACATTTATATGGAATCATTTGAAGTTCTGCTGGAGCGCTCCACAGCAGTGCATGGTCATATCTGTGCTGGACAAGTGATCGGAGTCAGAATGTCCATGCTTGGCCTGAATGCCATTGGTATTCAGGACCCTCGTGGTCTTGACCGAAAGAAACTCTATGTTCTTGTGGAAATTGATCGTTGTGCCACGGATGCTGTTCAGAGTGTTACCGGATGCAGTCTCGGCAAGCGCTCAATGCGGTGGATTGATTACGGAGTCATGGCCGCAACCTTTGTGAATCTGGATACCGGCCGTGCTGTACGAATTACCGCTCGTGAGGAATCCAGAGAATTGGCGAATAAATATTGTCCGGAGATTGAAAATAAATATAAACGACAGCTTCAGGCATACCGGGTTATGCCTGAAGAAGAACTTTTTCTTGTGGAAGAGGTCCATGTGACCATTCCGTCAGAAGACATGCCGGGGCGCCCTCTTAAACGTGTCCAGTGTCAGGACTGCGGGGACTGGGTTCAGGATTGTCGGGATGTTGAGCAAGGTGGAAAAATTTTGTGCCGGGGGTGTGCACATGGTAAGTATTACACTCTCTTGGATCAAACGGATCAATAACAATTTTCGTGCGTCTTTATCTTGCATGAGAAGCCTGATTCTTCAATATATTCTGCAGAAATTTCTATATTTAGAATAAAGTAAATCATGATTACTCTACTTGATTACGGGGCTGGAAATGTCCGCAGTGTCCGAAATGCTATTGCCAAACTTGGGCATGAGGTCTGCGATGTAACCGGACCGGAAGATATTTTAAACGCTGAAAAGCTCATTTTTCCTGGAGTTGGCAGGTTTGGATTGGTTATGGAGCGACTTCAGCGTGACGGCCTTGTTGAGCCGCTGATCCAACGGATCCGCTCCGATAAGCCTTTCCTTGGGATATGTGTTGCCCTGCAGGTCTTGTTTGAGGGGAGTGAGGAGTCACCTGGAGTTTCAGGCCTCTCAATCCTCCCAGGTCAGATCAAACGTTTTGCACCAGGAAACCTGTCTGTTCCTCAGATCGGTTGGAATGGAATCCGTTTGCATGGGGATTCTTCGTTGTTGAATGGCTACAATGGCGACAAGCTTTACTTTGTCCATTCATATCGGGCTTCCCTGGAAGGACTCCCTGAAGAATGGCTTTTGACCACTTCTGATTACGGTGAACAGTATGTGAGTGGTGTGGCGCGAGGTCATGTGGCGGCTCTTCAGTTTCATCCCGAGAAGAGTGGGCCCGCCGGTTTGAAGATTCTTGAAAATTTTCTTAATTCTGGTCAGGATCGTGTCTGTGAAATTACAGCCAGGCGTGTTGCAGCCGATCAACCAACAGTCATGGCTAAGCGTGTCATCGCATGTCTGGATGTACGAAGCAACGATCGTGGTGATCTCGTGGTCACCAAAGGTGATCAGTATGATGTCCGTGAGGAGGGTGAGGTTCGTAATCTCGGAAAACCCGTTGAGTTGGCCCGTCGTTATTATGAGGAAGGTGCTGACGAGATAACTTTTCTGAATATAACTGGTTTTCGCGATTTTCCCATGCAGGATCAGCCCATGATCGAGGTCCTGCGCAAAACCTCCGAAGAGGTTTTTGTTCCCTTGACAATCGGTGGTGGAATTCGCGAATTTACCGATTCAGAAGGGCGTTCGTATACGGCGCTCGATGTGGCCTCTGAGTATTTTCGTTCTGGGGCTGACAAGATTTCAATCGGTAGTGATGCCGTATATGCTGTCGAAGAGATGATCAGTAGTAACGGCCGAAGCAATGGGAGCAGTTCTATAGAACAGATATCGCGTGTTTATGGTGCTCAGGCCGTAGTTATATCTGTAGACCCCCGACGCGTTTACGTTGATCGTCCTGAAGAGACCGGGCACCACACCATTAGAACTGAGCTGCCTGGTCCAAATGGTGAGCAGTATTGCTGGTATCAGTGTACCGTTAAAGGAGGGCGTGAAGGTTGTGATCTGGATGCGGTGCAGCTGGTTCAGGGTTGTGAAAAACTTGGTGCGGGCGAGATCCTTCTCAATTGTATTGACCGTGATGGCACAAATTCAGGATTTGATCATGAACTGATCAATCTGGTGAGAGGGGCGGTTTCCATTCCGGTGATTGCTTCATCCGGGGCCGGCTGTGCAGATCATTTTGTTCAGGTCTTTCAGGAGACCAAAGCCGAGGCAGCCCTGGCCGCCGGTATTTTCCACCGGCGAGAGGTACCCATCATTGCGGTGAAAGAAGCACTGAATGCCGCTCACATCGAGATTCGCTAAAGAATCTTTAAATCATGGGTACTTTGAAAATTAGTATTTTAGTTCAGGGTCAAGGCGAGATTAAAATTTTTACCGCAGGTATGCAATTAATATTGCAAGGATAAAACTTTAACTGCGACGTAGATTATGGGTGGGGACATATTAATGTGATCTCAAGTTGCATAGACAGTATCATATCAGGCCGTCAACTTATTGCGAGTTGACGGCCTTTTTTTGATTCAGCCCCGGAGAATCTTTGTCCTGAATCTTATGTGATCCTGTTCTTGTGGGTAAATATGTCTCTGTGCCTGTAGCTTCTTCAGGTGTTGACCAATGGACCAAGTCGGGCTTTACGTCTCCGTACTCTCTGCACCACTCCTTCTGTCACATAACAGAATAAGGCTAGCCAGACAATTGAGAATCCGATCATTTTTTCTCGTGGAAAGGCTTCCTTGTAAATAAATATACCCACAAGAAATTGCAGCGTCGGCGCAAGGTATTGGAGGATGCCCAACGTTGAGAGATCTACCTTTTTGGTGGACCAGCCAAAGAGGAGTAGTGGTATTGTGGTGACGATTCCGCTCATCATAAGCAGGAGTGAAGGTGTGGCTCCAACCCGTATGAACTGACTGCCCTGGGTGGACTCGATGTAGGTCAAAGCGACCAGTGCCAGAGGAGCCAGGAGGACAGTTTCAAGAGTCAGTCCTTCGAGGGAACCAAGGGCTGCTTTTTTATGTAATAAGCCGTAGAAGCCGAAAGTGAAAGATAGCCAAAGGGCAATGTACGGAATGCGGCCATAGCTGTAGGTGAGATAGAATACACCACCGAGGGCAATCAAAATGGATAGCCACTGAAAGAGTCGTAAGCGTTCCTTGAGAAATATGACCGCCAGTACTACAGAAAACAAGGGGTTAATAAAATAACCCAGACTGCTCTCCACGACGAAACCTGCATTCACGGCCCAGATGTAGACCAGCCAGTTGCCACCGAGTAGGCTTGCGGTAGTAAAAAATATAAGAAGAGTTTTGGGTGATGAAAAACAGGCCTTTAGTAAATGGATACGTTTGGTAACGAAAACCAGAACAAGTGTGACGACCATGGACCAGATGATCCTGTGGCTCAGGATTTCGTAGGAGGGGATTTGGGCCATGGATTTCCAGTAAATTGGCAGCAAGCCCCAGAGGATATATGCTCCTGCGGCCGCAAGAAGGCCGTTCCTGTTATTCATTGAATTCCTGTAAGTTAGGTGTCGTTTGGGATTTTTTTCGTACAGACAAAAACATCAAAAAGAAGAGAGTGATTCTAACAGGTACGGCATGTTAACGCTATGGAAAAACTCGAAAATCTGAAAAATTGAATGGAAGGGGCTTTTTATTTGTGTCGTCATTGACTATGACGACACAAAATCAGCATCCAGGTCAGGGACTGTCGTAAATTATTTGCGACTGAGGAAAATCAGGGATGATCAAAAGTGGATATAAAAAATCAGGTTCATCCGACCAAAGCGTACTTGGTTTCATGGAGAGCCATTCTTTTCAATAGATTGTTTTCGATTATGGCGTGAAGGAGCTTCGTCCAACGATTGATTTGGTCAGTTATTATTTTCGTTTCGCACAAGCAAGCTTCTCACGAAAAAAGCGGTCTGAGTCTCCCCCTGAACATGATTCATGTAAAAACTGCTATGGAATAAACAGGTAGAGCTTTTACCAACAATTTGATATGTTGGCAAAAAAGATGCGAGGGAAGCCGACCAGATAAAAGTTTGTCGAAAGGTGTTTGTGCCCAGTGAACAATCTCTGAGGAGTTTCACTGGAAACTTGAAAGCAGGTGAGCCGGGAGAATTTTTGCCAAATGGCATATCTTAAAGAAGAGAATATCGGCAAAATCAGTTTTGTCGGCTCGGCAATACTGATTATCCTGCTGGTCGTCATTCTGGGTGGAATGGCCCTTGCGCAGAAGAACCGGCATTATCGCCAAAATCTAGAAAGGGTTCAGAATAATTTTACCAGTACAGAGATGAATCGACTCAAGTCAGAGGTCATCGCACAACTGGATCGCATTCACGCCCGGAATCTTGGCTCTCAACAAAGCCTCAAGAAGACCCTCAAAGATCGAATTGATCTAGCCCAGGCCGTGGCTCGAAATCTGTACGAGAAGAACAAGGGACAGAAAAGTCTGGCGGAGATAAAAACGCTGATCGCAGAGGCCTTGCGTCCTTTCAGGTTTAACAATGGCCGGGAGTATTTCTTTATCAGATCCTTGGACGGTGTCTCGGTCCTGTATCCTCCTGACTCTCGCCGTGAAGGTTTGAATATATATCAGAGCCCTTCCCTGGGCGGGAGGGATGTCTTTGAGAAAATGAAGGCCCTCGTCCAGGACAGCGGTGAGGGATTTTTGACATATCAATGGCCCAAGCCGGGAGAGGAGGTCGACAAGACCTTTGAAAAACTCACTTATGTGAAGGTGGATGATACATTTGATTGGATCATTGGTGTCGGGGAGTATCTTGTCGACTTTGAAGAACAGCTTCAGCAGACCATTATTTCCCAACTGAGCAGTATCACTCCGAGCCTGTACTCTTCAGAATATATCTTTGTCTATCAAGTGCATGAGATAGATGGTGGTGAAAATTTTTCCACTGTCCTGGTGAACCAAAATCACTCCGATTTAATTGGAAAAAAACTCTCTGAAAATTCAAGGGATACAAAGGGGGAGCTGTTTCTGGGTGAAGTACTCCAAGGCATCAGGGACAAAGGGGAGGCCTTTGTGACCTATCATTGCTCAAAACCGGGGCACGATCAACCGATCGCCAAGCTGACCTACTTCAAGTATTATCCGGACTGGGGCTGGGTCGTGGCCAAGGGAGTTTTTTTGGATCAACTGGAAGGCAGTATTGCCCAGATGCAGGCGGATTTGCGACGGGATGTGAAAAGGACGATTTTTGCTCTTTTCGGTTTTCTTATTGTGACCTCCGCCCTTTTTCTTGGTGGCACCTATATTTTATCCAAACGCCTGCAGGATATTTTTGACAAATATAAAACAACTCAACGGCAGCAGCAGGAAAAACTGGCACTTTTTCGTCAACAGATTAACCAGTCAAACGATGCTATCTTTGTCATTGCCCCCCAGACGGGCCAGTATCTGGATGTAAACCAGACGGCCTGTGACAGGTATCAGTATAGCCGAGAAGAATTCCTCAAAATGACTGTGGCGGATATTGCGCCGCGTTTTCCTAACGATTTCAACTGGGAACAGTTCACGAAATATCTAAAAAACAATCAGGATCACCTCCTTGAAAATATGCATAGGTGTAAAGACACCACTTTGGTTCCAGTTGAAATAAATTGGAGTTATGCGCAATCAGGTGAGACAGAGTATCTGGTAGCGGTGGCTCGCGATATCAGCCAAAGAAAAGAGGCAGAGAAAAATATGCGTTGCTCCATGAAAAAACTCACGGAGGCCAACGCCGATCTTGAGCAGTTCAGCTATGTGATGGCCCACGACCTCAAGGCACCGATCAGGGGGATCAGCAATTACTCGACTTTTTTACAGGAAGACCTGGCAGATTCCCTGACCGGTGAGCAGAAAAAATATCTGACACGGCTCAAAGAGATCGCTGTTGAGACGAGTGCAATGGTTGAAAGCCTGCTCCTGCTGGCCAGGATTGGCCGTGATGAAGTCCATACCGATCCAGTTGACCTGTCAGAATTGCTGAGGAGTCTTGTCAACTCCATGGGCCTGTCGCCTGATGTGCATATAGATCTGACAGATGACTGGCCAACGATCAACAGCGATGCGACCCTGTTGCGCCAGGTCTTCCAGAATCTCATTGAGAATGGCATTAAATATAATACAGCGGCGGTCAAACGTGTTGAACTGGGCTGTCTCTCCGCAGAAGATGGAAGAATTGAGTGTTTTGTCCGTGATAACGGTATCGGCATTGACGAAAAACACCATAAACAAATTTTTAAAATGTTTGAGCGCCTGCATACCCAGGGTGAGCATGAGGGGAGCGGTATCGGTCTTGCCATCGTTCATAAAACAATCAAACATCTTGGCGGTACCATCAGGCTGGAGTCAACGGCTGGTGCAGGATCAACGTTCTATATTTCGCTGCCACTGCATAGAGGATGAAGAAAACAGGGTTCCCCTTGTTTTCTTGCCAGTCCGACGCACTTAATTTTCAAGAAAGGAGAAACAGCATGAGTGCCAATCATAACTCCCCCCTTCCACTCTTGCGTATCCTGTTGATCGAAGACTCAGAGGACGATGCCTGCGCCTTTGATCGTGCTCTGGCCAAAAGCACTCTGGAAGCGGAGATCACCCATCACTATAAGGCAGAAGATATTCTGCCATCCCTTGATGAGATTGTTCTTTCCTATGATGTGCTGGTTGCTGATTATAAACTGCCCGGTATTACAGGGCTTGAGTTGTGTCGAGAGGTTATTGCCCGGGACATACCGGTTCCCTGTGTTATTCTCACCGGTGCCGGATCAGAGGGTATTGCCGTAGAGGCCCTCCAGTCGGGTGTCAATGATTACCTGACCAAAGATTATCAGCAGGCCTATCTTGATATCCTGCCTGTTTTTTTGCCGCAGGTGATCAAAAGGTTCAAGGACAAGACACAGGCTGCCATTGCAAGAAAAGAAAAAGAGGTCATTGCCTCTGTTTTTGAAACGTGTCTCAGTCTAGGGGGGGACGAGAATGCTTTCTGTAAAAAATTATCTGAAAGTTTGACCGATGGTTTTCCTTTTCCCACAAGTACGATCGCCCTCCTTAATAAGGAAAAAACAGAATTTTCCGTCCTGGGTAAAACAGGATTTAACGATCCGGCTCGTGTTCCAGCACAGATTCCCACAGCTGACATTGCGTGCTGGAACTTTCTCCTGCAAGGAAATGTGACCGATGGCTCAAAGGCGTCTTGTGACCAAAATAATGAATCCTGTCCCTTTATGGTCTTGAACAGCAAGACCTGTCTGGCCATTCCCGTCAAGACCGCCAAGGATAATTGCATTGGAATCGTGATTGCCGGTGACAGCAAAGTACACCATGACAGTATTGTTCATACTCCCAGTCTCCAGGTCATTGCCACGCACCTTGGGCAGATGGTTGAGCGGAGCAGGATGGAACATGAGTTACAGGCCAGCAAGGCACTTTTGGTCGAAGCCGAGAGCATTGCCCATATTGGGAGCTGGAGTTATGACCTTAAGACAGATCAACTTCTGTGGTCAGATGAGATTTTTCGGATATTTGGTTTTGATCAGCAACGGTTTGGTGCATCCTACGAGGCCTTTCTCGCTGCTGTCCATCCAGAGGATAGGGAATCCCTAGACAATGTATATACACATTCTGTGGAAAATGGTTCTCCCTATGACCTCGTTCATCGAATTATTCGGCAGTCTGATGGGGAGGTGCGAAATATCCATGAACGATGCCGACACATAAGAGATGACAATGGCCAGGTAGTCCGTTCGATTGGTACGGTCCATGACATAACGGTACAAAAGAAAGTCGAAGAGCAACTGGTCCAGTCACAGAAAATGGAAGCCGTCTCCACACTGGCCGGAGGTATTGCCCATGATTTTAACAATGCTCTTTCCGGAATAATCGGCATGTCGCAATTAATAAAAAAAGAAATTCCAGAAGACAGTCGCCTTAGAGAAAACCTCAACACCGTCATTACCTCGGGACTGCACGCAGCAGACCTTGTTGAAAAGATACTCATCTTCAGTCGCAAATCAGAGCGTCACCCACAGACCATTGCACCGCATGTGATCATTCTGGAAACCCTGGATATACTGCAAGCCTCGTTACCAGCTACTGTCTCGCTCAGGCAAGAGATTGACCCTGCTTGCGGAAATATTCTTGCAGATCCACAGGATGTGCAGCAAATTCTTGTAAATCTCTACAATAACGCCTGTCATGCCATGGAGGACCGGGAGGGAACCTTGACTGTCAACCTGGTCCGCAAGGATTTGTCAGAAAAAGAGACAACCGGTCGTAGCGTGCCGCCAGGACCTTTTGTAGTCCTTTCCGTCAGCGATACGGGTCGAGGGATGGACGATTCAACACAGAAGGAAATATTTATCCCCTATTTCACTACCAGGAAAAGGGATCATCACAAGGGGGTTGGGTTGGGCCTGGCCGTTGTTCGGGGAGTCGTTGATGATCTGAACGGATTCATTCAAGTTGAAAGTTCCCCCCCAAAAGGATCTACGTTTCGTGTATACATTCCGGCCCTGGATTAGTTTGCCCCTGTAACAATAGAGTCTTCTGCCCAGTTGAAACGCGTTTAATCTTGATGCGGCCATTTAATTTTCATCAAGCACCTGTCTGATCATATGGGCCAGTGTTACTGCGTCTACTGGCTTCTTCGCATATTTCTTTATGCCGATTGCCCGAACATTTCTGCTCTCGCCACCGGCAACAAGCAGGTCTTCAACTGCTGTTTTTGACCTGGTTTCTCTCCTTACTATCTGAGAATTAATCTGTTATAGGTTTGCCGTAAGTAACTGCACCTCTTTGGCCAGCTCCAGCATTCTGCTGACTTCAGCCATGGTTGGTGTCTTGATGGTATAGCTGTCTTTGTCACAAATTTCCTGAAAGGCATCCAGGGCTTTGAGTTCTTCGCCAAGGTTCCCCAGTCCACCGGGTAAAAACTCGTCCATGGACTCCACCAGATCGTGCATGGTGTGGTTGTATGGCAGGTTGCCGCTCTTCATAAGCAGGGCCATGATTAGTTTCTCAATGGCCATAGCCACAAGGTTATAGAGAATATCAGCGGTAAAGGACGGCCGTTCTTGGCTATGGGCATTAGTAGCTGTGGCCAAAAACTGGTTGCCCTCTTTTAAAAACTCTTGCCAGCCGCCTATAGAGTCGCGTTTTATATCGCCAAAACCAACGAGGTTGGCAGGAGGGGTTGATTGCTCCCCGCCTGACTCCAGGTATGATTTAAAGGTCATCTGCTTCCTCCTTTTTGCTCATCGCAGGACAGGGTTTGCATATTGGGACAGGTGACCACATCGTCGGCGCCATCCCAGTCCCCCAAGTATGGCTTCAGGCGGGGATCTGTAAAACCCTGGATATTCAGACCATCCACCTCGATGAGGGGCCGCATGATTAAAATAGGATTAACCAGCATCATTGCTACGGCCTCGCTGAAGGTGAGGCGTTCGGGAACAATCTCACCTTTTTTGATGGCCGGGGCGGTGCGGTTCATCATGTCCATCGGTTCCTTCCCACCCACAAATCCCAAGAGTTTTTCCTGGGTCCAAGGATAGTTGAGAATATCGAGGCCGTGCAGGGTATGACCGGCGGCGCGCAGAATGGCCTTCTGCTTTTCACCATTGATACAGCCCGGCTTTTCAAAAAAGATGATATCAGCCATATTCTTTCCTGTGCCCTACGATGCGATGATATAGTCGGCAGCGGCTTCACCGTCTTCCAGGCCGTCAAGGATGATGTCGATCGCTTCTTCGCTGTCCACACCCTTGAACCACCAGTTTTCGGGCTGGATAACCATGATCGGGCCACTGTCACATTGCTTCAAACAGGTGGTAGCAGTGATCAGGCAGTCCAGACCGCGGTCCAGGACCTCTTCTTCGATGTATTGCAGGAAGCCGTCAGTCTGCTTGTGGCAGATGCCTTTTTTGTCGCCTGCCACTCGAAAGCTCTGACAGAGAATTATTTGTCGTTCTGGTATTGCCATGATGTCTCTCCTTAGCAAAATTTGTTTTACCTATTTGACATAAGCAATGACTGTGCCACTGTAGACAACTATATATTTTGTCAAGCTTATTCAGCGAGATAAACAAAATGCCCGCATGACAACTCTCGGGACAGGGGGAGCGAAA
>JACNLK010000096.1 GCA_014381505.1 Candidatus Desulfatifera sulfidica | reverse complement strand
TTCGATCTGTTTCTTTCCTCCTTCCTGTTTGAAATAAATTCTCATTAACGATTAACGAAACATGGTTAATGAGAAATACCTTAACGATGACTAAATCCTAAAGTTACCAATGGTCACTGTCAAGGAAATAAATAACCAAAAGCGCATTTTTTGCCACTGGCTGCTGCCCGCAACGCGATTTAATTCCTGTGTCGAAGTGGATTACGTATTGTTTTTGCGGAATATTTTCCACAAAAACCAAAGAGGGGTTTTTTTCCTGTTTCGCGTGACTGTTGTATTGTCCGCAGCAAGGCACAGCGCGAATGGGCGCTAATCTCGCCACTTCCTTTATGCAAATGGCGCACTATACGCCATAACTGGCAGCCGGGCGACACCAGCAAGCTCCCCGGCGAATTATATTTGCCAAAACATTAGCACGTGCCCACAAGGAGATAGCAGCAACCCGCAATTTTTTCCGCGGCAGGCGCAGATCCTGGCACTACAATTGCTTCAATACATACAACTTGACCTTAAAAGCAAGTGACGAGAAACAAAGCGAATTCAGGGTGGCGGCCCGGAATTCGCTTTTTTTGTTTTCCGTGCTCACTGCATTTCTCCCCTTGAATTCTTTATTATTCTCCCTTATTTTTCTCCCTTTTCTTTACCTTTTAAGTCAGTTGTGGTTGTATGGTTGTGTCGATTTGTCAGCTTGTATTCCTTTGTGTGAGTGTGAGTGGAAGTCATCCATTTTGAATTTTTAACTGGGCTCGGAATGTGTCCTTAAGGATTTGCGGAGGTGAACTTGAAGTATTTTTACAAGAATCTTGCCATATGGCTTGTGGTTGGTCTGGTGATTATTCTGGCCGTGAATATGTTTCAGCGACCTGGATCTGATGATACCACTGTCCATTATTCTGAATTTATAAAGAAGATAGAAAACGGAACAGTGACTCATATAGATATTGAGGGTGATCAGGTGAGTTGGCAGAGCAGTGAAGGGAAGACTCTCCGCACGGTCGTACCTCCTGCCAGTATTGAGGTTGGCTTATTCCTGAACAAGGGGGTCACAGTTGAGGCCCATAGTTCCAATGAGCCCAGTTGGATAACCAGGAGTCTTTTTACCTGGGTCCCGTTGGTTCTGCTCCTTGGAGTGTGGTACTTTTTTATGCGTAATAACTCTGAAGGAAAGGGGGGCGGGCGCCTGATGTCTCTTGGTAAGAGTCGGGCCAGGCTGATAGATGGTGAAAAATCTAATATTAAATTTAAGGATGTTGCGGGGATCGAAGAGGCCAAGGATGAGTTGGTTGAGATTGTAGATTTTCTTCGTACACCTGAAAAGTATACATCGACTGGTGCTCGTATTCCAACAGGTGTTTTGCTTTCAGGGGATCCTGGGACCGGTAAGACTTTGCTGGCCAAGGCCATTGCGGGTGAGGCTGCAGTGCCCTTTTATTCTATCAGTGGTTCGGATTTTGTTGAGATGTATGTTGGTGTCGGAGCCTCTCGTGTCCGTGATCTCTTTGCTGAGGCAAAGAAGAAGGAACCGTGTATTATTTTTATTGATGAGATCGATGCTGTTGGGCGTCATCGGAGTGCTGGCGCAGCGTCAGGAAATGACGAGCGTGAGCAGACCCTGAATCAACTTCTTGTTGAAATGGATGGTTTTGAGGCCAACAATTCAGTTGTGGTTATTGCTGCCACCAACCGGCCTGACATTCTTGATCCTGCCTTAAAACGTCCGGGACGCTTTGATAGGCAGATTATTGTTCCTGTCCCTGATGTGCGGGGGCGTGAGCATATTCTTAAGGTTCATGGGAGCAAGGTTCAGGTCAATCCAAATGTAGACTGGAGTGTTGTTGCCAAGGGTACTCCCGGCTTCAGCGGTGCTGAGCTTGCCAATATGGTTAACGAGGCTGCGCTTCTGTCAGTGCGTGGTGATGGTGATGGCATTGTCACCAATCATCATTTGGATATGGCCAAAGATAAGGTGATGATGGGGGCTGAACGTCGCTCGTTGATTATTACCCCAGCTGAAAAAAACACCACGGCTTATCATGAGGCCGGCCATGCGCTGGTTGCCTGGCTGCTGCCGGGGGCTGATCCTGTCCATAAGGTTTCTATCATTCCTCGTGGTCAGGCGCTTGGTATTACCATGCAAATGCCGGAAAACGAAAAGTACAGCCATTCTCGTGGCTATCTTTATAATACGATATGTGTACTTTTGGGAGGACGTGTCGCTGAGGAGATTATCTTTGATGAAATAACCACCGGCGCTGGGAATGATATTGAGCGGGCAACAGGTATGGCGCAGAAAATGGTCTGTGAGTGGGGGATGGATCCTGAAATTGGTCCACTGTCATTTGCCACTGATCAGAATACCGGAATGCGTTATCCGGTCAGCGAAGAAACAGCTCTTAAAATTGATAAGGCCGTACAGCGGATTATTGGCAATGCCTATACGCAAGTGCGAGAAATGCTTCAGGAAAATGAGCAGGCCCTGCGAGAAATTACCCAGGCTTTACATGATAAGGAGACTATTGGTCGTGATGACCTGACCAGAATTATTGGTCCACCAGTCGCTTGAAGGAAGTTTTCGATGGTTTGGTAGTAACTCAGGCCGTGGGGCAACTGTCCACGGCCTGAGTTGGGTGTAGCAATGATTATTTGTTTTTTGATCCTTAAAGGATCTGTTCTATCTTGACGGTGTAAGTGAGATTGTGGCCTGCCAGAGGGTGGTTGTAGTCAACGGTGACATGGGTTCCGTTAATTTCAACAATGGTGGCTGGAACCTGTGTCTCCTTTCCTTCGTGTTCAGCCTTCAGTGAAAGAGCCATGCCGACCTTTGGTTTAAACTTATTGCCAAAGGTACTGATGTCTATGGTCTGCAGAAGGTTTTTCATGCGCGGACCGTATCCTTCGTCTGGTCCAAGCACAACTTTTTTCTGCTCACCTTCCTCCATCCCTATCAGGGCCTGTTCCAGACTTGGTGGCAGGTCATTGTTGCCAATGGTTACGGTCAAAGGTTCTTCGTCGTTGACGTGGGCAAAGACCTGACCATTGTCGAGTTTGCCTATGTAGCTGATGGCTACGGAGTTTTTTTCCTGAACTGTAGTCATGAATCTCTTGTGCTCCATTATGCGGATTGAATGTTTTTTTGCAGACCGAAATGTTAGCCGATTCTAGAGGATTTGGCAAGACACCCCTGGAGTATTGCCAGAGACTGCTTGTCTGAAAGTTGATCTTTTTCTTGAGCAGATCTACTGATTCTTGACAAAGGTGTTATGTCGGCATACATTGCTAAAATTTAATAATTTAGTTTGATTTTTTGTGGGCTTCTGTCAACATGCCATGATTTTTCTCTCTCTTGAGAGATTGTTTGGAATGCCGTAAGGCAAGATTGAATGGTAGAAATAAAATATGGAACAGGGGACGTGATGTTTGCACTCCGTTTTGATAAATCTGAGGATGGCCTCCTCCCGGCCATTGTTCAGGATAGTGCCTCAGGTGAGGTTTTGATGCTTGCCTATATTAATGAAGAGGCCTGGGGGAAAACTCTGGAGAGTGGTAAGGCTCATTTCTGGAGTCGTTCACGAAACAAACTCTGGCTCAAGGGTGAAACTTCAGGGCATGTGCAGTTAGTACGTGAAGTTTTAGTTGATTGTGACGAAGATACTGTGGTGTTTAAGGTTGAACAGGTGGGGGGCGCTGCATGTCATAAGGGCTACAGATCCTGTTTCTTTCGCCGAGTCGACCTGGATGGCGCTAAAATTACAGGAGAGCTTGTCTTTGATCCGGCTCAAGTTTACGGTAATAAATAATTTGTCCGGCGTGCTGTCGGAAGATCGAGGAAGTTTTCTTCTTAAATAGAGTTGAGCACATTATGCAGAAATTAAAATTAGGATTGCCCAAAGGGAGTCTGGAAAAAGCCACTATTGATTTGTTTGAAAAAGCCGGCTGGCTCATTAAGCCCACTTCCCGTAATTACTTTCCAGAGATCGATGACCCTGAACTGGCCTGCTCAATATGCAGGCCCCAGGAAATGTCTCGTTATGTGGAAAGTGGCGTTCTGGATGCTGGTATTACTGGTAAAGACTGGACTATGGAAAATCAGTCTGAGGCCGTAGTGATCAGCGATCTGATTTATTCCAAGGTGAGTCGTAAACCCACCCGTTGGGTGATCGCAGTGGCAGGCGATTCGGAAATTCGAACCATTCAGGATCTGGAAGGGAAAAAGATTTCCACTGAACTTGTTAATGTGACTCGTCGTTTTTTTGACGAACAGGGAATCAATGTCGATATCGAGTTTTCCTGGGGGGCAACAGAGGCTAAAGTCGTCTCAGGCCTGGCCGATGCCATTGTTGAGGTAACTGAGACCGAAAGCACTATTCGTGCCCATGGTTTGCGGATCATCCATGAACTGATGGAGTCCAATACTCAATTTATCGTTAATAAAAAGGCCTGGGAAGACCCCTGGAAACGTGAGAAAATAGAGAATATTTCTCTTCTGCTTCAGGGGGCGCTCAATGCCGAGCGTATCGTTGGGGTGAAGATGAATGTACCCCATTCACACCTGGATCAGGTTATTGACCTCTTGCCCAGCCTTAATGCTCCAACCGTTGCCAACCTTTATCAGCAGGACTGGTTTTCTGTGGAGACAGTGGTCTCAGAAGACGTGGTTCGGGATCTGATTCCACTTCTCAGAAAAAATGGTGCTGAGGGGATTATAGAATACCCCTTGAGTAAGGTTATCTAGCTTGAATACTCTATTGAGGCCTGTGCAATAATGGATTTTTCGCAAATACATTTTCTCCTGAGTGTCCATAAGCTGGCTCAATTGCCGCCTGAGGCGTTACCTGAAATTGCCTTTGCCGGTCGTTCCAATGTCGGCAAATCAAGTCTGATTAATCGGCTCATCAACCGCAAAGGAATGGTGAAAGTCAGCGGTCGGCCTGGTAAGACTCAGGGGCTTAATTATTTTGAGGTTCCCGATCAGTGTAATTTGGTGGATCTGCCTGGCTACGGTTTTGCCCGAGTTGCTAAATCCATGCAGGATAATTGGCAGGAGTTGATTACGGCTTATCTTGAAAGCCGCACAACCCTGAGCTGTGTCGTGGTGATCGTGGATCTGCGCCATGAGGCCAAGAGTGGTGATAATCAACTGTTGACTTGGCTGCGACAGAAAGATATTCCTTTTTTGGTTGTCTACACGAAATCGGATAAACTTTCTGGAAACCAGCGCCAATCCCATGCCCGGACTCTCGATGCCGGCCTGGGCCTTGTCCCGTCCCAGCGCTTGCTTTTCTCAGCAAAGAATGGACAGGGGCGGGATGAGCTTGAGGCCGCACTTGCATCTTTTATAGATCTTGGTTAAATATTAAAATTGTTTATTGTTCAGGAAGTTTCTTGATCGCTCGGTTCGCACTCGGGTGTTTTAATGTTGTAAAGTTCAACAAGAGGAGATTTCATGTCGCTGCGTACTGAGTGGCCGTGTTGGGAGATCATGAAGTGCGGTCAGGATAAATCCTGTGCTGCCAAGGAAAATCAACACAAGCTTTGTTGGGAGATTATTCAGGAAGTTGATAAAATTTCTTTTAACATTTGTAAAGATTGCCTGGTCTATATTAGTAAGCAGGATGATTGTAAATTTACCAAAGAAGAATTGCTGAGTATCATGGCCCAAAAAGGTGTAGATGTTCTTTGTGATCAAAAATGTCCTCATTTGAACAAGCCAATGAGTCTATAGTACGTTGTGAAAATATTAAAAAAAAGGGGTGCAGGATAGTAATATCCTGCACCCCTTTTTTTGTTTCCTGCTTGACGGATCTCATCGTATGG
>JACNLK010000015.1 GCA_014381505.1 Candidatus Desulfatifera sulfidica | reverse complement strand
ACCCTGTTCCACTTACGAATGAGTATGTCTGATACTTCTTCAGCAGGGACCCCACTCTCGTTCAGCAGAGTGCATATTTTTGACAGGTGTATGGTTTTGTTTTTTGACTGACTACCCAGATAGGTCGTCCCGGTACCATCATTCATGACATTCCCGTGATCGAGCGCAGTACCAGACATATATGTAATGCCCAAAATAATGTGGGCAGGATCACAAACTCCCTCCAGGATTTCAAGATGCCCCAGCCCGTTTTGCAGAGTAATCAACGGGGAATCTGGACCAACAAGATGGCTGATTTGTTGAGTAGCAACCCGGGTATGATGGGATTTCACAGTCAGCAAAAGAAGATCGCATTGCTGAATTTCCGCAGCGTTGAGAACGGCTCGGGCAGGGTAGTACTGGAAACTCTCATCGACCAGAACTTCATGGCTGGCTACACCAATTCCTTTCTCATTAATGGCGGTCACAACGTCCTGATTTGGCTCCACAAAAACAACTTCCTGTCCTCCCTGAACAAAATAGGCACCAAACAACCGCCCTAATGCTCCAGCTCCCACAATGACAATTCTCATGGCATCCTCCTGGAATAATACTCATACATTCTCAGCAAAGTCCTACTGAAGAACTGCTGAAGTCAGCCCCTTGTTCAACGCGTACCTGTCGACGTCATTCTTCACCGAATCTATTGTTTTCAATGGCGACAATTCAAGCCTGCCCCCCGCAGCCTTTTGTTCACACGGTAGAAAATCGTGTCCAGCAAAAAGTCCGATAATCAATGCTGAATCATATAGTCATGTACCATTCCAGCAAGCGCGAGTCCAGGTCTCCAGTTACTGCATAAACTGAATCCATGACTACCTAATACAAGCATATCATAAGTATGCCCTTCGGCAGTAGTGCTAATTATTTCACTCGGAGACATCCAACTTTTTTCAAAATCCTGTTTAAAAACAGCCTGAAAACGGCTTCACAGCCACACCACGACATTGAGAATCAACAGTAAATGACAAAATAACAGTAGTAGTCAGGACTCATGATTTGATACTGTTAAAGAATACAAGACTGAGTGAGCCCAACACTCGCTCAGCAATTTATTCACCAAGCAGGGAGGGTATCATGAAAGAACTGTTGAAAAATATTGCATACACCGGTATTGGAGCTGCATTTCTTACAAAGGAAAAAATTGAAACACTCAAAGATGATTTAATAGCGCAGGGAAAAATCAAGGAAGATGAAGGTAAACAATTTGTAGACGAACTGGTTAAGAAAACCGATTCCATTAAAGATTCATTGGATCTCAAAATCAGCCAGATAATTGAAGACAAGATCAAAGCGCTCGACATTCCCACCAATGCAGACTTGGCGGATTTACGGCGGCAGGTTGAAGAGCTACAGATTGCCTTGAACAAGGAATCCGAAACAGAACAGAGCAATACAACGACATGAGCTTATGATCAGTATCAGAAAGATTGGGGCCATAGGGCGCACCTACAGGCATCTCAGTCGATACCAGCGAATAATACGAATTCTGTTCAAATACGGATTTGACGATCTTGTTGAAGGGCTGCACATAGATCAATACCTGGAAACAGGGCTGAAGATGATCAACAGAAAGCCGCGGGCAGAGATCGAAAGACATTCCCGACCCAAAAGATTTCGTATGGCTCTGGAAGAATTGGGCCCTACCTTTATCAAGCTGGGCCAGGTACTCTCCACCCGCCCTGATCTTATTTCGCCCGAGTATTTAAATGAATTTGCCGAGTTGCAGGACAATGTGCCGCCGTTCTCCTTTTCTGAGGTACAGGAAATTTTTCTTGCTGAAACCGGCAAAAAACCAAATGAGCTGTTTCAGGAGTTTGACGAACAACCCATTGCAGCAGCATCCATAGGCCAGGTTCACCGGGGCCGTCTCAAAAACGGCGATGAAGTGGTGATCAAGGTTCAACGACCGGATATCGAGAACATCATTGCCGTTGACCTTGAGATTTTGACGCATCTTGCATCACTCATGGAGCAATATCTAGAAGAACTTCAGGGACATCAACCATCCGCTGTTGTTGATGAGTTTGCCAGGAGCCTGTCACTCGAGATCGACTACACAGTAGAGATTGCCAACATCCAGCGTTTCAGTCAGCAATTCAGCAACAATAAAAACATTTACATCCCGCATGTTTATTCAGATTTAAGTACCGATCGTATTCTGACTATGGAATACATTGATGGGATCAAAATCTCAAAGATTGATGCATTGCGGAGTCAGGGGTATGACCTGCAACTGATTGCCGAACGTGGTACAAACCTGGTCATGGAACAGGTTTTTGTGCATGGATTTTTCCATGGTGATCCCCATCCGGGGAATATCTTTATTTTACCCGACAATGTCACCTGTTTTCTTGATTTTGGTATGATGGGACGGCTCAGTCGTCAAGACCGGGAAGATTTCACCGACTTAATGCTCTCCATTGTAACAAGAAATGAGCACAAAATCACAGATGGTGTCCTCAAAATAACCACCCAATTCGGCAAGATTGATCGTGACGTACTCAGCCGTGACCTCGCTGACTTTTTAAGTCGCTACTTATACCTGCCTCTTAAGGATTTACAGGCTGGAAAAATACTGCAGGAACTCCTCGATCTTGTTCAACGCCACAAGCTCAGCATTAAACCGAATCTGTACCTGATGATCAAGGCACTCTCTGCGATTGAAGGTGTTGCATTAATACTCGACCCGGATCTTGAGCTCATCAAGTTGGCAGAGCCATATATAAAAAAGATCAAAAGAGAGCGTTTACAACCAGGAAGACTTGCCGAAGAAATGAGAGAGACCAGCAATGAATATATGAAACTTATCCAGGAGATACCGGAAGAGGCCCGGGGTATTCTGAATCAGCTGCGTACCGGCAGCATAAAGATGCAATTTGAGCATCGTGGCCTGGAAAGACTTGCAAAGGCCCTTGACCAGACTTCAAACCGTATTGCCTTTGCCATTGTCCTGGCCGCGCAGATTATTGGTTCATCCCTGGTTGTTTTGTCAGACATTCCACCGAGATGGCAAGGCATACCCATTATTGGTCTGGCAGGATTTCTTCTTGCCGGTGTTATGGGCTTCTGGCTGTTACTTTCGATTATTCGGCATGGACGTATGTAATCCACACCCATAAGAAAACAGAGCTCCGATCATTCCCCCGAAAGTGAGCGGCATAACATAACTAATCGTATTATCACCCTTATCTGAACAGAGAATCGTCATCCGCAACCTTTCGGACTAAATCCCGATAACCCTTCGCTCCAGGTGATCCTGGGGCGAATTCGTATATTGTTTTACCGTAGGCCGGCGCCTCCGAGACCCTGACATTGTTACTAATGGGCGCACACACGTTTTGGCCATACAGGTCTTCCAGCTTCTTGAGGATTGTGAAACTTTTTTTGACCCTCTTATCAAAAAATGTCGGCAGCACATACTTGATGTCAAGCCCTTCCCGATGCTTCCGTATGGCGCTGATATTTTTCAAAAACTCAGTCAGCCCCTGAAGCGTCATAACCTCAAGGGAAACAGGGACAAGTATCTCGTTCGCACAAAAGAGCACGTTAACTGTCAAGACGTCCCATCCGGGAGAACTATCAAAGATCATGTAGTCGAAACGGCTTTCCAAAGGGGCAAGCGCTTCCTTGATTGTTAATTCTCCCCCGAAATCTTTTCTGCTAATCAACCGCTTCAATCCGGCGAGAGATTTTCCGCCGGACAGCAGGGAGAGTCTCTCCCTGGGTTCAACTATTGCCTCGTCTGCTCCCAACTCGTTCGTGACCAGTTCCGTTAACCCGCCTTGAGACTCTGCGCCCAACATATAACTCGCCTGCCCCTGAGTGTCAGTATCGATGAGCAATACTTTCTTGCCGACCATGGCAAGCCCCACCGCGAGATTGACAGCCGTGGTGGTTTTTCCCACACCTCCCTTGCTGAGGGATACTGCAATTTTTCTCGTGCCGACTTTTTTAACATCAGGGCTTGGGCTCTTAGCCTCCTCAATGATGGCTTCAGGCTGTGCCGCTGGATCCTGATCAAATTTTAAAGGAAATCTATTACCACAGGCCTTACATTTAACGCCCTTTGCCTCAGCAGGTATTTTCTTTTCATCAATATTATATTTTTTTTTACAATAGGGGCACGTGATAATCATATCTCAGGTTCCTTTCACATTGTTGGCTACAGAAGAAAATAATCCTCAAGAAGATTTCTTTGTTTTTCTCTCTTTTGACAAAAGCTTTTTTATCAACGCACTTTTTGAACCTTTTTTCCTATATTCGTCTAAAATCGCTTTCACTGCGATATCAACGATATTTGATTTAGTCAAATCGGATTTCGCCACGCCAGGCAGCAACTCCCTTAAATTCACTTTTGCCTCACCCAGCTCGTCAAAAACACTCTCAGTAAGATAATGGGATGACTTTTTCTTCGGTTTATTGGAATCAGGCTTTGAAACCTCCTCCTGCACATTATCTTCGGACTTGAGGGGCTCAATACTTTCACTTTCAAGTCGAATTATCTCGTACAGCGAATCCAAACCCTCAACAACATCTTCCTGGGCCCCACTCAGTATCTCAGCCAGTATATCGCGCTTTTCTGATTTATCTCCCATCCTGGCTCGCCCCATCATGATTTTGAGAACATTTCTTTTCGTAAATACTGATAGAATTCAAGAATTTGAAGCGCAGACTCCTCGTCCAGTTCTGCAAAACTCAAACCACAGATGGGACATTCTTGTCCATCATAAGAAACATAACAAACTTTTCCCCGGAGAGTTAATACCCGATCCGGCAATGCCAATTCGATGGGAGATAAAACCTCACCCATCGCAAAGGGTTTTTCACCTTTCGACAAGCGAATGGCGACCCCTCCTTTCGAAATATTGACCACATCGTACCGGTGACTGCCAACACAGACATTTACCCCATATGAATCATCCACAGACACACGGAAATCATCGCGAACAATCAAATTGGAAACGTTGTCGTCCCCTTCGAGCAAAATCTCCTCTACCGTTTCATCCTCAAATTCAATCTCAACATCCTCTTCTTTTTTCATTAGCCACCTCAACGTGAGATTAAAAACCAGAAACTTGGCAACGCATTCACGTACCTTAGTTTTTTCCCGAGTTTACATTTCAATTTTCAAGAAACATCTGCACAGCAACCACTTAGATCACCACAGGAAAGACAATCAAAACTCATTCTCATTTCTCTTTCGCTGTAACATTTTTGAGGAGAATAAGCCGATATTACACAATACAGAATCTATCGAACACGTTATTTGTATCCAGACCAGCCAGTTCCCCCAAATTTCCTATAAGGCTATCACATAACACCCCAATTGCCCAAATTATTTTTCCCATAGATTTAAAATCCAATCCACCAAGTGAGACCGTTGTGCACCTGGGAGCAGCCCTCGATTATTAGTAAATTTTGCATATCGCTATTCTGTCATCTCTTCTCCTGATACTTGATGAACAGTATTGCATATTAAGCTCACATAAACAAACAGAAGGGCACAAAAACAGCTTCGAGAGGAGGGAATTACAACAGCACGGCCAGAACCAACATGACAGCAGGTGACATCTTAATTCAGAAAGAGATATAATGCGTGAAAGGGTACAGTAAGAAGAAACCAAGAGGCAATAGGAGACGAACTGACAAGCGGGGAATTTGGTACTTTCATCTGGAATACATCTGGAAAACACCAGAAACCAAAAAAGCACCCAACTCCAAAAGGAGCCAAGTGCCTCAATGTTTTCAAAATAAATGGTGCCGGGACCAGGAATCGAACCAGGGACACACGGATTTTCAGTCCGTTGCTCTACCGA
>JACNLK010000051.1 GCA_014381505.1 Candidatus Desulfatifera sulfidica | reverse complement strand
GGAAATAATATCAAAACAGTTGCCGTTTTACAAAATACTATTATTCAAGGTTCCCTTCAGTGTGTTGATGAGGCGACTTAAGTTGATTCGGGTACGAGGGGCATGGGATAATGTTTTGGGAGGGAGGACTGACGTGGAAGGGAATAACGGTTTGATGTTTCTCGTCTGAGTGTCACTGCCAGTATTCCTTTGAGCTGTGGCAAAATCGAGCATGTCGTATCCCAATGAGTTTTTTTTGTTCTTTACAAGAGACTAAAGGCATTTTTTAGACACTCTTGTTTGTTTTTTGTTTTCATTGCAATTGTTGTGCCTGAATTGACTGTGTAGTTTTATCTTGTTGTTTCGGGATGTTACTGTGGTTTTGTCACTTGTCCTTCCTGTGTCAATTATTTGACTTGCTGCTTGTTGTCGGCGAATTGTCGATGTTCGAGCGTCCGTTTGCTGTCAGGCGATATACTGTTTTTGCACCTTGATAACGCTGTTATCTGGTTAGGGATTTTTTTAGTGTCACTGTGTGGCTGGATGTTTTGATGAATATGTCCGAATTGATAAAGATAGTTGTTGTTGATGTCGTGGGGCAGGTAATGTTTGCTGACTCAAGACTCGAGCATGGGGGGGCAGATATGGCAGGTGGAGTTAAGGTGGCAGGAGGACGGGGTACTGGTACTACCCGGTAGTATTCTGCAAACAGATACTACTTTTTGCCTGCAATATGTTTAACCCTGCAGGGCCGATATCTTTTGGCCAAGCGTTTGGGCTTGAGAGATGATGTCTTTCTCGTCCAGAGTGAGCAGGTGACGGTTGCGCATCACCAGGCGACCGTTGATCATCGAGTGGATGACGTCGGCTCCTCGGGCAGCGTAGACGAGGTGAGAGGGGAGATGGTACAGCGGGGTGAGGTGCGGTTGGTTCAGGTCGAGCACGATCAGGTCAGCTTTTTTCCCAGTTTTCAGGCTGCCTATGGTGTGTCCTGACAGCAGGCAATCTGCCCCGCCTTGGGTGGCTGCATGGAGAGTCGTGCTGGCATCCATGACTGTGGGATCCATGGTTGTCACCTTGTGAAGTTTGGCTGCAGAGTTCATTTCGCCAAAGAGATCGACGTTATTATTACTGGCGGCTCCATCCGTGCCAAGTCCTAAGGTGATTCCTGCTGCGAGCATCTGTGGAACAGGGGCAGTGCCCGAGGCCAGCTTCATGTTTGATTCGGGGCAATGGCTGACCTTGACCCGGCGTTTGGCGAGGAGGTCAATTTCGGAATGGCTGAGCATTACGCAGTGGGCGGCGAGAGTCCGTTCGTGAAGCAGGCCAAGGCGATCAAGATGTTCGACCGGGCGGCAACCGTATTGTGTCAGGCAGCCATCTACTTCGGCTGTGTTCTCGGAGAGATGGATGACCATGAGGCTCTGGTGGTCAGAGGCCAGGGTGTTCAGTCGCTCCAGGAGATTTGGTGCGCAGGTGTAGACTGCATGCGGATCCACGGTAATGGAGATGGTCGGGTGATCCTGGTATTCTGTCAGCAGTTCTCGGGTATAGGCAAAACCATTTTCAAGCTCACCATAGCAGGGTGAGGGAAAGTCGTAGAGTACTTCGCCGATCCATGCCCGCATTCCAGAATCGGCCGTTGCTCTGGCTACTTCTTTGCTGAACAGGTACATGTCGCAGAAGCTGGTGGTTCCCGAGCGGATCATTTCGGCGATGGACAGCTGGGTCGCCTGATAGACTATCTCCGGGGTGAGTTGAGCCTCTACGGGGAAGATATGGTTCTGGAGCCAGTTCATCAGTTCCAGGTCGTCTGCCATGCCGCGCATGCAGCTCATGGCTGCATGGGTGTGGGTATTGATGAGGCCGGGCATGATCAGGCCGAATGGTTCGTGCAGGGTTTCTGTGTCAGGGTAGCGGGCGGCGAGTTCGTTGGCCGTGCCTGTCGCGATGATGGTGTCATCTTTGATGGCCACGGCCCCGTCTGTAATGAGGTCTGTCTCGTGAGCAGTGGGCATAAGATATTGCCCGCTGATGATCAGGTCAGGGCTGGGTGGCATCTGCTGGATTTGACTGTGGTCCGTCATCTTTCTCTTCCTTGTTATACTGGAAGCGAGGGCTGGCGAGTGGAGTCACTGATCCTGCTGACGACCGCCCAGATCAATTGTTCCAGTTGTGGCGTTGCTGCAGTAGCGGTTGTGATGACATCTTCAAGAAGGATGGGCTGGAAGTTGTCCGGGTCATTGACATTGGCGATGACCGAGAGACCAAGTACGTCCAAGCCTGCATGGATGGCGACCAGGGTCTCAGGAATTGAAGACATACCCACGGCGTCCGCCCCGGAATGTCGCAGCCAACGGGTCTCGGCTGGTGTTTCAAGGCTGGGGCCGGGGATGCAGACGTAAGTGCCGCTGACCACAAGATTTAGACCGCACTCTTTGGCACAATCCAGAGTATATTTGATCAAGCTGGGATGATACGGGACTGAAAGATCGGGGAAGCGCGGGCCCCAGTTGTCAACGTTGGGGCCGCGTAACGGGGTGTCACCGAGAAAGTTGAGATGGTCGCGAAGGACCATAATGGTCCCCGCCGCAAATAATGGATTGAGGCCACCGGCTGCATTGGTGACAATCAGTCGTTTGGCTCCGAGCAGACTGAGGACTCGAACAGGGAAGGCTACTTCCTTGGCTGAATAGCCCTCATAGTAATGAAAACGACCTTGAAGTACGGCGATCGGATGGTCGTTGATTCTTCCCAGGATGAGATTGCCATGGTGACTCTCCACGGTGGAGCGAGGAAAGTGGGGCAGTTCTGCATAGGGAATGACCAGCTCAGTTTTGATGCGGTCTGCAAATGAGCCTAAGCCGGTACCGAGCTGGATGATGGTTTCAGGCCGGAAAGGTAATCTTTTGTCAAGGAAGGCAACGCAAGATTCGACCTGCTGTTGGTGGCTCAGCCCTGCACTCATAATCAGATCGGTTGCAGGCCGTGGCGGGCATGGTTTGAAATAAAATCCTGGATAAGTCCGCGGTCGGCGGCCATGAGCTCGCAGCGTGAGTCCAGGTCAGCAAGATCCCTTAAGGCCTTGGGCAGTTCCGGTTCGCGGCCGATGGCCGTGTGTACGGTGTCGCCGAACTTGGCCGGATGAGCGGTGGCCAGGCAGATCATGGGGACACCTTCTTTTTTGTTGGCCTGGCCTACAAAGACACCAACTGCCGTGTGCGGATCAAGGACATACCCCTGTTGTTGGTAGAAGTCTGAAATTGTCTGGATAACGTCTTCTTCTGTGGCCGTTCCAGCGACAAAGTCGCGTTTGATTTGATCCAGGGAGTCGCTGAGGTCAAGCTGTCCGGTCTGGGCAAACTGGTCCATGGCCTCGCGGGTTCGATCCGGTTCTTGATCCAGGAGATAGTAGAGGTAGCGCTCAAAGTTTGAGGCGGCCTGAATGTCCATGGACGGACTTGATGTCGGTGTGACCTGGCTCAGTGAATAGTCACCTTTATTGACAAAACGGGTAAGGATATCGTTGCTGTTGGTGGCAAGAATCAGCTTGTGAATTGTTCCGCCAGGCAGCATTCGTTTCGCAATAAAGCCTGCGAAGATGTCACCGAAATTTCCCGTTGGGACGGCAAAATCCAGGGATTTGTCACTTTCGTGCCGGCGGACATGAAGGCAGCTGTGAACATAATAAACGACCTGTGCCAAAATTCTGGCCCAGTTGATGGAGTTGATGGCCCCGAGGTTGAATCGATTCTTGAAGTCGATGTCATTGAAAATCGATTTGACGATGGCCTGTCCGTCGTCGAATGTTCCGCTGATGGCAATGTTGAAGACATTGTCATCAGTGACCGTGGTCATTTGTTTTTCCTGGATCGGGCTGACACGCTGATGGGGGTGGAGAATAAAAATATTGATCCGTTCTTTACCGCGAACGCCGTAGATGGCAGCACTCCCTGTGTCGCCCGAGGTGGCACCAAGGATATTCATCACCCCCTGGTCTCGTTCAAGGAGATATTCAAAGAGGTTGCCGAGGAACTGCAGGGCAATATCTTTAAAGGCAAAGGTGGGACCGTGGAACAGCTCCATGATATGAAGAGGGCCCTGGTGGATCAGGGGGACAACGTCCTCACAGTCAAAGGAGGCGTAAGAGCGGTTGATGAGTTCTCGCAGGTCGCTGGCTGGGATATCATCGATGAAGCGTGACATGATCTCGAAGGCCAGTTCTGTGTAGCTGAGGTCCTGCCAAGAGGAATAGGTCTCGGCATCGATGCGAGGAATGGTGCGGGGTAAAAGCAAGCCGCCGTCTTCGGCCAGGCCCATCATCACAGCTTGAGTGAAAGAGATGGCAGGGATTCCACCACGGGTGCTGATATATTGCATGGTTTTCTGGTGTTGTTAATAATCTGCTGGTCAGGGCTAATTACACGTTCCACCTGGACCACGGATATTGAAAAAATGCTTATTGAACCATTATTGCTCGATCTCAATGCGCGGGGCGTTGTGCCACAACCCTTCCAGGTCGTAGAAAGATCGTTGTTCGTGATAGAAGATATGGACGATCACATCGCCAAAGTCAAGGAGAACCCAGTTGCCCTCTTGGAGTCCCTCGGCCTTGGACATATTGACCCGCTTAGAGCGTACTTCGGCCTCCAGGGTCTCGGCCAGGCCCTGGACATGGCGGGTGGAGCGACCGCTCATGATGACGAAAAAGTCGGCAAAGGATGCCCGGCCTCGGACGTCAATGACCAGCAGGTCTTCGGCTTTGTGATCCAGGGCGGCCTGGGCAAGTATGGTTGCCAGTTCCTGGCCGCTTTTTTCCCGATGTTCTTTCTTGATTGCTTGCATGGTGCTTATGCCTCTTGAGTGGGGGTGCCACGTTTTTTACGTGGCGGAAATTCGAAGGTGATCTTCCCTTTTTTGTCCAGGAGCAGGTAGGCATCAAAGGGACGTTTCTTTTTGGAGATAAATTTGGTGATCAGTTCAGTTTTTCCTTTGCTGAGCAGTTGCCGGATGTGGTCTGGGAGTATGGCTCGGGAGAGAATGATTTTGCTGATCTGAAGACCGTTTGTCCGGTCGCCGTTCAGGGCTGAATCTGAAAAATAGGCACTGGGTGTCTCGTAGACCGGGGTGTTGTCCACAGGCGAGTTCCCCAGCGGCTCTTGCGCCCGAATGGCCTCCAGGTCTAGATTGTCGGTAGAGTCGGCAAAGATAAAATCGACCTTGTTGTCTTTGATCTGTACTGATGCGCTGAAGGGTTTTCCTTGCTTGCTTCTGAAGTCGCTGAACGGTCCAAGTGTCTCACCTTTGAAAAGAGATGCGATCTCCTCATCGTTCATGGACCGGCCGCCCAGGACTTTGCGGATCGAGATCTTTTTGTCCTCACTGATATAGGCTGTGGGGGTGACCAGAATACGTTGGCCATTGACCGGGCTGAATGTTGCTTCGGTGGTATGCGACTCTTCACTGAAATTCTTGATCTGGTCGGTGATACTTTGAGTCAGCTTCCGGATCTCGGCCATAAACTTGGCTCGAGTGAATTTTCCGTGCAGGATCTGATTGAGCTTGTATTCCCACTCACCTGTCATTTCGGGTGAGGAGAGGACTTCAATTTTCATGGCCCAAATGAGATCCAGCAACTCAAAGGCTTTGCCGGTGGGAACCAGCTCCTTCCCTTCGCGTACAAGATATTTTTCATTGAGTAGTTTTTCAATGATTGCCGCCCGCGTAGCCGGTGTGCCTAGGCCGCGTTCTTTCATGGCGTCGGCCAGTTCCTCGTCTTCAATCAGTTTATCCGAATTCTCCATGGCCGAGAGGAGCGTGGCCTCGTTATAGCGGGCTGGAGGGCGGGTTTCGGATTCTTCTTTGGTGACCTTGGAGCAGGTAATGTCTGCCCCTTTTGTGATGGCCTCAAGGGTGGTTCCCTGATCAAGTTCACCGCCGTACAATGCCTTCCAGCCGGGATCGGTGAGGATCTTGCCTTCGGTGAGAAAGGTCTCGGTTTCCACAAGCGATAGGCGCCGTGTGTTGAGATAGCGGGCAGGTGGAAAAAATACGGCCAGGAAGCGCTGGACCACCATGGTGTAAATCTTCATCTCCGGTTCGGACAGTTTTGTGGGAATGACAAGGGTGGGGATGATGGCGTGATGGTCTGATATTTTTTTATCGTTGAAGATGCGGGTGTTTGCTTTGATCAGGTTTTGTTTGATAATAGCCTCGGCGAAACGGCCGTAATCCCATGTGCCCTGGGCGTTTACTGTTTCATTGACTGTGGCAATGTAATCTTCGGGCAGGCAGCGGCTGTCAGTACGAGGGTAAGTCAGGGCCTTGTGCTGCTCATACAGTGACTGGGCAAGCCCCAGGGTGTTTTTGGCCGAGAAACCAAAACGGGAGTTGGCCTCGCGCTGAAGTGATGTCAGGTCGTAGAGCTGTGGGGCCCCCTGGCTTGACTTCTGGCTGGTTTCATCAATTGTGGCAGGTTTGCCGGAGCAGAGTTCCAGGATGCGCTGGGCTTGATCATTCTGCCAGAGGCGATCGGCCCGGGCGTGGGAATCTTCTTTGGTCTTTTTGAAGCCTGTATCGATCCATTTGCCTTCGTAGCTGTTGCCATTGTTGGTGAAAGTGGCCAGCAGGTTGAAGTAGGTTTGGGGGATAAAGGCCTGGCGCGCCCGCTCCCGCTTGACAATCAGTGACAGGGTCGGGGTCTGGACACGTCCGCAAGGGGTGAGGAAAAATCCTCCCCGGCGTGAATTGTAGCTGGTCATGGCCCGTGTCGCATTGATGCCGATCAGCCAGTCTGATTCCGAGCGGCACAGGGCCGCTTCTTCCAGGGGCAGCATCTCGTCGTTATCGCGCAGGTTGGCAAAACCATTTTTGATCGCTTGAGTGGTCATGGACTGGAGCCACAGGCGTTTGAACGACTTTTTGGCAACTGAGCTATTCCAGACATAACGCAGTATGTATTTGAAGATCAACTCACCCTCGCGTCCGGCATCACAGGCATTGATGATTTCGGTCACATCACGGCGCCGAATCAATTTCTGCAGGGTGTTGAGTTGGGGCATGGTCCGGTCCAGCCCTTTGAGTTGAAACTCTTCGGGCATAATGGGCAGATTTTCCATGTGCCATTTTTTATGACGCTCATCCATCTCTTCCGGATACTGGATGGTGACCAGATGACCAATGGCAAAACTTACGATGTAGCTGTCACTCTCGTAATGGGTCTTGTTTTTTGTGAACTTACCGGGCAGGACCTTGGCCAGGTCACCTGCGACGCTTGGTTTTTCGGCAATGACCAGAGTTTTATTAGCCATCTTGTTATCCTAAACCAGCGATGAAATCGGTCAGGGCCTGGTGCCAGCTGTCTGGTTGTTCAAGATAACAGGCGTGCTTGGCTCCATTAATGATTTTCAGAGTGGAGCCATTGATGGCCTGGTGGAGAGTGTTGGAATTATTTGGGTCAGAGATCTGATCATGTTCACCCCAGACGATTAAAGTGTCGGCTGGTAATGATGTCAGTCTGGCCTGGTTCTCTTGAACGCCCACAGCTCCTATTAGTACCAGGGCCCGGATTTTTTCAGGGTGATCAAGGGTGAATTCCATGGCAATGCGCCCGCCCATGGAAGGGCCGACGAGGACTGGGGAGGTGAGTCCCATTGTGTCGATGACCCCGTTCAGGATTTTTGCGGGCAGGATGTCGGCCGCAGGAGATTTGCCAAACCCGGGCAGGTCAAGGGCAACGACAAAGAGGTCTTGGGCGGCCAGGTGTTCAAGGGTGCCCAGCTCACGCCAAGTCTCGGCCTGAAAGGCTTTGCCGTGGAGCAAGACTATGGGTGGGTTCCCGGGGGTGCCAGTTTGGAGGGTGTGAATGGCGGCACCATCAATGCTCAGGGTGACGGCTTGGGTCTGTGTCATATATTATGGCTCTTGCTGGAGGTAAGTTGAACTTTGGCTGAGTGTTCAGGGGGTAACTCACTACGGCTACGGGGCTGTGTTTGTGGAGAGTCCTGTTTCAGCTGACTGATTTGGTGTTGTTTTGTTTTGAGTTCTTGGTCTTTTTGTATGGCAATCTGGGTCAAGTTGTATTCATCTGACTTTCGTTTGTCAATTGGATTTTTACGGAACATGTTGCGGGGGCATCTTTTGAATTGGCTGAAATGGGAGGTTTGGAGATGGCAATTTCGGTTTGGCAACCGTTTGAATATTTGTTTGTAATTTATTGGCACTGTCAGTGAGTTAGTCTTCATTCTTGCGAATACTGGGTGGGTTTCATGATTGACAATGTCACGCTTTTGTGTTTTAAGAAAGTGTTTGGAATGGGTTTTGAAGGCGGGTGTAGCTCAGTTGGCAGAGTACAAGCTTCCCAAGCTTGGGGTCGCGGGTTCGATCCCCGTTGCCCGCTCCATCGGTTTACTGTTTGTTGGTAATCCGGTGTTTATACCGCCAGGATTTCCAGGTGGCTTTGAAAGTGGGCTCTGCCCGCTTTTTTTTGTGGTACATTTTGTTGTCCGATGCGCGGCTTGTTTGTTGGTTGATGTTTCGGCGTAATTTTAAGAAGATGAGTGAATTAGTAATTGAGCAGGTTCGAAAATATGTAGACTTACTTCTTCCTTCCATGGGATTGGAATTAGTCGAGGTGCAGTTCCGTCAGGAAGGACATGGCTGGGTTTTGCGAGTCTTTGTGGATAGTCCGGATGGTGTAAAGCTTGATGACTGTTCTAAGGTCAGTCGTGAGCTGAGCGATTATCTGGATGTCGAAGACTTGATCGAACAAGCCTTCCATCTTGAGGTTTCGTCGCCGGGGTTGGAACGCACGCTTTATAATATGAAAGATTTTCGTCGTTTTGTGGGCAGGAAGGCACGGTTGAAGTTGCATGCCGTGGTGGATGGTCAGAAGGTTTTTGTTGGTAAAATACTTGCGGCTGAGGATGACACTGTCGACCTAGTTGCTGAAGATGGAAAAGAGTATCATTTTGCCTTTGCTGAAATCAGCAAGGCCAGATTGTCTCTGTGATGCGGTAACTGGCTGCTCCATATTGGAGTTGGCGGTTTTCGTAGATGAACATAGATGAGGCCCTTGATATGGGGCCGCTAAGAGAGCGATGGAGTACAAAAAATGCTATCGGATTTAAAACGGATCATCGATCAGATCAGCAGGGACCGGGGCTTTGACAGACGGTTGCTGGTTGAGGCCATTGAAGAGGCCGTGCAGGCAGCGGCCAGGAAAAAACTGGGGCAGCGGCGCGATATCGAGGTGCGTTACAATGAAGAATTTGGCGAGGTCGAGGTCTTTCAGTTTCGCACGGTTGTCGAAGTCGCCGAAGACGAGCAGACTGAAATTTCTTATGACGAAGCCACCGCCCTTGACCCTGAAGTTCAGTTAGGTGATGAGCTGGGTGAAAAGATGCCCCACATTGAAGATCTTGGGCGGATTGCTGCTCAGTCAGCCAAGCAGGTCATTATTCATAAGATGAAGGATGCCGAGCGCGAGGTCATCTATGAAATGTTCAAGGATCGTCAGGGGGATGTGGTCAGTGGTATTGTGCAACGTTTTGACCGGGGTAAGATGATTATCAATCTTGGCCGGACAGAGGCTGTGCTTCCCAGGGATCAGCAGATCCCTAAACGTTCATTTAATCAAGGTGATCGGATTCGCGCCTATCTTATGGATGTTCGGCGCGAAAGCAGGGACGCGCAATTGGTGTTGTCACGCACTGTCGATGATTTTCTTGTTAAGTTGTTTACCATGGAAGTGCCCGAAATTGCAGAGGGGATCGTCAAGATTATGGGCGTGAGCCGTGAGCCTGGCTTTCGGGCCAAGATCGCAGTCAGTTCAACGGAGACTGATGTTGATCCTGTGGGCGCCTGTGTGGGCATGAAAGGTTCACGGGTCCAGAATGTTGTCCAGGAGCTGCAGGGGGAGCGTATTGATATCGTACCCTGGAGTCCGGATCCAGCCAAATATGTTTATAATGCCCTGGCCCCAGCCAAGGTCAGCATGGCTATTGTTGATGAGGATGCGAAAACTATTCTTGCAGTCGTCCCGGATGACCAACTCTCTCTGGCCATTGGCCGTCAAGGCCAGAATGTACGTTTGGCTGCACGACTTTTAGGCTGGCGCATTGATGTTAAAAGTGAGCAACGTTATGCGAACCTTGAAAATGCTGGTTACCAGTCGCTGTTGAAGATTGATGGAGTTGAAGAGGCCCTGGCTGATCAGATTTTGTCTCGACAAATTTGTAATGTTAATGAGCTCTCTCGTGCTGCTGTTGAAGACTTGACGGTGTTGAGGGCTATTGATGACGAGCAGGCCTTGTATCTGATTGAGACTGCCGGGGCGATTGTGGCTGCCGGTGGTGGAATTGATGAAAGCCAGATTGAAGAGGGCGCCGAGCCGGTGGTTGAAGAGGCAACCTCTGGTGAAGCCGCTGCTGGAGTCGAAGTTGAAACTGAAGCTGTGGTTGAAGAGGCAGTTGAAAGCGATGCAGGTGTGCCCGCAGGTGACGAGAATGGTGGTGAGCAGCAGGAGCCTGAAGAATCCTGAGAAGTTTGGCCCCATCCGGATGTGCGTTGTCTGCCGAAAGAGAGACAGTAAGAGGAAGATGCTTCGTCATGTCCTGGAGCAGGGGGTGCCGGTTCCGGATGAGCGGCAGCAGAAAAAAGGACGTGGTGCCTACAGTTGTATTGGCGGGTCGTGTGCGCAAAAATTTGTAAGTGGGATCAAGCGATGGCAGCGAGCCTTACGTGTCTGAATTGACAGACGGTGTTGAGAGTTCGTTGGAGAAAAGGTTAGACGGGAGTAATGAATGAGTAGGGTGAGGATTTACGAGCTGGCCAAAGAGGCCGGCATGGCTAGTAAGCAGTTAGCCGATATGCTGATTGAGCAGGGCTTTGACATTAAAGGGCACAGTTCTACGGTTGATGACGAAACAGCTGAGAAAATCCGGCTTACAGTGTTAAAGAAAACATCTGCCAAATTGGTGGAAAAACGGATTGATGCAGATACCGGCCCGACCGTGATCCGTCGTCGTTCGACCGTAATTCGGCGTAAGGCTGCACCGGAACCGGAACCGGAGCCGGAAGTCGATGTTGTGGCTGAAGAGCCGGAAGTTGTGGTCGGTGAGTCAGAAAAAACACCATCTGTGGAATCCCCGGTTGAGACACCCGTATCGGAACCTGCCCGGGAAAGTGCAGAGCCTGTTGTTCAGGTGACGGAGCCAGTTGACAGCGCTCAAGTTGCTGAAGAAGCGAAGGACGCGGGGGGCACAGCTCCCACAGCTCCTCCTGCTGTTGACCTTGAGGAGCCGGTGGCCAGTGAGTCTGAGAAACCTGTTCAGAAAGAGTCTTTTGTTGATGTGACGGCGGAGGAGGCTGTGACCGCTGTGGAGCCAGAGACAGAGGCTGCTCCCTTGCCACCAGTACGTAAAGGCATGGCTCGGGTCGTTGGGACCATTCAAATTGAACTGCCCAAAGACAACATACCTGCTCCGCGGACCAAAAAGAAACCGAGTCGTCCCGCCCCGGTTGTTCCCAAACAGGGCGCTGGTCCTGCTCCGGCGGCAGAACCAGCTCGCGGTAAGAAAAAGGGTCGACGTGGAGACGGTCCCGGTGATGATGATAATAACCGCAAAGGACACAAAAAAGGGCGTCGTAATGTCCAGGTAACCCGGTTTGGGGATGACTATGGTTATTCTCAACGTCGAGGCAAGAAGGGTCGCGGTCGGGCAGAAAAAAAGCCGGTTCAGCCAGCTGCTGAGATGAAGGCGATTAAAAAGCGGATCAAAGTCTATGAGACTATCACTGTGGCTGATCTGGCTCACCGGATGGGCATCAAATCCAATGAGGTGATTGCTAAACTCATGGGACTTGGTGTTATGGCTACTCTGAATCAGGCCATGGACGTTGATACGGCAACTTTGATTGCCTCAGAATTTGGTTATGAAGTAGAGCAGGCACGCACCGAGGAGATTGGTGTGCAGCAGCTTGATGAGCTTGAAGCAGGTGGCGAGGCTGTTCCCCGTCCACCGGTGGTTACAGTCATGGGTCATGTTGATCATGGTAAAACATCGGTCCTTGATGCAATCCGTAAAACCGATGTGGCAGCTGGTGAGGCCGGCGGTATTACCCAGCACATTGGTGCCTATCACGTGACTTCAAAGGCCGGCGATGTCACCTTTGTCGATACCCCTGGTCATGCAGCGTTTACTGAAATGCGTGCTCGCGGTGCCCAAATCACGGATCTGGTCGTTCTGGTGGTAGCGGCAGACGATGGAGTGATGGACCAGACCAGAGAGGCCATTCGTCATTCTCAGGCGGCCGACGTTCCCATCCTGGTGGTGGTGAATAAGATTGACAAGGAGAATGCAGATCCAGAGCGGGTCAAGCGTGAGCTTGCGGAATTGGACCTGGCCCCGGAGGAGTGGGGCGGTCAGACGATCTATTGTGAGACTTCTGCGAAGAATAACGTTGGAATTGATAACCTGCTTGATAATATCCAGCTCATGGCCGAAATGTTTGAACTGAAGGCTGACGTTAAACGTAAGGCGCGTGGTCGAGTTGTGGAGGCCAAGCTTGATAAGGGCCGCGGATCTGTGGCCACCGTATTGGTTCAGGAAGGAACACTGGTGACAGGCGATTATTTTGTTGTTGGTCAGTACAGTGGTAAGGTTCGAGCCATGCTCAATGACAAGAATAAACCAATCAAAAAAGCTGGGCCTTCAATTCCGGTTGAGGTTCAGGGATTGACAGGTGTGCCTCAGGCCGGTGACGAGTTTATTGTTGTGACAGATGAGAAAATGGCAAAAAGTGTGAGCCAGGCGCGAACGTTTAAAGTCCGCGAGAAAGAACTGGCCGCAGGTTCCAAGGTTTCCCTGGATAAGCTCTTTGAGCAGATGGCAGAGGGTGCCGTTCAGGAACTACGAGTGATTCTGCGCTCGGATGTTCAGGGGACGCTTGAGGCGTTCGGTAAGTCGGCTGAACAATTATCCACTGACGCGGTCAAGGTCCGTGTTCTGCACGAGGGTACCGGTACGATCACTGAATCTGATATTCTTTTGGCTTCGGCTTCTGATGCCATTATTATTGGCTTTAATGTCAGGCCCACGGCCAAGGTCAAAGAGTTGGCCGCTCAGGAGAACGTCGATATCCGCTTTTATGATGTTATCTATCATGCGCTTGATGATATTCGTAAGGCCATGGTCGGACTTCTTGAGCCCACCTTTGAGGAAGAGGTTATTGGTAATGCTGAGGTGCGTGAGACCTTTCATGTGCCCAAAATCGGCAACATTGGTGGTTGTTTTGTGACCAGTGGTAAAATCCTGCGGAAGGCATCTGTTCGTGTGGTCAGAGATGGTGTGGTTGTATATACTGGCCGTATTGGTTCCTTACGTCGATTCAAGGATGATGCCAAAGAGGTTCTGGCCGGTTATGAGTGTGGTATCGGAGTTGAAAATTATAATGATATCAAGATCGGCGATAACTTCGAGGCCTTTATTGTGAACGAAGTTGCGGCGACACTTGAGGATTGATGGTGTGCTGTAACAGATGGAGTTTATTTGACGGGGAACGATGAGCTGGGATCCTAAACAGACACTTGACTCGATTGGTCTTGAGAGGCGTGAGGTCAAACGGGCGGTACGGGTTGCCGATGTGATCATGAGGGAGTTGTCTATGCTCCTGCTCACCAAGGTTCGTGATCAGCGCTTACTTGATGTGAGTCTTTCGCGTGTCGTGGTCACCGATGATCTCTTGCACGCTAAGATTTATTTTGTCCTGGCTCCCGGGTCAGACAGGCGGAAGGAGGCTGAGCGGGGCTTTAAGGCTGCTCGTGGTTTCATGCGCAGCCATCTGGCCAAGGCCCTGAATTTGCGTTATGCCCCCGCGCTCCATTTCTTCTACGACGAAAATGCCGACAAGGTTCGTGCAATCGAGGAGCTTTTGCTGGATATTTCCAGAGAGCAACGGCCTGATGACAGTACTACCTGAAAAAATCAGATTTCATCTTGAAGAGACTGGGTGTTTTGTTTTAATGACCCATCTTCATCCTGATGGAGATGCTTTGGGATCCCTGCTGGCCCTGGCTGATGTCCTTGAGGGAATGGGAAAACAGGTTTTTCGTTATCTCGAGGAGCCAGTTTCTGATCTTTACCGTTTTATGCCTGGTAGTGAGTTAGTCTGTACTGATTTGAGTGACCTGGCTGACTTTGTTGCAGCAGCTCATGGAGATGTGGCTGCTGTTGCCTTGGATTGCGGTGATGATGATCGACTGGGACGTGAGAAGGATCGCCTGCTGACGATTAAGCCGTTGATGGTCATTGACCATCATAGAGGGCATCGAAAGTTTGGTGATTTTTGTTGGGTTGATCCTGATAGATCGTCCACAGGAGAGATGATCTATGAAATAGTAGAAGAGCTACAGGTGAATTTGACCTCTGCTGCTGCTTTTAATCTGTACGTGGCCATTGTCACTGACACCGGATCTTTCCGTTATGAGAACACGACCTCCCGAACCATGAGGATTGTAGCTGAATTGTTGGATCTGGGTGTTCGGCCCGAAGAGGCCTGTGGGCATCTTTATGATAATTACAGCCTGCAGCGATTACGTTTGATGGAGCAGGTGTTGGCTACTTTGGAACTCCATGCCGGGGAACAGCTGGCCACCATTCGACTCACCCCTGCTATTCTCGATAGCTGTGGGGCCAGTGCCGGTGATGCCGAAGGTTTTATTAATTACCCCCGTTCCCTGCGTACGGTCAAGGTGGCTGTCCTGTTCAAGGAGAATGGTGATGCCGGTGGGTCTGTCAGTATGCGAGCCAAGGGCGAGTGTGATGTTGCCCAGGTTGCTGCACTCTTTGGCGGGGGCGGGCATCGTAACGCGGCCGGATTCCGCTATGAGGGGAATAATCACGCCAAGCTTCGGGCAGATCTCCAGGCTGCCCTGCAGGCATTTTTGTCTCAGGATTCTGAGGCAGAGTAAGTGGTTAAAGTTCTCCATCGTGGCCGGATCCTGCAGGTTGTGAATCCATGAGTTGTTCTGATCAGCCTTTTGAGGCTGGCATTTTTTTGATAGATAAGCCGATCGGTCCCACCTCCTTTGCCATGGTGAGCCGGGTCAGGCGCCAGCTCAAGATTAAAAAAGTTGGACATGCAGGGACCCTGGATCCCTTTGCCAGCGGTTTGTTGATCCTCTGTGCCGGACGTCCGGCAACCCGAATGATTAGCGGTATCATGGAGGGGACCAAGGAGTATTTGGCGACCCTCAGTCTTGGGATCGAAACAACGACTTTGGATCCAGAGGGAGACATTGTTTCCCGGCAGCCTGTATCTCCTTTAAGTCCGGCCCAGATTGAGGCATGTCTGGCTGGGTTTCGTGGTGAGCAGCAACAGGTCCCGCCCATGTACTCGGCGCTGAAACATAAAGGTAAGCCCCTTTATACCTATGCCAGACGTGGAGTTGAGATAGAACGTGCACCTCGCCTGGTGATGATTGAGGCCCTGGAACGGACTGGCCCGGAAACTGAGTTGTCTGGTACGGGAGCCGAATTAACCATCCGTGTGGTGTGTTCTAAAGGTACATATATTCGTACCCTGGCCGCAGATATTGGTCGGACTCTTGGCTGCGGAGCCTATCTGACCGCGCTCCGCCGAACCCGAAGCGGTTTTTTTTCAGTGGATCAGGCATTGTCAGGTGATGATCTGCTTCTACCCGATGGCCGGGAACGTCTTTTGGCAGGTGCCTTATCTGTGGCCGATGTCGGGAATCTGTTGCAATAATTACTGGACATGGTAAGTGTATTTGTACGAAAATTTCAGGAGTCTTTTGTGTTGACCTGCCGCGCTTACCTTCGCCGGTTGCGGCTTTTTTTTGAATTGTAAACTCGTTGAATTGATATAGATCAGGAGGTGCTTTATGGCACAGTCAGTTGCAGTAAAAAGTAAAATTGTAGAGAAATTTAAGACCCATCCCACCGATACCGGATCTCCAGAGGTGCAGGTTGCTTTGTTGACGGATCGGATTCAGTATTTGACCGATCATTTCAAGACCCACAAAAAGGATCATCATTCTCGTCAGGGGCTTCTGAAACTTGTTGGCCAGCGTCGTAGTATGCTTGATTACTTGAAAAAGAAAAACATTGATCGATACCAGGCAGTGATTGCTGAGCTGGGTATTAGAAAGTAAAAAAGGATTCCGGAATATGTTTTCCGGTCCCTTGTTGTCGTTTGAAGGTTCAAGCGAGTGTGACTCAGGCGTCTTTTTTTCTTGCTTGTCCGCTTGTCGAGCTGATCCCGGTGTTCCGAAGAGGAGCTCCGGGATTGGTCTTTTTCCTCAAACTGTATTTGTTGACGCCTGTTACTAGAAAATGCTGTTGATTGAACAGCTGGAGAATGTATGCACAAGAAAGTAGAAGTAGAAATTGGTGGTAAGAGCATCTCGTTTGAAACCGGAAAAATTGCCCGTCAGGCTTCCGGATCAGTTGTTGTTCGTTGTGGCGAGACCATGGTTCTCGTGACCGCAGTTGCGTCCAAGGAACACAAGCCCGAGCTTGGTTTTCTGCCGCTGACCATCGAATATCAGGAGAAAATGTCGTCAGTTGGTCGAATTCCTGGGAATTACTTCCGTCGTGAAATTGGACGGCCCAGTGACCAGGAGGTTTTGACCTGCCGAATTATTGACCGGCCTTTGCGTCCCCTGTTTCCGAAGGGCTATTTCTCCGAGACTCAGGTCATCGCTACTGTTCTGTCGGCTGATCAGCAAAATGATCCCGATGTTCTGGCGCTTACCGGTGCCTCTTGTGCCTTGTCCATCTCCGACATCCCCTTTGGTGGTCCCGTGGCAGGTGCACGGGTTGGCCACATTGATGGTGAGTTTGTCATCAATCCAACCAAGGATGAGTTGACTGAGTCACGCATGGATATCATCGTTGCCTGTACCCGCAAGGCTGTGGTTATGGTTGAAGGTATGGCTGATGCCATGAGCGAGGAAGAGATCCTCTCGGGTATCTTTTATGCCCATGAGCAGCTTCAACCCATGCTGGATCTCCAGGACGATCTCCGCGGAGAGTGCGGACGCGAGAAACGTGTTGTTGAACCGATTCAGGTCGATGAAGAGCTCATGGCTCGTGTGGTAGAAATTGCTGGCGCTGGCATGAAGGAGGTTATTGCTACGAGCGATAAGCTTGATCGTGGTCGCTGCTATGATGCATTGAAGAAAACGGTAGTTGCTGAGCTGAACACTGACGGTGAGCGTGGGCGTGAGATTGGTGATTGTTTGTCCAGCTACAAGAAAAAGGTCATGCGAGACCAGATTGTTGTTGATGGAACTCGTCTGGATGGTCGTACCTTTGATCAGGTTCGTCCCATTAACACGGAGGTCAGCTATCTCCCCCGGACCCATGGATCGGCTCTTTTTACCCGTGGCGAGACGCAGGCCCTGGTTGTTGCAACTCTCGGCAGTGAGCGTGATCAGCAGCGTATCGAGACCCTTGCCGGTGAGGATAATCGTCGTTTTATGCTCCATTACAACTTTCCTCCTTACTGTGTTGGTGAGGCTCGTTTTCTGCGCGGACCGTCTCGACGAGATGTCGGACACGGAACGCTTGCCATGCGTGGTTTATCCGCAGTGCTGCCAAATCAGGAAGATTTCCCTTATACAATTCGTCTGGTTTCCGAGATCCTGGAGTCCAATGGTTCTTCGTCCATGGCCTCAGTCTGCGGTGGTAGTATGGCAATGATGGATGCGGGTGTTCCAATCAAGACCCCTGTGTCCGGTGTAGCCATGGGCCTCATCAAGCAGGACGACAAGGTCGTTATTCTCACAGATATCCTAGGTGATGAGGATCATTTGGGCGATATGGATTTCAAGATCGTTGGTACCAAAGACGGTATCACCGCTCTGCAGATGGATATCAAGATTGACGGTGTTGACCGGGATATCATGAGTCAGGCATTGGCTCAGGCCAAGGATGGCCGTCTGCATATCCTTGGTGAAATGAGCAAGGGTATTACTGAGTCGCGGGATGAGATCTCAGATAATGCGCCCAAATATTTTATGCACAATATCAACCCGGACAAAATTCGCGATATCATCGGGCCCGGTGGTAAGATTATTAAGGAACTGTCCGCTGAGTATGACGCCAAGATTGAAGTTGATGATTCAGGTCTGGTCAAGATGTTTACTCATAATGGTGAAAAGGCTTCAGCCCTGGTTGAACGAATCAAATCAATTACCGCTGAGGCTGAGGTTGGTGCTGTTTATAAGGGCATTGTTAAAACCATTAAGGACTTTGGTGCCTTTGTGGAAATCTTCCCCGGTACTGACGGTCTGGTGCATATCTCTGAGCTGGATACAAAACGTGTTGAGAAGGTTACGGATATTGTTAAAGAAGGTGACGAGATCGAGGTCAAGGTTCTTGAAGTTGATGGCCGAGGACGTATCCGTCTCAGCCGTAAGGCGTTGTTATAAGAGATCTTTGTTGAGCTCTCTGTTCGTCTGAAAAAGGCCGTTCCTCGTTGAGGGACGGCCTTTTCTGCTTTACAGAGAAATTTTTTTTGCACAGCGAGCAAGGAAAAGAGGATGGAAGAACAGGTTGTACAGTTTTGTTGGTTGGAGGCAGAGCAGTGCCGTGATTTACCACTGCCGTGCTATCATTCTGAATTGGCTGCAGGCATGGATGTGGCTGCTGCCGTGCAGCAACCCACGATCTTGATGCCGGGAGATATTCAATTGATACCCAGCGGATTTTCAGTGGCGATTCCACCCGGATATGAGTTGCAGGTTCGACCTCGTAGTGGTTTGGCCGTGAAACAGGGGGTGACGATCATCAATTCGCCGGGGACAATTGATGCCGATTATCGCGGAGAGGTCAAAATAGCTCTTGTTAATCTGGGGAGAGAAGCGCAGACCGTTCATCGCGGTGATCGGGTTGCCCAACTGGTTTTGTCACCAGTGGTCAGAGGACGACTGGAACTGGTCGAGTCGCTTCCCCAGACGATTCGGGGTGCTGGTGGCTTTGGCCATACCGGTGTGTGAGATGCGTTTTTCGGTTTTGGGGAGTGGAAGTAAGGGCAACTCTGTTTATATAGAGTCAGGAAGGACTGCTGTCCTTATCGATGCTGGATTCTCCGGTAAGGAGATTGAACGGCGTCTTGCTTTGATTGATAGGGGGTTGGACGACCTAGATGCGATTTTACTGACCCATGAACACAATGATCATATTCAGGGAGCAGGGATTCTGTCCCGGCGCTGTGGTTTACCATTATATATCACGCCAGGTACCCTGCAAAGCGGTAAAAAACGACTCGGTAAATCCTGTCAGTTTGTCGAGATTGAGAGCGGGAGCTGTTTTGAAATTCAGGACTTAGTGGTTCGGTCGTTCGCTATTTCACATGATTGTGCAGAGCCTGTGGGCTTTGTGGTTGGTAATGGAAGAGTCAGTCTGGGGTATTGTACTGATACCGGTCGAGTCTCTCACCTGATCGGCCAACGACTCATGGGGTGCGAGGCTTTAGTTCTGGAATTTAATCATGATCCAGAGCTTCTCAAAAACGGACCTTATCCGTTGCCATTGCAGCAAAGGGTTCGGTCCAGTCAGGGACATCTGTCCAATGCTCAGGCTGCAGAATTTCTGACAACCTTGTTGCATGAAAAACTGGAACAAGTCGTTCTGGCTCATCTCAGTGAGACCAATAATCGATCGGATCTGGCTCTGGCGGAGATCCAGAAAGTACTGGGGGAGCATGAAAGTAATTTTGAAACTCGAGCGTCAACGCAAGAACACCCGATGCCATTGATCACTTTGGGAAGGAATCGTACAGAGTAGCATGTCGGGCCTGAGCGTTCAGTAACTGTATCCGCTATACTGGATTGAGCGGGGGGCAGGCCGGACATGGCTTATCACCCCCGCTGACTGTTAGATTACAATAATGCGGATCGTGTCAATGGGGACCGGGTGTTGTTATTTGGGCAGTTTGATTCGTTTTTCCGTGTCTAATTTGGGGTTGGGCCGGTAAAGAATAACTGTTTTGCCGATGAGTTGCACCAAAGCACTGGATGTGGCTGCTGGAAGACGCTCAGCTACGATATGCTTGTCGGCATCACTGTTGTTACCGATCTTGACCTTGATCAGTTCGTGGCGCAGGAGTTCCTGTTCTGTGGCCGATATGACCGCTTCACTGAGCCCTTCTTTTCCAATAAAGATCAGGCCGTCCAGGTGATGTGCCAGCCCCTTGAGATATTTCTTTTGGCGGCTATTAAGTACGGTGGCTTGTTTTTTCTTTTTATTGTCCATTGATGTGGTTCCTGGCTGGTATCAGCCGATCAGATTTTTAATGATTTCATAGCCGCCGACATACGTGCCGATGGTCGAACCAAGGCCAGTGAGGATGAAAACCAGAAAGACTTTGAGTAGTTTGTTATTCCACCATCCTTTGATCGTTCCCATGTCCTCGGTAACAGTTTCGAATTCCCTGACCACGGGGGGGCTGTTCATGACTTGAATAAAAGCGGCCACATAACCAGCACCAATGACTGGTGTCAGACTGGTGAGTGGTGCGGCTGCAAAGGCCGTGAGAATGGTTAGTGGGTGAGCCAGGGCAATCAAGGCACCGATGGCCGTGGGGATACCGTTGGCCAGGGTCCAGTAAGCGATGTTGGAAGCAGCATCAGTTGCACCTTGTTTAATGCCGATTGTGATGATGGAGCCGATAATAAGAGTCGGGATGGCCCAACCGGTAATTTTCCACCCGATACCCACCGGAGGAATTTGTGATATTGCTGCCAGTTGGTGCTGATTGTCTTGGCTGAAGACTTGCTGGATTCCGGCAGCATGTCCAGCTCCAACTACGGCTACGATCCGTTTACCGGTTGCTTTTTTGATCTGTTCGGCCATGAAGATATCGCGTTCGTCGATCAAAACTTTTTTCACGTCTGGCAGTACCTCGCCCATTTCCCCCACCAGTTCGGCCAGCATGTCTTTCTGTTTCAGCTCATTGAGCTTTTCTTCACTGACTTCAGTGCGGTCAAAGAGGCTACTGAGGAGCGTGGCAAACAGGGTCCCCTTTTTGAAAAAAGATGTCGATTTCCAGGCCCGGCGCAGGGTGATGCGTACATCGCGGTCACAGAGGCAGATAGGGATATCGAGTTTTTCGGCAGTCTGTCCAGCGGTGAGTAACTCGGTCCCAGGATTGACCCCAAGCTGTGCGCCCAGTTTTTTTTGGTAGGATGACATGAACAAATTAACCAGCAGGGCCGAGAGTTGCTTGTTGCGGATGATTTGCTTGAGATCGAGGGCCTGCCAGCGTTTTTTACGACTCAGGGCCTCGTATCGTTTGCTGTCCAGTTCGATGCAGACCAGGTCTGGATGTTCATTTTCGATCAGTTCACGAACAAGATCGGCTGATTCGCGCGAGATATGCGCGGTCCCGGCCAGCAGGATAGTTTTCTCACCGTGCTGAATGATGTGCACATCTGGACCGTAATCCCGTGATGGAAAGGGTTGTTCTTGATTCATCATTGTCTGGCACCTGATGGTTGTGGTGCACTATTTCCTCATGAGTTCGGTCTTCAATGTGTCAGGACGATGACGGCAGGCGTGAAGGTCTCTGGATGATTTGAGGGACGTGTTTGTATTTTGGGTAATGATCGGTTGGGATGTTGGCTGACCGATATACCACAATTTAATATAATGGCAATGAATGGGTGGATTGTAAAGAGGTGCGGAACTAATAATGTGTCAATAATATGGCTGGCTCTATGATATTGCGTGTGAGTGGCGGGTGTGGGGTACGATAAAGGGTTGAGTGTTGGAGCAATGAGTAAGCTGGTTCAACGTAAGGATGTCAGCTTGCTGGTTAGACTTTTCTTAATTTGAGCCGTATTCCGGGATGGATGGAGTTTGAGCTCATGTTGTTGAGCGCCTTGATTTGGGAGGGGGAGGTGTTGAATCGCTGCGCAATCGCCCAGAGTGAATCTCCCTGTTGGACCAGGTACCAGTGATACTTGGGAGGGGGAAATAGAATTGTATCGATTTTCTTTTTCTTCTGTTCGGCGATGATGGTCGGCAGTTTTTGCTTCGTTGGGCTCTCCACGTAAGATTCGGCAGCGTTTACCCGGTTTCTTTTGATATTGTAGGCATATTTTTTGGAGGGACTGCTCAGTGTGGGGATGACCTTGTCGGCTGTAATGGCTGGCGCTACGGAGGAGATTTGCTGATCCATGTACAGGCCTATGTGCTGGCCGGCACGGATGGTCTTGTTGCTGATTGATTTGTTCCAGGCATAGATGAGATGCGGAGGGACATCGTAGTCTCGTGCGATTGAGTTAATTGTTTCGCCGCGTTTAATCTGGTGAATGTGTCTTTGCTGGCGACGTATATTCTTGTCCGCTGCCTGGTTGGCGGGCTGAAGGCTGTAGTCGATTGTGCGCACAGGGATGCGCAGACGCTGACCAACAAAGAGCTGATGGGATTTGATTTGATTGGCCTTGCAGAGAGTAGCCTGTGAGACTCGATAGCGGGTGCTGATATCGGCCAGGCGGTCTTTGCTTGTCACGATATGCTTTTGATATTTGGTGGTGACGACGGTATGCAGGCGGGGCAGGTTGCGTTTTGCAGTGTCAGAGGATCCTGCCGGGATATTGAGCAGGTATTCGGAACGGTTGGTGGGAATTTTGTCACTCAGCAGCTCAGGATTAAGCTGTGCCAGTTGTTTGCGTGAGCTCCCGCTGATCAGGCCTGCGGCAGTCAGGTCAAATCCAGGTCCAACCTCAATCGTGTCGTAATGGAGCGGGGACTCTCTTTGGGTGTCGGTGAAACCGTATTTATGCGGATCACGGGCAATGATGATCGCGGCTATCAGCTTGGGGACGTAGCGTTTGGTTTCCAGTGCCAGATAATCATGGCGGGCCAGATCCCAGAAGGTTTGTGCCCGGTATTTTTTTAAACCGCGCTGTATTTTACCAGGTCCCCCGTTGTAGGCGGCCACAGCCAGGTGCCAGTCGCCGAACTGTTGGTGCAGATCATTGAGGTAGCGGATTGCCGATTGGGTTGCCTTTACCGGGTCCTGGCGTTCATCTACGTATTGATCAATCGTCAGGTCATACCCTCGGCCCGTATTCTTGACAAACTGCCAGAGGCCAACTGCTCCAGCTGATGAACAGGCCCGATCATTGTAGCCGCTCTCGATCATGGCTAGGTAGGCCAAATCCTGAGGGAGGCCATTCTTGCGCAGTTCATTACGAATCAGAGGGAGATATTTTCCCGACCGCTCCAGCCAGATCGCAAAGGATCTACGTTGTTTAGTCTGGAAAATATCGAGGTACATGCGTACCTGATTGTTGATCATAACTGGGAAAACACTTTGGGGGAGGTGTTGGCCCACGGAGTCAGATTCTCCCCAGGAGCCACTCTGTCTGAGGGCTTCAAGCTCGTCTGAGAGATAGTATTCCGGGTTGTATGGGTCATTGGTGATGGGGGCTCCGGGGTGGTTGCCTAAACGGGGCCCACCGCAAGCGCTCAGGAGGAGCAGGGAGATGATAAGTATGAGCCTGAGGTTGAGTTGCAGCATGACTTGTTTCTTTTTGATGAGTGCGAAGGGGATGGAAATATCTACATTTTCCTGATAGATCAGTATTGTACTCTGAACATGAACACAGTAAATTCTATTATGTGATTTTCAGAAGAGCAATTTCTGGGGATTTCCATGTTAAAGCATGTGCAAGTGTTTCAGTAACTTTCCATTTCATCATTTGCTTTTTATGTTCAAAGGGAAAATCATGATAATATGAAAGTTAGACGTATATTTATACGTTATTACATCGAACGATGTTGCCAATCTGTCCCAGATACTACTAGTTAAACCGTAACTTGTTTGCAATTGCAATCAAAAAGGCCCTGTCCGGCTGCTCACTTGAACTGGAATCTGGAGAGATGGTGGGTGAAGTGTGACTAATTATAGTTGTGTGTATTTTTTGAGTCAATGTTTCGTAAAATAATTTATTTTCTTTTTTTTCTGGCGATTGCAGTGGCCGGCGGTGTGGCTGGTGGAGTGTATTGGCTGGTGGTGATTAATCCTGGTGAGGAGATTAAACAGGAGAATATTACTGCAATCCTCGGTAAAGAAAGTCCTGTTTATTACAGTGATGGAGAGACGCGTCTCGGAGTTTTTTTTGATGATGCCCACCGTCAGTATGTGGCTTTTTCTGAGATTCCCACGGATTTTGTCAATGCCCTGGTCGCCTCTGAAGATAATCAGTTTTTTGAGCATTATGGTTTTGATCCGGCAGGTATTGCTCGGGCTGTAATAAAGAATTATCAGGCCGGACGGGTTGTGCAAGGTGGGAGTACACTGACTCAACAGACAGCAAAAAATTTATTTAAACGCAGTAGTCGTTCGTACCAGGCAAAGCTTAAGGAGCTTCTCTATGCCCTGCGTCTGGAATACCACTATCCCAAGGAAAAGATTTTTGAGTTTTATGCGAATCAGTTTTATGTCAGTGGTAATGGGCATGGTCTGGGAGTTGCGGCACGCTATTATTTTGATAAAGCCCCTGGAGATTTGACCCTGCTGGAATCGGCTTTTATTGCTGGAAGCGTCAAGCGACCTAATTACTATAATCCATTCATCAAAAAAACAGATGACGCTGCTCTCCTGGCTCGGGAACGGGCTAATGCCCGTGCGCGTTATGTACTGCGGAGGATGCGTGATCTGGACATGATTACAGTGGAAGAAGAAGCAGAGCTGAATAATCATGAGATTGAGTTTAATAAGGGAAAAATGGGTTTTGCTCTTGATTATGTGATGGAGATGGTCACCAAAGCGGTATCCGAGCCCGAAGTGGTGGACGCATTGGAGGAGCAGGGAATCAGTAATCTTTCGACTTCCGGAGCCCGGGTTATTACAACTGTCGATGCAGGTTTGCAAAGAAAGACATTGTACTCTTTACGCCGCGAATTATCGCGTCTTGACGTACGATTACGTGGTTATAGCGCCCAACAGGTGCAGGAAGAACTTCAGGCAACCGATTACCGCGGTGACAGTCAACTGATTGAAGGTGCCTTTCTTTTTGGTACCTTGGTTGAGGCACCTTCCAGTGAAGAAGGAGAGGGGGATTCGCTGCGGATTGGTGTAGATCTGGGGCGCACACTCGGTGTTGGAATTATTGATGGGCCGGGTATTGAACGACTGGGCCTTGCCTATGCCCGCTGGCAGCGCAATCGTTGGAGTGAGTCTACCGACAAGGACAGGAAAGCCCTGACGGCTCAACTCCGCTTGGGGGACCGTGTTTGGGTCAGTGTTCGTGCTATTGATGATCATAGTCGTATTCTTCTGGATCTTGAAAAATTTCCAACGCTCCAGGGTGGAGCCCTGATTCTTCAAGATGGCACGATCAAGGCCATGGCTGGTGGATCTGAAAACCGTTTTTTTAATCGTGCCATTGATGCTCGGCGAACCATGGGGTCGGCTTTTAAGCCTTTTGTTTATGCTGCGGCTCTGCAGCTCGGTTGGAGCCCCACTGATCTGCTCAGCAATGGACGTGATATCTTTGTCTTTCAGGGCCAGCCTTATTTTCCCCGACCTGATCATGTGAGCAAGAATGATGAAGTTTCATTGAGTTGGGCTGGGGTTCATTCAGAAAATCTGGCGTCTATCTGGCTTCTTTATCACATGGCTGATCACTTAAGCCTGGATCGCTTTTATGAGGTAGCTGACCATGTTGGACTGGCCCCTCGTCAGCTGGGGGGGGAAGTAGAGTCGTATCGTTCATTCCGTTCTCGGGTGAGGGATCGGCACGGAATTGTTGTCAATCGCGATCTGTTGAGACAGGCTGCATTTGAACGGGCAGTCTTGAGCTTGGAACCTGATTTCATGTTTGAGGGACTTTTTTCAGAATATGCTGCACTGCGGACGCTTCATTATGGTCTTGGTTTTGCAAAGTTTTCTGAAGAGATTCATGAGAGGCTCTTGAAGGACGAGTTTCTTGATGCAGATTCTGATGACAAGCTTACCGCTAAAGAGCTCACTGAGCTTAATTTCCAGAAAGGAATCTTAGCAGTCAATTACATGGATCTCATGAAACTACAGGAAGAACTGATTGATCTTCGAAGAGGTGTTGAGGATCCGATGCAGCTTTTTTATGATCCCTCTGACAACTATGACCCGTTTGAGCAGAAGATTATGGCACAGCTCTATTATGATTCTCTGCGAGAGCGATACACCTATGTGAGGCTGGAAGAGCCTGATGAGCATATGTGGAGGGTTGATTTTGATGCCCTGCGCCTTCTTGTTCTGCAGATGAACTCTCAGGAGCAGGAGCTTTTCTGGTCCAGTGTCTCGGTGGGATCTCTCCTATCCTCATCTGCTCTTGATATGGTGCACAGCCAGGTGGAACTTGAATATAATCGTCTGCAGGAATTACCGGCCTATAGTATGGAGGTCTTGTCGGCTATCAGTGATTTTCGCGTGTTAGTGAGTCTTCGTTATCTTATTGCATTTGCCCGGGAGATGGGGATAGAGAGTCAGCTTGAACCGGTTCTTTCTTTTCCTCTGGGCTCCAACGTGGTTACCCTGATAGAGATGGTGCGGATGTATGAAGGACTGGTGACCGGTAAAGTCACTTTGTTTGGTGCCGAAGATTCTGGGAGTGGTGATGTGTTGGCCGTGATCGACAGGATTGAAAGTGATAAGGGGGAAATTTTATATCGCCCTCAACGCAGGGTTCGAAGGCCTGTTGCGCAAGAGACTGCCTTGGAGGTTGGTCATCTTCTGGAGAATGTCGTGAAATTTGGTACGGGACGCTATGCTAATCGTGAGGTTCGGTTGACGGAACTTGGCGATGGTTTGTTTAGGGAGCTGAACCAGGCCTTTCCTTTATTGGGAAAAACAGGGACTGCTAATCGATATACAAATTCAACGTTCCTGGGTTATCTTCCGGGACTAAGTATTGATGGCCGGAGCCTGGTTCAGGCAGACGGGTATGGCGTTGGTGTCTATGTCGGTTATGATGATAACAGTCCAATGGTGCGAAATAATACCCGGATAGCGGGATCATCTGGAGCACTGCCCACATGGACCGCGATGGTCAAGGGATTGCTTGCTGAAGAGGATTATGGTGGCCGTCTGGATTCTGTTGATCTCAGTTTTAATGGTTTAATTATTGATCGGCCATCATTGGGACAGATGAACCTGGCCGTGTCTGCTGAACAAGGGGGACGATTGATCGAGCCTGCGTATGATGTGGATCAATATCGTCGACATCAGTCAACAGTTATGGCTGTTGGTCGCTTGAGTGGAGGTGGTCGGTTTGTTCCTGCTCGACAGTTTCGACCATTTTGGCACGAGAGTCGTGATTTGGTTGAAGAGAATATACCTGTTCATTAGTATGGGTATGATTTACTGCTTTGTCAGCTAGTTATAACATGCCTGCAAATCTCCAAATTATATAATGTACCTGACATGTTGATTGATTTTTTAGTCAATCAACATGTTATAGAATTCAGTGAGTTCGGAATCAGAATTATGAAAGTGGCTGCTTCCTGAGACCCACAATCAATTCTCTGGAAAATGAATAAAGACCAATGATTCTGTACATTATGAACTGCTGGAATAAAGGATACCCGAGGAAAAATTTGTCTATGAATGTCAAGCGATTATTAATTACCTGTCTTGCTGTTGATTGTTTGTTGTTGAGTGCCTGTGTACCTGGCAAGCAGCAACTGGTGCTTTCCGATTCTGCAGTAGCGCCGCCACGTTCCGTTGTCGTTCAACCGACCTTGGACGAGGCTGGCAAGACGTCAGCTGATCAGAAATTCAAAGCTATGGCGCTGGGTTTTGCCAATAGTCGTATAGAAGAATACCTCCTCAAACAGGAACGATGGAAAGAGCTTGATGGCCAAAGAGGACTGACAAGGTTAGATTCAGAACAATCTGCCGAGATGATTGAGTGCTTTCATGAAATGCACAAGATTATAGGAGGATATAGTCAGTTGCGTGGTGGTGAAATGGAGGGAGTATTGCAGGCAGGGCCTGGCTTTGGTAGTGAAACGATTTTTGTTTTACAACAAGCTGACATCGATTTTGTCGAAGGTCGCTGCGGTGCACTGTTAACAGATGAATGGGGTGGGGGAGCCATAGGAGCGCCAGAGGGAGCAGGGGAGATTCAACAGGCAGAAAATTTAATGGCGGAGCGTTTCGCAGCAGACGATTTTACTGGTGTGATTTCAGCCTGGCAGCAGGTGCAAGAATCCATGCGCAGTCAGCTGTCAGTGAGCAGCCGGCTGCAATATGTGCAGGCCTTGATTGATCTACGCTACCATCAAGTAGCCATTCCTGTCCTTGACCAGCTTCTTTCGGAGTTTGGAATCCCCGATCACCCTGAGCTGGATGCACTGGCTTTGGGTACAGCGCTGGGTGACCTGTATCTGGTAACCGGTGATTATAAACTGGCTGAGAAGCAGTACGGAAACCTCCTGCAATTGGTTGACCAGGCTAATTTAAAGAAAGACTGGGCAAACCGTCAGTTGGCTTTATTGGCGGTTGGTCAGAGAGGTGGTCTTGAGCTGCGCGAATATGGAGCTTTACTGGCAGACTATTTGAGTTTTAATCCTACCCGTGATGGGTATAAACTCGTTTGGGCAGCGAATGCCTTTTTAAAAAAATATCCTTATTCACCTGTAAAAGGCAATGTTGAGAGGATCAGAATTGATGCTCAAAATCATGCAGACCAGTGGCTTTCAGGATATATGCAGGAAGTTGAGACCCTCACCCAGGAAAAGCGTTTTCAGGATAGTAGTGAAAAATTAGCTACGGTCACGCCTGAAATTATAGATGAAACGACCAGGCTACAGATCCAGCAAAAACTGGAGGCCTTAAAAGAGGCTGAAAAACTTGAACAGGAGCAACAAGTTTTAGCCCGACAGCAGGTATTGCAAGAGCAATGGGATGAGAGTGTACGGATACTGGAGAGTGGTGCGTATGATGAAGCCATTCAGATGTTTACCCAACTTCTGGAAACTGATCTGGGTGAACAGGCTCGCAGTAAAATAAAGGATGTCGCTCTTTCGGCGGCCAAAGATGATCGGCGAAAGGCTGCAGATCTTTTTATTCGATCAACTCGAGCCGCTGATCTGGAGACAAGAAAGCAGCTCCTGCTTGAGTCGCGCCGGTATCTTCTTGGGATTCTGGAGAAGTATCCGGATGTTGATATTGTTGATAAGGTGATGGGAAATATTCAGCGGGTTGAAAAAGATTTACATGCCATTGATCCTGTTCTCCTTCGATCGCCCGAAGCTGCGACTCAATCTGGTATTATTGAGTAGCTCTTTCTGTTCTGTATGTCTGTCGTTAATCGTTATTACAAGGGAATTCAAGACTGATGAACCTTTGAAATTTGTTATGACAGATGTTTGATTCGATCTTGCGACATGCACAAAAAAAAGCCCCGGAGGAAATGAATCCTCAGGGGCTTTTTTATATAAAAAGAATCGGCGGCGACCTACTCTCCCACACAGTTGCCCGTGCAGTACCATCGGCGCTGAAG
>JACNLK010000044.1 GCA_014381505.1 Candidatus Desulfatifera sulfidica | reverse complement strand
GGACGACGATAGAGAGATAGACGTCAAACTGGCCAAAATCCTTGTCGTGGCGATAGGAGATGGCCCGATCCGTGAACAGACTGGCAAAACACTGGCTGCAGTAGTCCAGGATTGCGTCATAGCCGCGGACGTTGAGGTAGGTCTCCTGCTGACCGGCGAATGAGGCATCGGGAAGATCTTCGGCCGTTGCAGAGGAGCGCACAGCCACGTCCACGTCCTTGCCATATTCGCCTTCCATTACTTTGTAGGCGTTGATGATGGCATCTTTCAGGTCCTGGGGGAATTCGGCCCCGCGGATGATTTCGCGGACTTTCTTGCCCCGTGCTTGCAGGTTGTGCAGATCATGGGTGTCCAGGCCATCCAGCGCAGCAATAATTGCGTCCTCAATTCCTGCTGCTTTCATCAGGTATTGATAGGCATAGGCAGTAATAGCGAAACCGTGCGGAACGGCCACTCCCTTCGAGGTGAGGTGCTGATACATTTCGCCCAGGGAGGCATTTTTGCCGCCGACCAAGGGTACATCGTCAATGCCGATATCGTCAAACCAGAGGATCAATTCTTTGTCGTGCGAGGTGGCCATTCTGTTCTCCTGCTGAGCTAAAATTTGTGGGCGATGGGCCCGGGTCCGTATTATTTGATGTCTTCTTCGCCTGTTACTTCCTTTGTGGAAGTGACGCGGATTCGTGTCAAATTTGCTGAACTACTATATAAGAAATATTGACAATTCGTCAAGGACTAGAAATGAAGAGTTTGGGGAAAATATTTTGTGTATGGTTACTCGTCTCACGTTATATTGCAGGCTGACTTGAAAAAAAAGTAATTTTGCTTGAGAATGAAAAGTGAATATTAAATAAGAGGTGTGCGCAAAATGGTAGCGCAGGCATGGATTTGATATTCTGGGGATGAAATTTTGAGTGTAATGCGGATTGGGTGAAAAGAGCTTTTTTCAAGACATCCGGGAGAGTTTCCTCTCCTGTTTGTTCCTGGGCTGAGGGGGAAAGGGAGCGTGAACTGTGGATAATAAATTGATGATGACGACCGTGCGCGAATTGTACCGTGAATGTGGCATTGGGCAGGTGCATGCGGAGAGTGATTATTTTTGCCTGATCCGTAAACTGGTGTCCCTCAGAAACGAGCAGGGTGAAGTCTGGCAGCGGTTCATTGATCAGACGTACAATCTTATTCAGGATGAAATTGAGAACAACCCCGGACAGCCAATCCGGAGGGTGAAGTTTGGCACGTCTGGTTGGCGGGGAGTCCTGGGAAAGGATCTGTTTGTTCGTTCGGTCTCACAGGTGACGGCTGCAATTGTGAGTCTCTATGAAGAATTGGAGACTGACTCCGCCCTGGTCCCTTTTCTTGGTGTGGCAAGTCTTGCTGAGGCCCGCCAGCGCGGGTGTGTCCTTGGCTTTGACAATCGCTTCGGCGGCGTGACTCTTGCTGCGGCAGTGGCTGAGGTCCTGCGTCAGAATAATTTTGTGGTTCATTATGCGGGTGAGTCAGCAACCGGGGTTCTCAGCGCGGCCCTGCTGGAGTTGAATGGGGCTTTTTCCATTAATCTCACCCCGTCGCACAACCCGCTTGAGTATGGCGGATTCAAGTACAATGCTGCCGATGCTGGTCCGGCTGCCTCAGAATTAACTGATCAAATTACAATGCGGGCCTGTGAGATCATTGCCACAGAGACTTCAGTTTTGGATCCGCAGATCTGCCTGTCAGATCCTGCTGAGCGCAATGACCTGCAACCCTTTGATTCCTTTTCTTGTTGGAGGAATTTGGTGCGCAGCAATGTCGCAGGCCATGGTTTGGCTCTGAATGAGATTCTTGAAAAATTTACAGAGCGAGCAGATCTGTGTGTGGCCGTGGATTCGGTCCATGGTTCAAGCCGACTGCATCTGCCTGAGCTGCTGGCAACTGGAGGAGAACGTTTCATTCACCTGCGCTCCGAACCTGACGTGACTTTTGGCGGAGTGGCCCCGGAACCTTCTTCGGTAAATATGCAGGGGGTAATGGCAGCCCTTGCAGGCCGAGCCGAGCCGTTGAAACTGGGCGCAATTATTGATCCGGATGGTGATCGTATTCGTTTTTGTGACGGAAACGTTGAGATCTCAATGAATCAGTTTGGGGCCATGGCCTACCATTTTCTCCATGAGATCAAAGGGAAAAATGGCATGGTCGCCAAGACCGTGGCCACGTCCAATATGGCCAATGGTCTGGCCAGGGCCTTTGGGGAGGATGTCTACGAGCCCAGGGTTGGTTTCAAAGAGTTTAAGCCGGTGATTGGTCAAGCCCTGGTCTGTTTTGAAGAATCGGACGGGATTACTGTCATTGGCCATACCCCTGAAAAAGATGCTTATATTGGGTTGTTGCTGGCCGTGGATATGGTTCAGACTCTGGGGATTAATCTGGGTGAGTATCTGCGTCAGATAGAAGAGGAATTTGGGGCCTGTTACCCTGACCGCGATGGAGTTGAAGTCAGTCTTCGGGGCGGGGAGCTGTTGGCCTGTCTGGCAAGCCTTCAAAAGCACGCTGCAGGTACTGATTTGAGGGTGGGCGAAAAGATTCAGCGTATTGTCGAGGTCATTGATATTGACGGTCGTAAAATGATCCTTGATGACGGTTCCTGGCTGATGATCCGACCGTCCGGGACTGAACCCAAAGTGCGTTTTTATGTCGAAGGTCGTACTGCTGAGCAGAGTCGTGCACTGGTCGCTTCTGCGCGGGAGTTGCTGGCTGAGATCGGACTCCTCTGAAAAGAGCTGTACGTTCAATGAAATCTTGCTTTTTGGCCGGCAGGTATTAGAGTATCGATCACTTTTTCAGGATTGATAAACTTCTTATAATCACTAAGATGACTGAGTAAGGATTTTGATATACGGGGAACGGCGCATTTTTGCAGGTAATGATTTATGTATGGTCTTTCAACCGTATATGATATCAAATAATCAAAAATGCGTTGCGATAAAGTAGATCAGGAATTTTGTGACGCCATCGGTTTTGCCTGGAGGCTTTAACTATGTGGGAATATACCAATAAAGTGCAGCAGCATTTTTTGCATCCGAAAAATGTTGGTGAGATTGAAAATGCCGATGGTACCGGTGAGGTTGGTTCGCTGGCATGCGGTGATGCATTGAAACTGACCATCAAGGTCGATGGCAACGAGGTGATCACAGATGCCAAGTTCAAGACTTTCGGTTGCGCCAGTGCCATTGCCTCATCCTCGGTTTTGACTGAGATGATTGTTGGCATGACTCTGGATGAAGCGGCCAAAGTTACCAACGAGGATATTGCGGAGCGTCTTGGCGGTCTGCCTAAAGAGAAGATGCATTGTTCTGTCATGGGGCGAGAGGCATTGGAAGCGGCCATTGCCGATTGTCGTGGCGTGATCCTGCCCATGGCTGAAGGTGAAGTGGTCTGTGAGTGCTTCGGGGTGACTGACCTGGAGGTCATTCGTGCCATTAACGAGTCGAGTTTGCGTTCTGTGGAAGAAATCACCAATTTTACCAAGGCTGGTGGTGGTTGTGGAAAATGCGAAGATCGGCTGCGTGAAATTCTGATTGCAACCGTGCAGGTAGTTCCCGTCGATCAGCTCCAACAGGAAAAACCTAAACGTATGACCACCTTGCAGAAGATCAAAAAAATCGAAGAAGCACTGGAGCGTGAGATCCGGCCAGGCCTGCGTAAGGATGGTGGTGATATTGAGCTGGTGGACGTGGATGGTGATTTCGTGCTGGTTTCTTTACGCGGTGCCTGCACCAGCTGCACGAAGTCCCAGACTACTCTCAAAGAATATGTGGAACGTAAACTGCGTGAACTGGTTCTTGATACGCTGATTGTGGAGGAGGCTAAATGATGGATTGCCGCCCAGAGCAAGTTGTCTATATGGATAATAATGCCACTACTCGAGTTGCACCCGAGGTGGTCGAGGCGATGACGCCTTTTCTTTCTGATTTTTATGGAAATCCCTCTTCCATGCATCGTTTCGGTGGTCAGGTGGGTGCGGCAGTGCGAAAGGCTCGTGAGCAGGTGGCTGGTCTTTTGGGTGCCGAGCCTGAGGAGATTACCTTTACCAGTTGCGGCACAGAGAGTGATTCCACAGCGATCCTCTCTGCTTTGCAGTCTTTTCCGGATAAGCGGCACGTCGTCACGACTCGGGTTGAACATCCGGCGATCAAAAACCTGTGCGAGGGGCTGGATTCGCTTACTGGTCATAAACACAGGGTTACCCGTTTGCCGGTGGCTGATGATGGCACTCTCGATCTTGAGAAATATCGAGAGGCTTTGAGTGACGATACGGCTATCGTCAGTGTTATGTGGGCCAATAACGAAACAGGAGTTATCTTCCCCATTGCCGAAATGGCGCGGATTGCCCATGAACACGGTATTCTTTTTCACACTGATGCGGTGCAGGCCGTGGGTAAGATACCTATTGATTTAAATAAGCTGGATGTGGATTTCCTGTCACTTTCCGGGCATAAACTGCATGCTGCCAAGGGTGTGGGGGCTCTCTATGTTCGGCGCGGTACTCCTTTTGTCCCTTTTCTTACGGGTGGTCATCAGGAGCGCGGTCGGCGCGGCGGAACAGAAAATGTGGCCTCCATCGTTGGTCTTGGCGTGGCTTGTGAGCTGGCAGGCGCCAATATGGAAGAGGAAAACAATACGGTGCGTAAGCTTCGTGATCGTTTGGAAGAGGGTCTGTTAAAGGCCGTGCCCAAATCCATGCTGAACGGACATAAGACTGATCGTCTGCCCAATACGACCAATATCAGTTTTGAGTATGTGGAGGGCGAGGCTATTTTGCTTCACATGGATCGTTATAATATTTGCGCCTCTTCCGGTTCCGCCTGCACCTCAGGTTCCCTCGAGCCCTCGCATGTTCTGCGGGCCATGGGGGTGCCTTTTACAGCGGCCCATGGATCGATCCGTTACTCTCTCAGTACCTACAATACAGAAGAAGAGGTGGATTTTGTGCTTGAAAAGATGCCGCCCATTATTGCCGAATTACGGGCAATGTCCCCGTTCTGGAAAGAAGATTGATACAACTTCACTGAGGAAACTGTTTGATTGTTGGTGGTAGAGGGCGGCGCTTGATGAGCAATTTTACGGAAGAGGAGAAAGAATGCAGATTGTAGAACCATCTTTTGAGATACAGGATGATTTGGATCAGGCCTCTTTGGTGATCCGTCTCGAGGCTTGCGGGCGTATTTGTTATAAGAGCGAAGAGAAAATCAGTCGTGATTCGGCTCTCCCTTTTGTTACAAAAATCGCTGAATATGGTCATAACTCGGTGCTTGAGATGGCGGCGGTCACCCTGCGGGTGACTGGTTGTTCGGAGGAGCAAATTGCCGAGCTGCTGGCCTGTGAGCCTCGTTATATCTTCATTGATCGAGTGGCCGATGCTCTTTTGGTCACCGGTTCCATTCGCTCATTTCGTGAACTGTCGCAGAGGGTTGGGCATACGGCACTGGTTCGTGCCATGGTTGATTTTCAGGCGGGCTCTCATCCATATCTCTTTGAAGGTGTCTGGTCGGGTCCATCGCCAGAACTTACAGCAGGAATAGCAGTGAAAAAACTGCCCCTGGCCGAGGTCGAACTGCTGGAACCTGAGCTGTTGGCCAGGCATCGTTTCCTTGGTGTTAAGTTTATTATAAACCGGGCGGTCACCCATGAACTTGTCCGCCACAGACCCTGTTCCTTTCTCCAGGAGAGTCAGCGCTATTGCCGTTATAGTCAGGACAAGTTCGGCAATCAGGTGACTTTTGTGAAGCCGATGTTCTACGCCGAGGATTCACCTGAGTATGGATTATGGCGTGAAGCAATGGAGCGCACCGAGCAACTTTATCTGCAACTTCTTGAGACTTCCACCCCGCAAGCGGCCCGGACTGTACTTCCTAATTCTTGTAAGACTGAAATTATAGTGTATTGCAATCTGGCTGAGTGGAGTCATATCTTTCGTCTGCGCTGCTCACCTGCTGCAGAACCTTCCATGCGTGAAATCATGATTCCTCTGGCAGCCAAGGTGAAAGAGCGCTATCCCCAACTTGATTGATTGGATCTTTTTTTTATTGCTCTTTGCTGACCCCGGGTCCTTTTTGAGGTTCTCGGGGTTTTTTGTTTCCGTTGCCTGTCACTAATTCTTCTCATATTGACACAGGATTAAAATTTAGTTATATCTCATATCAATTATGGTGAATTAAAAGATGTTCTTAAGGGGTACGCTTGATGTCTTCTGGCGTAACTCTTCAAGATAACGTGTAAAGTATAGAAGTGCTCGGGCCGTTGTCGATTTCAATCAGAGACGGCAACCGGCATATTATTAACCAACCCCTGCTTGATGAGGAGATAATTATGGCTTTGGATCCCACAAAATATGCGGACTGGGAGATTGCCGCAGAAGCTGAATCACGGATGAAAACTGTCTACGAACTGGGCGAGCAGCTCGGTCTGGATCGGGAAGAGGTTTTGCCCTACGGCCATTATGTGGGGAAGCTTGATTTCAATCGAATCATGAAGCGTCTCGGCGACAAACCGGACGGTAAGTACGTTGATGTTACCGCTATTTCCCCAACTCCACTGGGCGAGGGGAAGTCTACCTGTGCCATGGGTCTGGTTCAGGGTCTGGGTAAGCGAAACAAGAGTGTTGTCGGTGCTATTCGCCAGCCTTCCGGTGGCCCGACCATGAATATCAAAGGCTCTGCTGCCGGTGGCGGTTTGGCTCAGTGTATCCCCCTGACCGAATTTTCCCTCGGTCTGACCGGTGATATCAACGCCATCATGAACGCCCATAACCTGGGTATGGTTGCATTGACTTCACGTATGCAGCATGAGGCGAACTACACGGACGCGCAGTTGTCTCAGCGCAATCTTAAACGTCTCGATATCCACCCCAAAAAGGTTGAGTTCAACTGGATCATGGATTTTTGCGCCCAGGCGCTGCGGAATATTACCATTGGTATTGGTGGTAAGATGGACGGCTTTACCATGCAGTCTTCATTTGCCATTGCCGTATCCTCCGAGATCATGGCCATCCTTTCCATTGCTAATGATCTGGCTGATATGCGTCGTCGTATCGGTAAGATTGTTGTTGCCTATGATAAGCAGGAAAGGCCCATCACCACTGCTGACCTCGAAGTTGACGGCGCCATGACTGCCTGGATGGTTCAGGCCCTTAATCCGAACCTGATGCAGACCCTCGAAGGTCAGCCGGTTCTGGTTCATGCCGGTCCCTTTGCCAATATCGCCATTGGTCAATCCTCAGTTATTGCTGATCGTGTTGGTCTTAAAATAGCCGACTACAATGTGACCGAGTCTGGTTTTGGCGCTGATATCGGCTTTGAGAAATTCTGGAACCTCAAGTGTCGCTTCTCTGGCAACAAACCCAACTGCGCTGTTGTCGTCGCTACAATCCGCGCCCTTAAATGTCATGGCGGTGCACCTATTCCTGTTCCAGGCAAGCCAATGCCGGAGGAATACGGGAAGGAGAACGTTGGCTGGGTCGAGGAAGGCTGTAAAAATCTTATCCATCATATTGAGACGGTCAAGAAGGCAGGTATTAATCCGGTTGTTTGTATCAACGCCTTTTACACCGATACCGATAACGAGATTAAGGCCGTACGCAACATCTGTGAGGCCGCTGGTGCCCGCGTTGCTCTTTCTCGTCATTGGGAGCACGGTGGTGATGGTGCCCTTGAGTTTGCCGATGCAGTCGTTGATGCCTGTGAAGAGCCCAACGACTTCAAGTTCCTCTATGACCTGAGTGATCCGCTTGATAAGCGTATTGACCTGATTGCCAAAGAGGTCTACGGAGCTGACGGTGTCTCTTATACTCCAGAGGCCCAGGCCAAACTGAAACGTCTGGCGGCTGATCCGGATATGAGTGAGATGGGAACCTGTATGGTTAAAACTCACCTCTCTCTGTCTCATAATCCTGCTCTCAAGGGAACCCCGAAAGGCTGGACTTTGCCTATCCGCGACATTCTCACCTATAAGGGTGCAGGCTTTGTTGTACCCGTGGCAGGTGCCATTAGCCTTATGCCTGGTACCGCTTCAGATCCAGCGTATCGCCGTGTTGACGTCGATGTTGAGACCGGTAAGGTCAAGGGTGTATTCTAGGACTTGCCGCACATATCCATGGTCCTGTTGATTGTTTGATGGTGGGGCCATTCTTTTTTAAAAACGGGTTAAAGGAGATTTTCTTCTTTAACCCGTTTTTTTTTTGGTAGAAAACGTGTATTGTTTTATTTAAATATTCATTTTTGTACGATTAAATAGCAATTGAACTGTTCGAGAGATGGTACATTTTGTGTGAGATGAAATGGTAATACAATCACAAAAAAATCTTGCTGATAAAAGCACCCTTAAAAATACTGTGAAAGATCGTTCCGGTGCAGGTCGTGTGAAAATTGGCGAAATGTTGAGTAGGGCTGGTTATATAACTCCGTACCAGCTCGAAATTGCTAAGAAACAGCAGAAGGCCTCAGGGGGGCGTCTCAGTACAATCTTGCGTCAGCTCGAATTTGTTGATGCAGATACAGTTTTCAGTTTCTTGAGTCGTCAGCATAATTTCAAATCAGTGGACTTGACTCAGCAGCGTCCACCGAAAGACGTAATCGAGCGTATCGACTACCAACTGGCCAAGGAATATATGGCCTTCCCCTTGCGGGTGTCAGGTGACACCTTGCAGATTACCATGGCCGAGCCCACTGATACCGATGCTGTTGAGCGGTTGCAGGCGTTGGTTGGTATGGAGTTGTCAGTCTGTGTCTCTACCGAAGAAGATATTGTCAAGGCTTTTCAGAAGCATTACGGGATTGATGAAGCCGAGGCGGGAAATTTCTTCAGTAAGTTTGTAGAGGAAGAGTCTGATGACGTTTCTGTTACTCAAATCGAGGATTTTGGAAGTATTCTGGCTGAAGCAGCAGATGGTTTTGAGATTGAAAATGAAGAGGATGATGCTGATTTTAATCAGTTTTCGGCCTCAGATGCACCCATTATCAAACTGGTCAATGGTATTCTGGTCAAAGCGGTACAGGATGATATTTCCGATGTTCATATCGAACCTTATGAAAAAAACATGCAGGTTCGATATCGTAAGGATGGATCGCTGTTCAAATCCATGAACTTACCACTGACCATTCGCAATGCAATGGTGGCACGGGTCAAGATTCTTGCTGATATGGATATTACAGAGCGTCGTATCCCACAGGATGGTCGGATCAAGATGCGTATGGGGCGGAATCGTTCAGTGGATTTTCGAGTTTCGTCCCTGCCGACTCTCTTTGGTGAGTCTGTGGTTCTGCGAATTCTTGATAAGGGGTCACTCAACATCGATATGCGTGGGCTTGGATTTGCTCCTAAGCCTCTTGAGATATTCCAGCGCTGCATCAAACGGCCCCAAGGGCTGGTTCTGGTTACAGGCCCGACGGGTTCTGGTAAAACAGTCACTCTTTATTCAGCCTTGAATAGCCTTAATAGTGAGGATGTGAAGATTCTCACGGTCGAGAACCCTGTTGAGTTTAACTTTAAGGGTATTAATCAGGTTAACGTCAATGCCGAAGTGGGTATGACTTTTTCTGCAGCCCTGCGAGCCTTTTTGCGTCAGGATCCTGATATTATCATGCTCGGTGAGATTCGTGATAATGAGACTGCAGAAATTGCAATCCGTGCGGCAATGACCGGTCATCTTGTTTTTTCAACCTTGCACACCAACGACTCGGCGGCCACGGTCGCTCGTCTTGTGGATATCGGCATTCCCTCTTTCCTGCTGGCCTCATCATTGACTATGGTCCTGTCGCAACGCTTGGGACGGAAACTTTGTGATAACTGCAAGGCGCCGGAAAAATATGCCCCCGGTGAATTGTTACCCATGGGGTTTCGTGAAGACGAGTTGGATACTTTGGTCACCTATGGGCCTGTTGGCTGTACCAAATGTAATCGGGTGGGTTATAAGGGGCGAGTCGGTTTCTTCGAATTGATGGAGGTGACCGATGAAGTGGCCAGGGCCATAAGTGCCAGGGTTTCTGAGAACAATTTGCGCAAGATTGCCATTCAGGAAGGTATGTCGACGCTCCGTGAGGCAGCCCTGCAGAAAGTGCGTGAAGGGATCACGAGTGTTGAGGAAGTTCTGCGTCGTACTGTTCTGCACGAGGATAGTCTGCCCGCATATATGGTGAGCCCGGACGTAGAAAGCTATGAGGATGGAGATGTTATCATCCGTGAAGGCAACTCTGATGTGGATTTTTTCAAATTGAAACGTGGGGCTGTGACCATAGTCAAAGGCGGAAAAAAAATCGCCGAATTGAGTGATCCCGGTGATTACTTTGGTGAAATGGCACCGTTAACCAGCGAGAAACGCTCTGCTTCTGTTATTTCTCGTGGCCGCACTACTGTTAAACGATTTCCCGGTGATAAAATAGATGAAATTATTGAAAAATATCCCGAGATATCAGCCCCCCTCTTCAAGGCTATGGCAAGCCGACTCCAGCGTACCAACCAGATTCTTCTCAAACTTGCGACCGACGGTCGAAAATAACTCTTCCTCTTTAGAGTGAAATTTAGCCAGTTACGCTGGATGAACCAGATTGATTTGGTGTCACTGAGCTTTCATCCACTGTGTACCGGGGAGGATCTCCGTGAAATGCCTGACTGTGTTGCTGGAATTTCTTGGCCACGTGATTAATCCTTCACCAACGGATTGTCTGGGGGGAACACTTTAGGCGCTTCCTGATTAACGGGTGACCCGTTCAGTACTAGGTCGTAGAAACTAAGATATTTGTTTGCCATGATTTTTGCATTGTATAAGTCAACAGCAGCTTGGTGACATAACTGAGGTTCAAAATGGCTAGCGTTTTCAAGTGCCTCAGAAAGTTCTGAACGCTTATTTGATAAAAAGCCAATGTCTTTGGTGATTAATTCTGGCAAAGAGCCATAAAGCGTACCAAATACCGGACTACCAAAATATAGACTCTCGATAAGTGCTAAACCAAAAGGTTCATGCCATTTGACTGGAAACAATAAGCCTTTTGAGTTTCGCATCCATTTGTATTTATCTTCCCCACCGACCATTCCCTTAAAGGAGATACGTGGGCTCAGCGTGAAACGAAAACCCATCTTGAAATTAAGTCTGTATCCACCTAATACAACAAGTTTTTCTTGTTTTGTGTTCGTGATTGTTTTAATTGCACCAGCCACATTTTTAATACGCCATGCCGCTTTTGCTAGAAAATGGAAATGCTTCCGCGGCGTCTTAAAGTCTACCTTTCCGTAATCGTCCCAGTCGATACCATTGTGAACAAAGGCCATGCTGTTATGCCTAGTTGCATGATTTTTAGAAACGAAGATGGTGTTTAGGTCAAAATGCGTATTTTCTTTCAAGTTACCGTGTTGAGTGATGACATATGGTTTCTTGATATTAACGTCAGGTTCAATGCCGTTAAAATGAACAACGTCAACATCACTGGGTATCTGTGATGATATCAATATTGTTTCATTAAAAGGGATCACTTTAGCGAAGGGGCATTGTGATTTAGCATTTACTAAATAACTGACACAGTGTCCCTGTTTGACCAATTCTTTGCCTAAATACCAAATGACACGTTCAGTCCCTCCATATTTATGGGCCGGAATGATAGAGTTGTGAACGATGAGGATGTGCATAAATATTTTATTCTCAAGTTGTTGCGAATAGTGTAAGGGTTAATTTTGCCCAGAAAGTTCGAAAAATTTTTCCATAACCAATAACGACACCAAACGTTCTTGTTTTGCGTTTTTAAACTGCTCAACATAGGTGTTAGCATTGTGTACTATTTCTAAGGCTTCATCAGTGTGCTCGCTATAGTAAGCAATCTTTTCTGCGAGGTCAGAGTAATCTTCTTTCAATTCTATGTAGTGCTTACCTGCCACCAATGTACCTTCCATAAACCAAGTTTCAAATTTTGGTTTGCACATTAATGCAATGGAATGAGAAGACATTACCCATTTTAGACTTGTAGCTACGTCGTTACCCTCGACACAAAAAACAAACTTATATTTAAGTTGCTCTGTTATAGACATGGGGGCTTTAACCCAATCCAGATTTTTACCATTATTATTGGTTTTGCCGATGTTGCAATATTGCAGATCTTTTGTTGCTTTGAAAAAAACTTCTCGGTGTGGCTGTTTACCTTCAAATAACTTTCCGCGCCACACAACCATATTTTTTTTATCTTTATGTGCATTCTCATCTTTGATGAAATTAAAATGCCGTACAGTGTCGAGTTTCATCAATACTGAATTTTTATTATCTCCATTGATAGGGCGAGATTTGACTATTGTAGGGGTATTTTCAACATGTGTAACGTCACCAAATAAATATCTTATTTTCTTGTTCAAGGGGAAGTAGTTTAAAATATTCTTTAAATCGTAAAAATAAGCACTTTTCCCATTAAGTTTATAGTTGCTTAACGTAACGGCATCTTTAGCTAAGTTGAATGGTTCTTGTTGTTTGAGGTAATAGTCTACGCGATTATTTAAATAATCAATATTTTCAACAGGAATGCTGCTAAGCAATTTGTTCTTAGCTGAAATACGCAAAACCCTTGGCGTCAATGATTGCCAAAAACATCGTAGATAAAACCCCAGTTTGCTACTCTTTCTAAAATTGATATGTTTCATCATGTGGTCTTTTTTTATTGCGTTGTTCAGCACCTATCTGTGATTGGTTGACGGCGTTTTGTTTAACTATCGCTTATTGGAAAACATCGAAAAATTGTTTACTTCTATTTGCTTCGACGCATTCGTTACAACTGTTCTTCCTCCTGCAGGCCAAAACTGGGCCATTCGTGATGGCTGAATATCTTTTTCAGGTGGGCTTACCACCGAAAGTGATTCATTGCTCGACGCATCTTCATCTTGCGCCAGAAGTTAAGTGGTTTGTGCTGCAGGGTGGCTGAGGTGTTCTCCTGGATGAAGTGATCAACAGCCTCCAGGATCCTGATGCTGGACTGTCCGTCTCTGTATGGGTGCAAGGCATCGATATATTTTTTTGTGGCCCGCAGCAAGCCATCCGGTCGTGAGAGTGCTTGTGCGATGGCAGGTGCAATCTTTTGCGGCTGGTCTGTGTCGATGACATGTGGCCCAGGCATCTTGGTTCTGAAGGTCACCAGCGGTTTGTCTAACAGCATGAATTCCAAGGCAATGGACGAAGTGTCGCAGAGCATGACGTCAGCACTTTTGAGTAGGGGTAAAACCGTGAAGTTAGATTCAATAAAAGTGCAGTCTGGTCCTGCAAGTCCCCGGTATTTAACGACGAGTTCGGTCGGTGTTTTTGGATGCAGGGTGATGAGCCAGTGGTATTGTCCGTTTTGTGTCAGGTGACGAATGGTGTCAAACAGTACCGGGGCTGAAGTTAGTGACGGACTGAAGGTGGAGGCGTATAGCACCACCGGTTTATTTGTCCTGAGGCGAGTTTTGAACTCTGGGTGCTGATCGGCTTGGCATACCTGCTGGTCAAACAGTGGGTCAAGTTTGGGCCAGCCTGTTTCGTTTACTGTGAAGGTCCGGTGCTGGGCGGCCAGTTCCTGGAACTGATGGGTGACTTCCGGTGCGTGGGTACAGTAAAGGTCAAATAGTCCCCTGATCCTGAAATGTCCCCTCTTGCCGGTTTGGTCGTTGGCCAGGCCATGAAAAACCTCAACCTTGATTCCCGGAAAAAAATCCGGTACCCAGTTACCTGGGGCAAATACTGCTGCCGGATTGTATTTTTTGACATCCGTAACCGTCTGTAGCTGAATTTCATCGGCACGCAGCTGCAATTCATCCGTCCCTTGCACAAACCACGCTGCCTCATCCCCCCGTGTACGGATAGCCTCCTGCAATGGTCTTAGTATTGAGTATGAGTAGAGCTGTTGGATAAAAAATAAATAGCGCATGATAAAGGTAAGGCAATGGTTGAACTTCGCGCTCGGATTGGGTGTCCAGGGCTGAGGCAAAACAGCTTCGTCCAGAACCCGTATGGGGGCGTTTTTGAGCAAGGCTCGGGCAATGGACAGTCGTTGTCTCTCGCCACCTGATAAACGTACTCCAGATGCGCCTATTTGAGTTGAATAATACCATTAACTCTTATAATCGTCATTCATCTAATAATGGGGATGTTGTGGACGTGTGGTTGGCGTGACAGGTGCTGTGCGCTGCGTTGGTATGGAAGCTAAAAAAACGGCCAGGTAGAATGTGAAGAAGTTGATTGTCCGAGAGCGTTCAAAGAGAGAGTCGGTCAGGTTGAAGATGATAAAGGCAACAATTAATAATAATCCACTAAGTGCTGCGCGTTGTGCTGTAGGGTCTGATGATAGCTTAAGAGTTTTTTTGAAAAACACAATTGAGGATACTAAAAAAAAGAGGAGAGCGACCAGGGTTGTTGTCCCCCCATTGGCCATTACTGACAGAAATTGATTGTGTGCGCATTTAAACTGTGCGGCTATGGGATGGCGTTTACCGTCGTTGACTTGGGCCTGAGTATATTCTTTGAAGTGTCCCCAGCCTGTTCCTGTAATGGGGTGCTCTGTGTAGATTGTCCAGGCTGCCTGCCATATTTCAAAGCGAGGGACACTGGCGGATGGTTTGGCATTGAGGTCGGATTTATCTCTTGTCAGATACGTTCTGATATCGCTTGTCGTCTTTTTAAGACGATTCTCAATCTTTGTTGGTGGGGCGTTATAGATGAGAATTGTTGTGATCGTAATAATGGAAAGAACTAAGGCGAGAGTCTTCTTGGAAAATTGAAAAGGCCTGTATCGAAAGAAGATAAAAAGAAGAAAAGGTATTGCTAGCCAGCTGCCTCTGGTCAGCGAGAGGAGGCTGGAGAGTAAGCCGAAACAAAAAGCACCAACGGGAATGAGTGTAAGCCATTTGTTTTTTTCTTTAAACCAGCTGATCCCAACCAGTGACATGTATCCCATGAGCAAACTTAACTTACCAACAATAGTTGCTGCGGTCATGTTACCAGCTCGAGGTATTTCTTTCCAGAAAATCAGGTAGCAAATGAATATCCCGGTAATTATTGATCCTGCAGCAAGCCCTGTCCATAGGGCAAGAAAATTAATGCCAATATGGCGCAGTCCGATAGTGATAGGGATTAATAAGAGGAGATGTGATAATACTTCGAGTCCTTTTATGGCTTCCTTATTAAGTCCCCCGAAATAAGTGGCGACTAGGGCGCTCAGAAAAAAGAGTCCTACAGACACGTAAATAAGTTTTTCTTGCTGAGTGATTGGTGTTCGGTGCTGCCATTGCGTGATGGTGTACCAAAGTCCAAGTAAAGTGGTTACTGTAAAAAGTGGCCCATTGAGTTGTTTTATTACAAGAGTTGAAACTGGATAAAGAAACAAAATTATGGCCATAATTGATCGAACTATTATGGATTTGTTCATGCGATTGACCTGTCTTGACTGTTGTAGGATCATTGGCTAGACCGTTCAATATTTGAACTTTGATCCCAGGAAAAAAACTCGGTATCCAGTTTCCTGGGACAAAGACGGCCGCTGGCTGGTACTGCTTAACCTCAGCAATCGTCTGCAGTAACAATTCATCTTCGTGCAGCAGGTTCCCATCAGTCCCCTAAGCAAACCACGCCACCTCGTCGCCCCTCGCCCGGATCACCTCTTGCAAGGGATGCAATATAGAATATGAATAGAGCTGCAGGATAAAAAATAAATAGCGCATAAAAAAGGGCTTAGGGAATGTCGGGATATGAAATGGTCGTGAGATTCTTTGCCGGTCCTTTAATGTTGCATGGTGTAGAGGTGGTGGTAGAGGCCCTGCTGGGCGAGGAGGGTGACATGACTCCCCTGTTCGACGATCCGACCGTCTTGGATAACGATGATTCGATCGGCATTTTTGATAGTTGAGAGACGATGGGCGATGACAAAGGTGGTCCTGTTCTTCATCAGGTTATCAAGGGCCTTCTGGACCTCTCGTTCAGACTCAGTATCCAGAGCCGAGGTGGCCTCATCCAGAACCAGGATCGGGGCATTTTTCAGCAGAGCTCTGGCGATGGACAGTCGTTGTCTCTCGCCCCCAGAGAGACGCACCCCAGCTTCGCCGATCTGGGTGGAAAAGCCTTGAGGCAGGGCCTCGATAAAGTCCAGGGAGTGGGCAGCGCGTGCCGCATCCCGTACCTCCTGATCGGTCCGTTCTGGGTCGCCGTAGCTGATATTATTGCGGATCGTGTCGTTGAATAAAATAGTCTGCTGGGTGACCACCGCGATTTGCCTTCGTAGCGATTCCATACTGACATTGCGAATATCATGACCATCAATAAGAAGTTGCCCTGTATTGATCTCAAAAAACCTGGGGAGCAGATTGGCGAAGGTTGACTTGCCTGATCCGCTGGGGCCGACAATGGCCAGGACTTCACCGGCATGCAGAGTCAGGTCAATTCCACGTAGAACTGGCTTGCCTGTATCATAGCTGAATCCCACCTGTCGCAATTCAATAGTGTGCAGGAAGGGGGGAAGTTCTATGCAATCGGGTGCGTCCGTGATTTCCGGATTTACGGCCAGCAGATTGAAGACCCGTTCGGCTGCGGCGAGGCCCTGTTGGACTGAAGAGTTGATCCGGCTAACTGTTTTAATCGGGTTGTAGATCATCACCAAGGCAGTCAGGAATGAGAAAAAGGTGCCTGGTGTGGCCGTTCCGGCAATAACTTCACGGCCACCGAACCAGATAATCAGAGCCATGCCGACTCCGCCGATCACTTCCATAAGTGGGTGCTGGATGGCGCGATAGCGGGCGTTCTTGATAAAGACGTGAAACAGACGCTGGACTTGTTCGGCAAAGCGTTTGCCCTCGTAGTTCTCCATGGCAAAAGCTTTGGTCACAATCGCCCCAGTGATGGATTCATGGGTGATGTTTGAAACATGGGCTGTTTCGATCTGACCTTTGGCGCTCAAGCGACGAAAGGCGCGCCCAAAAATAACAATTGGTACGGCAGCTATGGGGAGAAAAATGACGGACATTAGAGCCAACTTCCAGTTCATGAAAAAGAGCACACCTAACAAGAAGATAACTTGAAAGAAATCACGGATCAAACCGACGACCACTGTGGACAGGGCTCCTTGAAGCAGTTGGATATCAGAGATGATACGTGAAATAATTTCACCGGTGGGAGTCTTGTGAAAAAAACTCAGAGATTGTTTGTGAATATGATCAAAAAGCCGTGTGCGCAGGTCGCGGATGACTGTTTGTCCCACAAACTCGAGCAGATAATGATTCAAGGCGAAAAAGAATCCCTTGACCAGGAAGAGAAGTACCAGCGTCGGAGGGAGTGCCATGAGAAAAAACGTGTTTTTTTCCACAAATATCTTGTCCAGCAACGGCTTGACCATGTAAGCCTGGGCCCCGCTCAGAGCTGCGACCGCTAATCCTGCCAGTACGGATATCAGAAGTTTGACCCGGTAAGGCCAAATGAGGGAGTAAATTTTCTGTAAAAGTTGCTTGTTGGTCATGGAGGCTTTTGTGAGGAAAGATTGTCTCCTTTGCAATTGCTGGAGATATAACCCATTATATTACCATTAACTGTATTAATCGTCATCCGTCTTAACAGAGGTGGGGTGCAATATTTTTAATCAGGTGAAAAACAGCTGGAGACGAAAAAAGCCGAGAGCAATGATCACAATTGGTTATTGATGGCTGGATAATGGCAGTTCTTGTTCATGGGTAATCTGAAAAACAAGATATTTTGACCCAGAATAAGGTGAGACAGAGGGGACTGAAATTAGAGGTACTGTCTCTTCACATGTATGTGATTCTTGCTCCCAGAATCAACGTAATCATCGAATGAAAGAATTAATTGTCAAGGTGGTTGTTCATCAGAAGGCAATATAGGGGATCAAGCTGCCGTCGTGAGGAAGGAAAAAAATTGTGAAAATGTCAATCGCAGATATAGAATGAAAAGAAAGGAGGGCGCTGGTTGCTTGAGTGGCATAAGTGATATTTGTGGGGTTGTGCTGGCTGGAAAGGAGAATATGGATGGTACGGTCTGATATGTCGGGAATTGAGAGCACTGTTGAACTGATACAAGGTCTGATGAAATGCGGTGGTCGTCTGGCCCTGTGCGGTCTGCTCTGCGGGGTCATTGTGAGCACGGGTGCTTGTAGTGGAGGTGGCGGCGTTGATGCGTCAACGGATGCTGATCCCATTTCATCAACTTATACCATCAGCGGTCATGTTTCGGTTTCACCTGTGTACGCCATGGATAGTGATGTCAATGATCCGAATGCGCCATATGCGTCCAATGATACCTTGCTGACAGCGCAGTTACTGCCGAACCCGGTTGTTGTGGGTGGATATGTTAATGAACATCGCAGCGGTGCGCCTGGTCGTTCACGGATTATCGGAGACCCTGCTGATTTTTATTCAGTGAGTCTGACCGAGAATCAGATACTGAGTCTGTCTGTTGCAGAGAGTCAAACTGCGGATCTAGATCTTTATCTGTATACAAGTGAAGGAACAATGGTGGACGGTTCCTTGGGTACCGGTGCGATCGAGACGATTGTTGTACCTGCGGACGGAAGTTATTGTGTTGAGGTGAGGGTTTATTCTTCGTCGTCAAATTATACTCTGGCAGTTGGGCAGCAAAGTTCCTTTGTGAGTGTGGACCACCAGAGGCTGATTTTGAGTGCTGAATTTGCCCCCGGTCAGGTGGTGAGCAGGTTCAGGCAGGAGAAAACTGAAACAGAGGTTTCAGCGTCTTCAATGATTATGGCTCATTTGGGTATGACTCCGGTGGCCGGTGCCTCGCATCGTGGAATGCTTCTGAGGTTTGAGCCGGACTTTGTCCTGTTATCGGCTCAGCACCAGGATGCCGGGATCCTTTTGTTACCGGAATGTGCAACCTGGGCTGACGAAGGACAGCGACTTCGTTATGTAACGCTGTTGAGAATCAAGGAATTGCGGTTGCAGGAAGGTGTTGAACTGGCTGAACCCAATTATTTGCTGAAAAGCTCTGTTGTGCCCAATGACTCTTACTACCATTATCAATGGAATTACCCTCTGGTTCATTTGGATCAGGCCTGGGAGGTGACGACCGGGAACAGCCAGGTGGTGGCGGTGGTTGATACCGGTGTGATTCTCACCCATCCTGATTTACAGGGACAGCTGGTCCCTGGTTATGATTTCATCAGTGACCCTTCCATGGCGTTGGACGGGGACGGGATTGATTCAAACCCTGATGATCCCGGTGATCAGAGTACCGGTGGCAGCAGTTTTCACGGGACGCATGTGGCGGGGATCGTGGCTGCCTCCACTAACAACGGCCAGGGTGTGGCTGGGAGTGGCTACAGGACACAGGTTATGCCGTTGCGTGTGCTGGGCCAGGGCGGGGTCGGAACCAGTTACGATGTGATGCAGGCTGTTCGTTATGCGGCCGGGTTGAGCAATGATTCCGGAAGGGTGCCGACCATGCCGGTGACGGTGATTAATCTCAGTCTTGGTGGTGGTTCTTATTCGCAGGAAATGCAGAACCTGATCAGTGACGTTCGGGCTGCTGGGGTTATTGTAGTGGCTGCCGCTGGTAATGAGGGCCTTTCAACAGTTAATTATCCCGCTGCTTATGCTGGAGTGGTTGGTGTCAGCGCCGTGGATGGGCGGGGTGAATTGACACCCTATTCCAATCATGGCAGCGAGATTGATCTTGCAGCACCTGGTGGTGATATAACCTCGGACGTTAACGGTGATGGTTATGGTGATGGAATATTGAGTACCGGTGCCGATGATTCATCGGGGACGATTCAGCCCACCTATGTGTTTATGCAGGGTACGTCCATGGCAGTACCTCATGTGTCGGGTGTCGCTGCACTGATGAAATCTGTCTGGCCGGAACTCAGTCCTGCAGGGTTTGATCTTTTGCTGCAGGGAGGGTGGTTGGCGACTGATCTTGGTGACCCTGGGCACGACTCTTTGTATGGTTATGGTTTGATTGACGCACGGCAGGCCGTTCTTACCGCTCAAAATCAGGCTGGTGGCAGTGTGATTCTGCCTGCGGTCATGACGGTGTCACCTGTGGCTCTGAATTTCGGAGAAACAGTGGGGACCGTTGTTTTGCAGGTGGGAAATGGCGGCACCGAAAGTTTGGTGATGAATGGGTTCAGTGAAGATGCCCCCTGGCTGACTGTCACGGAACAGAACGTGAATGACGACAGCAGGCTCGGCACCTATCTGGTAAGTGTTAATCGAAGCGGTCTTGATATCGCGACCTATTCGGCGACCATTACCTTTTTTTCGTCGTCTAATTCCGTTGAAGTCCCAGTTATTATGAGTGTCAGGGACGACATTCATACCGGTGATGCCGGTCATCATTATGTTCTCCTGCTGGACGCGGAAACTCTGGATATCCTGGATCAGGTCGAGGCGGATGCGATGGCTGGAGAATATCAATACAGTTTCACCGAGGTGCCTGCGGGTCAGTATAAGATATTTGCCGGAACTGATTCGGACAACGATTTCTTTCTGGGAGATGCGGGTGAGGCGTCAGGTGCCTATCCCACGTTGACGGCTTTATCGACGGTTGCCGTGGAGGACAATGTTACAAATCTTCATTTCAATACCGGTTTCAAGACCGAGATATCCTCTTTTTCTCTGTCTGTCCAGGATTTTCCCGGTCTGTTTTTCCGCAGCCCCGTCCTGCGTGAATTGTCGAGGTGATATGATGCGGATTATTTCTCTTTGTTTTTTGATGTGTTTTGGGGTGGCAGGGTGCGCCAATAGTGGTGGATTAGAGAAAGCCCCGCGGGAAATCGAGATCGTACAACTCTACGCATCATCAATTTGTTCGGGACAGGCGCAGTCGTCCGGCGTTATTTTGATTGAGGAGCCACAGGCCTATGCGCTCCTTGAGCAGAGTTTGGCCGGTCGATTTCTTAACGATGCAGGTCGTCGCCTGCCCGTGGTTGATTTTAACCAGGATATCGTTTTGGTCTTGACCATGGGGCAGCAGATCAGTAGTGGCTATACTCTGGAGTTAAGTCATGAGCCGATTCATTTCCGGGGGGATACTTTGCTGTTGTCTGTCCTCTGGCGTGAGCCTGCTTCTGAGATGATGACAGCTCAGATTTTGACTAGTCCCTGTCTGGTTCTTCAATTGGGCCGAGGACTTTATCGTAAGATCAAGGTAATCGATCAGGACGGTCATGTGCGGGGGCTTGTGGGGGAGCTCTGACTTGTTTTGCGCCGAAAAGAAAAATATTTTCAAAACTTGCGGTTAACGTATTCTTGTGCTTAACTATTACCCAGTAGTATCCAAGTCACTTGTTTTTCTTTTGAAAAAATGTCTTTTCGTCCAAGATTCGAGCGCCTTGATCTTGAACGAAAGTTTCATTTTTCCAAAGTCCCCTTTTATGGTTATCGAGTTGGTAATGGATGGGCCGACAGTTTCTTTTGTTGGCTCCTCGCTATGTTCAAGTGGGTAACCTGAAATCAAGTTTTCCGCCGAAGAGGTAGATCATCGCCGTAAGATTTCGTATTGTACGATAGCCTCTGGCCTTTGCCTTGGCAGCCTGTATCAAGCTATTACTGCCCTCGAGGATGCCATTGCTAATGCAAAACTCCTGTGGTTGAGGGTTGTGCGCGTTGATTGTCAGCCGGTTTGGCTTTCTCTTGCAGTCTGCCCAGATATGCCCATGAGGCTGTCCTTGTCAATGGGATATGCAGCTGTCAGGCCAGCAATGTCTCGATGATCTGTTTTGGGGCGTTGCTGACCTCCGGATCAATGGTGATGAGTGCGGTATTGTTGCGCTCAGCTTTGCGGATTGCCTGGGAGTTGGGGAAAAAGGCGATGGGCGCTTCGCCCAGGCCCTGGCTGAGGAAGGCGCGGTCGTCGTCTTCTTCGATGAGATTGCCCACAAAGCTGATCCTGGGGATATGGACATCCTCGGCCAGCTTTTTGACCTTGAGCGCTGTGCGGATGGATGAGCGTGAGGGAATGACCACGATGAGCAGGTGATCAATGCCGGCTATGGTCCCCCGGCCCAGGTGTTCGACCCCGGCCTCCATGTCCAGCAGGACCACTTGATCCGGAGTGAGCAGGAGTTTGGTCAGCATGCGCCTGAGCACGTTGCTCTCCGGGCAGGCGCAGCCTTTGTCACCGGTCTGGATTGCCCCCAGGACCATGAGCCGCAGACCATCGTGCTCAATCATGAAATCCTTGAGCAGATCATTGACCTGGGGATTTATATTATAAAAAGGTGAACCTTCTGTTTTACCCGCCCGTTCAGCCAGCATACTGGTCATTTCTGCGATGGGCCGGATCTTCTCGATGTCCTTCACCCCAAGGGTCTGGGCCATGTGCGGACTGGGGTCGGCGTCAATGATCAGGACTTCATGTCCCGCTTCCTTGAATTCCTTACCCAGCAGGGCCATGATCGTGGTCTTGCCCACGCCACCTTTGCCGCTGATTGCGATCTTCATCTGTGTCAATCCTCTTTTTCTTGCAAGCTGTCTGAGAATGGTTACAATACAGTACTATTATGTAGCCCATTTTATTGCGGGCGTAAACTTAAGAATCCTTGAGAGGAGCACCAAGATGTACGGAAACACAAATCAGATGACTGTGGCGCACGCCCGCCAGGCGGCGTCAACCATCTTTCTGGCCAAGGTCTTCAACTGGATGGGCATAGGGCTTGCCATAACCGGTGTGATCGCCTATCTGACGGCGGCCTCCGGGCTGGCTCTGCAGCTGGCGGCCAGCCCCCTGTTCATGATCCTGATCATCGGCGAGCTGGGCCTGGTCTTTTTTCTCTCAGCCCGGGTTGACAAAATCCAGGCCACCACCGCACAGGGGCTGTTCGTGGGCTACGCGGTTCTGAACGGGCTCACCCTGTCCATGATCTTTCTCGCCTACACCAGGACCTCCATTGCCGGTACTTTCTTTATTACCGCCGGGATGTTCGGGGCCATGTCCGTCTATGGTCTGGTGACCAAACGTGATCTTTCCGGCATGGGCTCCTTCCTGTTCATGGGTCTGATCGGGATCATCATCGCCTCCATTGTGAATATCTTCCTGCAGAGTTCCGCAGTGTACTGGGTCACGTCCATGATCGGCGTTCTGGTCTTTGTGGGTCTGACGGCCTACGATGTTCAGCGCATTAAAACCATGGGCGAGCAGGGCATTATGGCCCAGGGCGACCAGATGATCCGCAAGGGCGCGATCATGGGCGCCTTGACCCTGTATCTGGATTTCATCAATCTGTTTCTCATGCTGCTGCGGTTTTTTGGCGGCAGTCGGGACTGATGAGCTCGTAGGGTACTTTGAAAAATTAGGATTTTCGTTCAAGATCAAGGCGCGCTCAAAATTTTACCGCAGGCATATAGTCGATATTCCGAGGATAAAATTTTGAGCGCAACGCAGATCTTGGGTGAAAAGACAATTTTTCAAGGTAGCCCGTAATCATTGTCGGGATGATTCCGTGGCTTGTTGAAGCGGTGAGTCTTCCCGGGCGAGTATCCGCCTGTCTTGCGTGTGGAGAGAATACAAACGCGTGATGAGGCCGATCTGAGTGTTCGCGGAGTATCAATAAGGGGAAGGCATGTCGGTTGCCGGAAAACGGATTGTAGTGGGTGTGAGTGGCAGTATTGCCGCTTTCAAGGTGGCGGGCTGGGTCAGCGCCCTGGTCAAGGAGGAGGCGCAGGTCTCAGTGATGATGACCGAGTCGGCCTGTCAGTTTGTGACTCCTCTGACCATGGCCGCCCTGTCCGGTGAGCCGGCACAGAGCGATATGTTTGCGGAGGGTGCCGGTGAACGGATTTCCCATATCCGGCTGGCGCAGGAGGCGGATCTTTTTCTGATCGCTCCGGCCACGGCCCAGACCATTGCCCGTCTCGCCTACGGGCTGGCTGACGATCTGCTCTCGGCTGCAGTATTGGCCAGCCGGGCCCGGGTTCTGGTCTGTCCGGCCATGAATTCCCAGATGTTCACCCATCCGGCTACCCAGGACAATATTGCTAAACTTCGGGAGTATGGTTATCAGGTGATTGCCCCGGAAAGCGGCCGCATGGCCTGCGGTGATGAGGGCCCGGGCCGTCTGCCCGAGTGGGATGTGGTGCGCGAGGCGCTGCTGGGCAGTCTGGTCGAGCAGGATCTGGCGGGACAGCAGGTGCTCATCACTGCCGGACCCACCCGGGAGCCCCTTGATCCTGTGCGGTTTTTGAGTAACCCCTCTTCGGGAAAAATGGGCTATCAATTGGCGCGTACCGCTCGCCGGCGGGGAGCCGAGGTGGTTCTGGTCTCCGGGCCGGTCAGCCTGGATCCGCCTCCCGGGGTCCGCGTTGTCCAGGTGCAGACGGCCCAGGAGATGTACGCGGCGGTCATGGCCGAGGCCCCGGCGGCCACAGTGATAGTCAAGGCGGCCGCGGTCAGTGATTTTCGCCCGGAACAGGTCTTTGCCGGGAAGGTCAAGAAGGAGGCCGCCGAGTCGGTTCTTCGCCTGGAACGGACCCCGGATATACTTGAAAAACTTGGCCGTATGAAGGCCGAACATGGCTGGTTTCTCGTTGGCTTTGCTGCCGAGAGCGGGAACATCAAAGAAGAAGGGCGCAGGAAATTGAGCCGTAAAAACCTTGATCTGATCGCGGTCAATAATATCTTAAGCCCCAATGCCGGTTTCGAATCCGAAACAAACCAGCTTCTCCTGCTCGATGCCAACGGCGAAACCGAACTCCCCCTGGTCTCCAAGGAACAAGCCGCAAACCTCCTCTGGGATCACATATCGCGTAGTGCATAGAAAGTGGACATTGTTGCAATAGCGCATTAGCAAGAGAGTGTCATGGCAACAATGTCCCCGGATTCTGGATTCTATCCCCGTCTTTCCCTTTCACCCTCTCCCTTTTCACCCTTCAAAAACCATGACCAATCGTGAACGTTCGATCCTGACAGTGTCCTGTTACGGTCATTTCATGAGCCATTTCAATATGCTCGTCTTTCCTGCAATCCTCTTGCCGCTGGCGGGCCGCCTGCAGATGCCCATGATTGAGATTCTGGCCCTGTCCTTCTGGATGTACCTGCTTTTTGGAATAACGGCACTGCCATGGGGAATTCTGGCCGATCGTATCGGGCCCCGGCCCTTGCTGGCCCTGTTTCATCTGGGGGCTGGAATATCCGCCCTGTGGGCTGCCATGAACATGGATAATGCCATGATCCTGAGTTTGGCGCTGGCCGGTATCGGGCTTTTCTCAGGCATTTATCATCCGGCGGGACTGGGCTGGATTGCCAAGGAGGTCGAGAAGACCAGTCGGGCCATGGCCTATAATGGGATGTTCGGTAATCTCGGTCTGGCCATGGCTCCGCTTCTGGCCGGTATCGTCAACTATTTTTGGGGGGCGGTGGCTGTTTATGGGGTCGTGGGGATACTCAATCTGGTGGGATTGATGTTTCTTTACCTGGCCAGAGGCAGCAATGGTGCGGTGCGCATGCGAAAGATTGAGACCGGCGAACGGGCAAGTACCCTGCGTCCGTTTCTGGTTCTGCTGATCTGCATGATGTTGGGTGGTGTGGTATATCGGGGGATCACCGTGAGTTTGCCTGCCTATTTCGAGCTCAGGAACGGTGCGCTGTATGACGGGCTGACCGGGTTACTGGGCAGTCTTGGATCGGCCAATGTGGTGGCCACCGGCCTGATCTCCATCATCTATCTGGTGGGCATGGGAGGCCAGTTTCTGGGAGGGCGCATGGGCGAGCGCTTTGATCTTCGTCGTGGTTATTTCATTTTTCACTTGATCACCATCCCCCTGGCCCTGCTCATGGCCGTAACCATGGACTGGTGGCTGGTTGGATTTGCCCTGGTGCACTCCTTTTTTCTGCTGGGCATGCAACCCATCGAGAACACCCTGGTGGCTCGCCTCAGCCCACCCAATCTGCACAGCTCGGCATACGGCCTCAAATTCGTCCTGACCTTTGGCATCGGCGCCTTGAGCGTCAAGATGGTGGGCTGGGTGGAAGGACTCTGGAACCTGAATTCAGTCTATGTTGCCCTGGCCCTTGTTTCCCTGCTTCTGGTGGCAACCATCGCCGTCCTTGCCCGCATGACTCCGCCCATGAAGTCGTAGTGTGGATCTGGGGATTCAATCCGGGGGAGTTATTGCAACAACGTCCCCTCTCTTTTTTTACCCTTTTCCTCCCATCATCTTGGCCCATGAATCACGCAGAGTTACGGTGCGGTTGAAGACCGGGGCGCCGGGGCGGGAATCCACCGGGTCGGCGCAGAAGTAGCCGTTACGCTCAAACTGGAATGAGTCGCCCGGTTTGGCCGTGGCCAGTGAGGGCTCGACCTTGCAGTTTTCGAGCAGGGTCAGTGAGTCGGGGTTGAGAAACTCCTTGAAATCTCTTTCCTTATCTGTGTCCGGGTGCTCGGTGAGAAAGAGCCGGTCGTAGAGCCGTACCTGACAGGTCTGGGCCTGGGCCGCCGAAACCCAGTGAATGGTTCCCTTGACCTTGCGGCCGTCCGGAGATGATCCGCCCCTGGTCTCTGGATCATAGGTGCAGTGGATCTCCTGGATCTCACCGGTCATCTCATCCTTGACCATGGATGCAAACTTGATGTAGTAGCCGTAACGCAGCCGTACCTCACGTCCGGGCCCGAGACGGAAAAACTTCTTGGGCGGATCTTCCATGAAGTCATCCTGTTCAATATACAGCTCGCGCGAGAAGGGCAGGGCGCGGCTGCCCAGTTCGGGCTTCTGCGGATGGTTCTGGGCGGTCAACTCTTCCACCTGGTCTTCGGGGTAGTTGTCGATGATCACCTTGAGCGGCTTGAGTACGCCCAGAACCCGGGGGGCGCTCTCATTCAGGTCATCGCGGATGGCGTTCTCGAGCACGGTCATGTCGATCCAGCTCTCCTTCCTGCCGAGGCCGATCTCAGCGCAGAAGTTGCGAATCGAGGCCGGGGTGTAGCCACGCCGCCGGAGGCCGGAGACGGTCAGCATGCGCGGATCGTCCCAGTCCGAGACGTGGCCTTCCTGCACCAGCTGCAGGAGTTTGCGCTTGCTCATCACGGTGTAGGTGAGGTTCAGACGGGCAAACTCGATCTGTTGCGGGTGGCAGGGGGTGGCCAGGGTATCCAGAACCCAGTCATACAGAGGCCGATGGTTCTCAAACTCCAGTGTGCAGAGGCTGTGAGTGATGCCCTCGATGGCATCTGACAGACAGTGGGTGTAGTCGTACATGGGGTAGATGCACCATTTGTCACCCGTTCGGTGGTGGTGCGTTTTCATGATCCGATAGATGACCGGATCGCGCATGTTCAGATTAGGTGATGCCATGTCGATTTTGGCCCGGAGCACATGGGTTCCCTCCTCAAATTCGCCATCCTTCATGCGCCGGAACAGGTCGAGATTTTCTGCGATGCCCCGCTCACGCGAGGGACTGTCCTGGCCAGGTTCTGTGAGGGTTCCACGATAGCTGCGGATTTCCTCGGCGCTGAGCTCACAGACATAGGCCTTGCCCAGCTGGATCAACTGCACGGCGAAGTCGTAGAGCTGATCAAAATAGTCCGAGGCGAAAAAGAGATTCTTGCCCCAGTCAAAGCCCAGCCAGCGGACATCATTCTGGATGGCTGCCACGTAGGACTCTTCTTCCTTGCTCGGATTGGTATCGTCGAAGCGCAGATGGCAGGGGCTGTTGTTTTCTTCTGCGATGCCGAAGTTGAGGCAGATGGACTTGGCATGGCCGATGTGCAGAAAACCGTTGGGCTCGGGCGGAAAACGTGTTACCGGCCGAGAGTGTTTGCCGCTATGCAGGTCTTCGTCGATGATCTGGCGAATGAAATCGATGGGTTTGTTCTGCGCTTCCGCCGGTGCTGACTGTTCTGGCTGGGTCATGGGATGTTGTTGGTTTAGTTTTCTTCTGGAAACAGATTGGCCACAGCGCGCAGGCGGCTGACCACCTTGTTGCGGCCGATGGTCATCAGGATATCAAACATGGAGGGTCCGGCCAGCTGGCCTGTGACCACAGTGCGCATTGCGTTGATGATAATCCCAGGTTTGATGTCCAGTTCTTCGGCCAGCTCGCGCGCCGCCTGCTCCGCGCTCTCGAGGGTAAACTCGGGCAGGGCCATATAGCGTTCGGCCAGCGTGGGCAGCCATTCCTTGAGATCCGGGTGCTTGAGGACGTTTTTCTTCAGCGGTTTCTCTTCCACCGTGAACTCATCGCTGAAATAGGCCCGGCCCAGGCTGGCGAAGTCATTCAGGGTGTGAAAACGATCACGGATCATGTCGATGGTGTGTAAAAACCACTCCCTCCGCCCGTCCAGGTAGGCATCGTTCCACAGTCCTTCGCGCTCCAAAACCTCCTGCACCAGGGGGGCCAGTTCATCCAGATCCATGGCCCGCAGATATTGCTCGTTGATGGAGATGGCCTTGGGATCGGTGAAGAACTTGGGATCATCCTTGCGGTAATTGAAGATGGAGTTGGACCGATTGATGCGCTCAAGGGTGAAGGCCTCGATCAATTCCTCGCGGGAGAAGATCTCCCGATCATCGCCGGGCGACCAGCCCAGCAGGACCAGAAAGTTGCAGAAGGCCCAGGGGATAAAACCGTGCTCTCGATAAAAATGGACGGCCACAATTTCGCCATGACTGCGCTTGGAGATCTTGGCCTTTTTCAGATCCAGGGTCAGGGGCATGTGCGCAAAGACCGGCAGCGGCGCCCCCAGTGCTTCATAAAGCAGGACCTGACGGGCCGTGTTGGTCATGTGATCCTGGCCGCGCACGATGTGAGTGATCCGGTCGCGGATATCGTCCACCACGTTGCACAGCAGATACAGAGGTTTGCCGTTGGAACGGACAATGACAAAATCTTCGGTCTCGGAGTAACGCCGCTCAATGCGCCCCAGGACCTTGTCCTCGTAGGCCAGGATACCATCCGAATCCGGCACCTTGAAGCGAACCACATACGAAAGCCCCGCGCTCTCTTTTTCCGCAACCTGTTCCGGGGTCAGGTGGCGGCAGGTCCGGTCGTAGCCCACCTGATCCTGTTTGGCAGCCATGGCCGCCTCGCGTTTGGCCTTTAACTCTTCCTGAGTGCAGAAACATTTATACGCATTGCCCTCGTTCAGCAGACGTTGGGCCGCGGCTATGTGTTCATGGCTGAAGTCGGTCTGGAAGTAGGGCCCTTCGTCCCAGTCGATCCCCAGCCATTCAAGGCCGTCAAGGATGCCCTGGATTGACCCTTGGGTGGAACGCTCGGTGTCGGTGTCTTCAATCCTCAGGATTAGCTTGCCGCCGGTCTTGCGGGCGTAGAGCCAGTTATACAGGGCGGTGCGGGCCCCGCCGATATGCAGATAGCCCGTGGGGCTGGGTGGAAAACGCAGTCGTGTCTCGGTCATGGAAGTTCCTGTCTGACGGTTCAAGTTTGTGGAGAGTGTAACGAATGCATATATACTCATTTTGGTATATTCTGCCAATATGACTTTTGATTTGCCGGTTTTTACACTGTCTTGACAATGGATTAAGAATAATATATGCGTACTATGTCTGTAGTTATGGTTTTAAACTGAAGCTTGGAGTTTCAGCCATGCTGCTGGCTGAAACTCCAAACTTCAGATTAATAGAAAATATGAAAAAAGTACTCATCACAGGTGGCGCCGGTTTTATCGGTTATTTCCTCAGTCAAAAATTGCTGGCCAATGGGCTCGAAGTTGTTGGTATTGACAATCTGAATGACTATTATGATCCTGCTCTGAAACAGGCAAGATTGGACCAGCTTC
>JACNLK010000095.1 GCA_014381505.1 Candidatus Desulfatifera sulfidica | reverse complement strand
ACTCACCTTTTGCGAATTGAGCCACAATTCAGCCCAATCAATATCCCCACGAATCAGGGCATCAGAAAACAGACGCCGGAGAACAGGCGCCGTATCTTGTTCAGTGCTCAAGCCCCGCCGGAGGAGTTGCTCAGCCGCATAATAATTCCCGGAATCACCCAATAATTGAGCCTCTACCAAGAGCAGATCCAACATACCTTGTGCGCCGACATTGCCCAGTTCACGAATATCCTGAAGAGCTTCCTGAGCGCGCCCATAAAGTCGATTTCGCGTGAGACCATTCACATATTTCAATCCTAAAGCCAAGCGATCTTCCGGCTCAGTCAAACGTTCAAATAATATTCCATAATGTTCAGCCATGGAATCCGTCAAATCAAGTTCAAATGCCAAACCCATGGCTCGACGACGGGTATCAAGATCATCAGGGGATAATACAAGATAGCTTACATAGGCATGATAAGCATTGTACGGCTGATCCAGCAGCTCGCTTACCCGCCCCTTTACCAGCAACGCCCGACGGCCTGCCTGCCACTCTTCAGTCAGAAGATCAAGATAATAGACACTCTCGGACAGACGATCAGCACGCAGAAGAAGCTCGCTTAATCGAAGAACAACACTTTGATCAGTGGGTTCCTGTTGATGGATTATTTCAAGAATCTCGATCAGCTCTGCCTGCATTCCCCGTTGTTCAAGAAGATGCGCCATGGCAGAATAAATGGGGAGTCGATCGGAAGTGATTTTTGCCAGATCACGCCAAAGCTGCCACGCGCCATCATTCTGAACAATGGCCAATAAATCATTGGCAAGGACGACATGAATACGATTGATCTCTTGGGCTACACGCTCATCATCAGGCCGGGCCTTTCGATATTCCTTTAAATAGTAGAGGGCCCGGTCAGGGCGTCGAAGTTTTTGCAGATAAATTTCACCCACTCGAAGATACAGTTCAGGACGCAGGTCGCCATGCGCCAACAAAACAAGCAGATGATCCAAAGCCTTCACATCCTGATCACTGGCGAGATAATACTCTGCAACCTTCTTTTGAAACCGCAGATATGAGGGATATCGCTCGAGATAGGCAAGCCAGTAAACCACAGCCTGGTCTCGTAAATGGGGTTCATCAAAGAGCTTTGCCGCCGTTTGGAGGTCCTTATCCAGACCATCGAACTCACTGAGCAGCTTTGCATAGTAAACCCTGGCCTTTTCCTTCTTCCCCAGGCGCAAGGCATAAGACCCGAGAAGGCGAAGTAATTTCTCATCATCAGGTGTCCGCAGATAGAGCTGTTCCATGAGCGGAAAGGCAACATCTTTACGGTCAAGCCCTTGCAGCGCCTCCACAAGACCCTGAAGAGCCTGAAGGGCAAAAGGACCGTCAGGGGCTTGCTCATAGAGCAGACCAAACAGCTGCGCGGCCCTCTCATACTCTTCTGTTTCAAGACCTAATCCCCCTCCGGCCGCCAGATAACGGACATTAGCAGAATCACCTTCAAGCAGATTTGCTACAATATCAGTGGCTGCAGCCCAGTTCTCAAGTTGAATCAGGAGCTGAGCATATTCCCAGCGGGCCTCAGCCACGTCCTCTTTGGCTTCCAGAAGTTCTTCATAGGCGCTCAGTGCCTCCTGCCATTGATCATTACGGACTGATTCTCTGGCCCTGTCCCACTGAAATTTCCAGGGCGGCTGGTCATGTTGTGACACCAGGGTCAGGTCACGTTCCGGTACAATCAGAGGCTGGGCCTCAACAACTCTAATCTGGAGAAGTGATACAAGAAAAAAGAGGAAAAAGAGAAGGCCAAGAGTACAGGCCGGTGACCATAGAAAAGATACAAAACGACCGGTGGAGAATAATCGAACCAAAGAACCCGCAATCATGTCCCCTGGTAGAAGGCAGCGATCGCTCGCACCACATACTCCTGCATTTCTTTTTTTAATTCTGGATAGATAGGAAGTGCCAGCGTTTGAGCGGCGGCCTCCTCAGAATTGGGCATGGGCATTATTTTGAAATCCGGGCCAAGGCATTGCTGCTGATGCAAAGCAACAGGATAATAAACTTCACAACCAATCCCCTCGGCCTGAAGGTGCTGTAACAACTCATCACGTTTTTGAACTCGAATCACATATTGATTAAAGATATGATAATTCGGCTCCGAATCGGCCTGTCCGGGCGCATTGCGATAAACAGAAGCGGGGGTGGAGAGTACTCCCTGCTCAAGCAGGTCTGTCTCAGACAGAAGCTGATCGTAATAGCGACCATTTGCCCGTCGGGCGGCATGCCAGTCCTCGAGATGCCTGAGCTTAATCCTCAAGATCGCTGCTTGCAGAGTATCCAGCCTAAAGTTGCCACCAACGAGAGAATGGTAATATTTTGGCTCAGCTCCGTGGTTCCGCAAGAGACGTACCCTATGGGCAAATTCGGAGTCTCGACTAACCACCATACCGCCATCCCCCATACCACCCAGATTTTTACTGGGAAAAAAGGAGAAGCAGCCGGCAAGTCCCATGGATCCCGCCCGAACCCACTTATGGCCGTCCATGCCCGGATACTGGGCACCGATGGCTTGAGCAGCATCTTCTATAACCGGAAGATTGTACTTTTCGGCCAAGGCCATAATGGGGGCCATATGGGCACACTGGCCATAGAGGTGGACTGGGAGAATGACTTTGATTCGTCGATCACTGTCCCGGGCAAGGGTGCCAGCCAATTGATCCGGATCCATATTAAATGTCACCGGATCGATATCACAGAAGACCGGCTCAGCTCCCAGTCGGAGTATGACACCCATGGTTGCGAAAAATGAATAAGGTGTTGTGACAACCCGGTCTCCTGGTCCAACTCCGAGAGCCATGAGACAGACCAAGAGTGCATCGGTTCCACTGGACACGGCCACAGCATGTTCCACACCTGAGTAAGCAGCAACTTCCGCTTCAAGTTCTGCCACATCCGGCCCCTGAATATACTGGACAGAATCTATAACTTTGGCCACAGCACGGCCTATTTCCTCACGCAGGGGACGTAATTGAGCGTGAAGATCTAATAAAGGAACTTTCATTTCAGGACTCACTCTTAATAACCATTTGCTCGCCATCGAAAAAATCAACTATATCAGGCATCTCTACTTCGAGGTATTTTTTCATCTTCTTCAGCAGGTTCACTTCAATCTGTCGTACCCGCTCACGGGAGATACCAAAACGATCGGCAATAGTCTGCAGGGTCAGGGGCTCATCAGTGAGCAACCGTTCCTCAAGAATCATTTTTTCTTTATCGTTGAGTTTTACTTTAAGGATCGTCAACAGCTCAGCCAAACGGGCTTTAACCTCACTCCCGGCTACAATATCTTCAACAGCAGGCCCTCCGCTTGGGAGAAAACTTTTCTGTTCTTCTTCAGAATCACTACGCACAGGGCTCTCCAGGGAGACATCCCAGCTATCCATGCGCTGGCTCATCTCAATAACTTCACTCTCCTTCACATTGAGCCGCTCGGCCAATAGTTTTGTCTCAGGCTGAAAGCCTTGGGATTCAAGGAGTTTTTTCTCTTTATTGAGACTAAAAAAAAGCTTGCGCTGGGCCTGGGTGGTACCAATCTTGACCAGTCTCCAGTTATCCATTATAAATTTAAGGATATAGGCTCGAATCCAGTACGCAGCATAATAAGAAAACTTAACACCGCGATAGGGATCAAATTTTTTGGTCGCCTGAACCAGACCCACATTTCCTTCCTGGATCAAATCCATAAAATTTTGCATCCAGTATTTCTGAAAGTCCATGGCCACTTTCACGACCAATCGCAGATTTGAAGAAACAAGGCGGTAACCGGCATCCTGATCTCCATACTCCCGGAATTGAACCGCCAACTCATCTGCCTCTTCACGACTCAGAAGTTCATACTGACTAATCTCCTGCAGATAACGATGGAGTGCCGGATTGCTGAGAACGGGAAGATTGGGGTCATCAGGAAGAGAGACCAGAGGATTGTACGATTGGGCAGCATTATCCTCTGCCCCATCGCCGGCAACCACATTAGCGCTGGTCGTTTTTGTCTTATTTTTAGAAGTCATAGAGTATATTTTCAAGACTGAAGCTGGAAGGAGAAAAACTAATATTATTACCCCAGTCCGCCCAAAGTGCAATAATTATATAATGGTCCAAGAGTTGATTTTTATCTTCGATTGTCACTTAATTATCCTAGCACACACAGACGATTGAGGAAAATTCTATTTTCTTCTCAGCGTAAATATGCTAATAAATTTGCTTGATTGATTTATCAGTGGTTATGTTGACAATTCAACCAGAGCCATTGTGTCATCACTCCACCCACTCCCCTACCTCATATCGTTCAACTCCGATAGCCCCCACCTATGACTACCCGTCCCGGGAGGCACAGGACAGAAACAGGCCACAGAACACAACATGAAAGAAATACGAAACTTCAGCATCATAGCACACATCGACCATGGCAAGTCAACATTGGCCGACCGCATGATCCAGCTCTGCGGTGAGATATCCGATCGTGAATTCAAGAATCAACTTCTTGACAGCATGGACATTGAGCGTGAACGGGGAATCACCATCAAAAGCCAGACCATCTGCCTGCCCTACAAGGCACGTAACGGCAAGGTATACTCACTGAATCTGGTCGACACGCCCGGCCATGTCGACTTCAGCTACGAAGTTTCTCGCGCACTCAGTTCCTGTGAAGGAGCACTCCTGCTCATCGATGCCGCACAGGGTATCGAAGCCCAGACTCTCGCCAACCTCTACCTGGCCATGGAAAATGACCTTGACATCATTCCGGTCATTAATAAAATCGACCTCCCCTCGGCTGAGCCAGAACGCGTGGCCCTCCAGATCGAAGATGATCTGGGCATGGACCCTGAGACTATTCAGCTCTGCTCAGCCAAAACCGGCCAGGGTGTAGAGGATATTCTCGAGGCTATCGTCAACTTCCTACCTGCGCCTGTTGGAGATCCCAACGGCGAACTGCAAGCCCTGATCTTTGACGCCAATTACGATTCTTTCCGCGGCACCATCATCTCCTGCAGGATCATTAACGGCAAGATCCGAGCCGGAGACACCATTATCTTTATGTCCAACAATGCCGAATATCGGGTTGAAGAAGTTGGATTGTTTAAATTTAGACGAGAAGCACAAAAAGAACTGTCTGCGGGTCAGGTGGGTTACATCCTTGCCGGGGTCAAAACAGTCAGTGACACCAGACCCGGCGACACGATAACGCTCAAGGATCAACCATGCGCCGAGGCCTTACCAGGCTTCAAGGAAGTACAGCAGGTGGTGTTTTCATCAATCTACCCCATTACCACTGACGATTATGCCGGTTTAGCCACGGCTCTTGAAAAGCTTCAACTCAACGACGCGGCACTGATCTTTCAAAAAGACTCCTCTGCGGCTCTTGGTTTTGGATTCCGCTGCGGATTTCTCGGCCTGCTCCACCTTGAGGTTATCCAGGAAAGGCTTGAACGTGAGTTTGACATCCCTCTTATTCTGACAGTACCTTCAGTTAAGTATAACTTTTTTCTCAATGACGGCACAGAGCTTATAGTTGACAATCCGGCCTACTTCCCCGACCCCATCAAAATCCAACGGGTTGAAGAACCGTATATCAAGGCAACAATTCTCATCCCAGAGCGATACATGGGAGCCATCATGACCTTGTGCATGGAACGACGCGGTGAAAACACCAAATACCATTACCCCATGCCCGGCCGAATCGAATTTTCCTGCGAGTTACCCTTGGCCGAAGTTATTTACGATTTCTACGACAAACTCAAGTCTATCACCCAGGGGTATGGTTCATTTGACTACGAGTTGTACGACTACCGCAAAAGCGATCTGGTCAAACTCGATATCCTCGTCAACGGTGAACTTGTGGATGCACTCTCACAATTAGTCCACCGTAAAAATGCTCGCTCCCGTGGCTTGCATGCATGCGAACAACTGAAAAAAGAAATTCCCCGTCAAATGTTCAAGATCGCCATCCAGGCAGCCATCGGTGGAACCATTGTCGGACGCACGACGATCTCAGCTCTCCGCAAAGACGTTACCGCCAAATGTTACGGTGGCGATATCAGCCGAAAACGCAAACTTCTTGAAAAACAGAAAGCGGGGAAAAAACGAATGAAAACAGTTGGAAATGTTGAAATTCCACAAAAGGCCTTCCTTTCCGTCCTCAAATCCGAACAATAAAACATATTTTCTCATCCCATTCGCCCATACGATGAGATCCGT
>JACNLK010000010.1 GCA_014381505.1 Candidatus Desulfatifera sulfidica | reverse complement strand
ATGGGAAAAGGGGAGGAGTTGCTTGTAGATGAGAAACCAGGCGATGAGCATTAAGAGGCCGGTGAGGAGCTGGCGGATGCTGATTTTGTCTTGCTCGGGCTGTTTGTGCTTTTGTTCACCAGTCTGGCAGGCGCAGGGAGGAAAGTTTTGCAGGGGATCCATGGTTATATACCTTTCAGGAGTAATGGGGGGTGTCAGGCAGCGCAGATTCGTTCGCGATCAATGTGTTTGAGTTGCAGGCGCATCTCGATGAGTTCCGGGTCGTCTTCAAGCCAGACAGCCAAGTGTTCGAGCATAGCTGCGGCATAATGGGACTCACTGTCATTGGCCAGGCGGTAGATAATCCAGGGACCATCCTTGCGAAAAGCGAGCAGGCCGGCGTCATCCAGCACCTTCAGGTGCTTGGAGACTGTAGACTGGGCCAGGCCGAGAAGATTTTTGAGTTCACAGACGCAGAGTTCTTTGTGTCCGAGAAGTTTAATGATTCGGACCCGGTTTGGATCCGAAAGGGCCTTGGTGACACGGATAAATGATTTCATTTGCCCCTCAGTCTTGTGATTACATATCGCCATATGGCGATATTAAGATAAAATTATAGCGGATGAGGGGGATTGTCAATAATTTTTTTGGAAAATAAAAATCTTGCCCGCCAGGTGGACTGGTATGGTGTAGCCTTTTTTATCCTCTCTACCATACTAACTCGTATGAAAACCAAATACCTTGAACCGGCCATAACGAACCGGCTGGAAGAAAAAGTAAGCGTGAACAGTATCTGCCGTTATCCAAACTCGCAGACTAGACGCCCTATTCCGCAAAATATCTGAACCTGTTGATTCGGCAGGGCAAGTTGGCGGCACACAAGGAAGGGAGGTTGTGGCTGAGCACTAAAGAGGCCATTGAAAGCTATATCACGAACCGCAAGAGGCAGGTGTAGGGCAGATAAATGAAAAAATATGCCAGCGAGGAAATGGGTTACAAAGTGATGGATAATAGTGCGTGAGCAGGTATGAATGGCGGATAGGGGATAAGGTGGATGATGCACGAATGAACCGTAAAAGATGAACTGACGGAATTTCTGCTTTACACAACAAAAAACCCGCTAAGCTTAGAGCCTAACGGGTTTTTTGAACGTCTATAAAGTATGTCTTGGTGGAGCTAGGCGGGATCGAACCGCCGACCTCTTGAATGCCATTCAAGCGCTCTCCCAGCTGAGCTATAGCCCCGCGCATTGGTATCCATTGCGTGAACGGAGCCATTAATACCAAGCTTTCTGTTTTGCGTCAACTTCTTTTATTTGGAGGCCTGTTCGTATGGTGAGACCATCTATTGGTGTTGCCAATGTCGTGAGGCTCTGGTAAAATTAACATTTTATGATCTTTTGTCTGTGGTTTTGGTCTGTTTGCCTTTGTCTGCTGAAAAAAATATCATGAATGTGTTGATGATCTCCCATCATTCTTATGATTACTGAATAAAAAAAATGTGAGATATGAGCAGTGGTGTGTATATGAGTAAAGAGATGCCACTGCGGCGTGGATAGTAATAATGCCAATGATTTTTTCTAAAGGAACCGTCTATGTTTTCACCGTTTAACTTTTTGTTTGGTTGGTTGTCCAATGATCTGGCAATAGATCTGGGGACAGCAAATACGGTTGTTTATGTTAAAGGTAAGGGGATTGTCCTTCGTGAACCTTCGGTGGTTGCGGTACGTCGTGACAGTCGCGGTAGCAAGGTCTTGGCCGTTGGTCAGGATGCGAAGATGATGCTTGGAAAAACACCGGGAAACATTACTGCTATCCGACCGATTAAAGACGGCGTTATTGCTGATTTTGAGGTGACTGAGGCCATGCTTCGTTATTTCATTAATAAGGTGCATAATCGCCGGACCCTGGTTCATCCACGGATTATTGTTTCTGTACCGTCGGGTATTACCCAAGTCGAAAAGCGTGCGGTTAAAGAGTCTGCCGAATCTGCAGGTGCTCGTGAGGTCTATCTGATCGAAGAGCCAATGGCTGCTGCCATTGGTGCTAATTTACCGATCACTGAGCCCACTGCCAATATGATTATTGATATAGGTGGTGGTACGACTGAAGTGGCGGTTATCTCCCTGGCCGGTATCGTTTATGCCAAGTCGGTACGCGTGGCCGGAGATAAAATGGATGAGGCTATCCTGCAGTATATCAAACGCAAGCATAATCTGGCCATTGGTGAGCGCACTGCCGAGTTGATCAAGACCACCATTGGAAATGTGCTGCCTGAATTGCCCTATGAAACAATGGATATCAAGGGGCGTGATCTGGTTTCAGGTGTGCCCAAGACTCTGACTATCACCAGCGATGAGGTTCAGTCGGCTATTGCTGAACAGGTTGATGTGATTGTTGAGGCTGTCAGGGTTGCACTGGAAGTGACCCCGCCTGAGCTTTCGGCAGATATTGTTGATCAGGGAATCGTTTTGACTGGTGGTGGCGCCTTGCTTAAAAACCTGGATAAGCGTCTCAAGGAAGAGACAGGGCTGCCGATTATTGTGGCGGATGATCCCTTGTCTTCAGTTGTTCTTGGGTCTGGTAAGGCTCTGGATAATATTAATATCCTTAAAGAAGTCACGGTTGAATGATCGTGCTTGAAAGTGTGGTCGGGAACTATTAAGCAGTTCCCGCTGTCTGGGCGGAAAAGAGACTTCTCTGCTTCTTTATTTTTGTTACAGTCGGCAATCTGCCTGTGATCAATCCGTATGCAAATGGATTGACGGACTGTGTTTGATGTTACGGGTTTTGTGAGAAATAAGACAAACCATACCAAGAGACGTCCTCGTATCACCCTGATCCGGCTGTTCAGCTTTTTCGGGCTCTTCCTTCTTCTTTTTTTCTTTTTTGGGTCCGCCGTGGGTGGACGTATGGGCTTTTTTCATCAGATGGCCCTGGAAACCCTGGGGCCTGTTCAGGTTTTGTTTACCAGAAGCAGCGGTGCACTGGTCGCATTGAAAGATGACTATGTGGCCTTGTGGGACCTCCGTGATGAGAATAAGCGCCTTTTAAAGGAAATAGATAAACTTCACGAGGACCTGAGTGAGTATCGTGAGGCTTATACGCGAAACCTTAATTTTGAGACTGAGCTGGCCTTTAAAAAGGCGGCTGATTTTCCTCCTTTGACTGCCCGTGTGGTGGGTAAAGACCCATCCTTTTGGTTTCAGACCCTGGTGGTTGATCGTGGCCGTGCTGATGGCGTGGTGTCTGGTATGGTTGCCAGAACATCGCAGGGAGTAGCCGGGCAGGTCATTCAGGTATCCAGGAATTATTCAAAGATATTGCTGGCCAATGCCCCCAGTAGTGCCATTGATGCAATTGTGCAAAAGAACCGCGTGCGTGGCGTCTTGAAAGGAGCAGGTACAAAGGGATATAGCCTTCATTATGTACTGAAAAACAGCGATATCGAGGTGGGGGATATGGTTGTGACTGCCGGGGCTGGTGGTATGTTTCCATCAGGAGTGCCGCTGGGGGCAGTATCGGCCGTGCGTTCGCATAGCCGGGGGATGTTCCTGGAGGTTGATGTGAAGCCTGCAGTGGATTTTGAACGTCTGGAATTCCTGTTTGTTAATCTTGGAGAGCAACAGAAGATCGATGAGGAGCTGCTTTCGGATGAGAGCCGGAGGGAGTAGCTGATGTTGGTCACGTTTGTTTTTTTTCTGCTGGCTCTTTTGTTGCTGGCAGTTCAGACAACAATCTTTCAGTTTTTTCCGGTATGGTTAGGGAGTCCTGATCTTCTTTTTGTGCTTGTGGTTTTCGTGGCCTATCGTTTTGATTGGGTTCGTGGCTTATTGCTTGTTATTTTCTATGGCTGGATGATGGATGTTGTTTCCGGCTTTTATCTTGGCATTTACCCTGTGCTCTATTTTCTGGTTTTCATCTTGTTGAAAATACTTGCTGAAAAGAGCCCCATCAGAGAGGGGCTGTATCAGATTCCAATGATCGGAGCCAGTTATTTTGTGGTTCAACTCTTGTTTTATGTTTTTTTTATTATCATTCAGCCAGATGCTCTGTTGGAGTGGCGTTGGTCTCAGGTGATAAAGGAGACCTTTGTCCTGCTGGTGGCCTCCATCCCCTGTTTCCTTGCCTTGAATCGTCTTTTTGAGATATTTGCCGGGCGTCGTTTTGCATCACGGATCTTGTTGCGCCGGTCCGGGAACCGTTTCCGGTAATTGGGAGGATCTATGGATAAATGGAAGCGTTTTAAAGAGGTCGGGCAGGTCAATGAATATGACGACGAAGCTCTTGATGCGCAAAAAAAGCGTTTGCTGGTGGTTTCCGGGGTCCTTCTCGGTTTTGTGGGCCTGATTCTTTTCCGTTTCTGGTTTCTTCAGATCCATAAGGGTGTGGAGTATAGTAAACGGGCAGATACCAATCGTGTTCGGATTCAGGAGGTGGTGGCACCGCGAGGAAATATCCTTGATCGGAAGGGGCGGGAGCTGGTTACCAACCGACCATCGTTTAATGTGGTTCTCGTACGTGAAGATTCAAATGATATTGATGAGCTTCTCAAAAAGTTGTCACGGGTTGTGGATGAGGATATCTCCGTGTTCTGGAAGAGAATACGTGAGGCAGAAAACAGACCCAGGTACATACCTATCCGTTTGAAGGAGGATGTGGACTGGGAGACCCTTGCCTATCTTGAAAATCACAACCACGAGTTTCCCGGCATCAGGATCGAGGCCTTGCCATCCAGGGTCTATCATTATGGTGACATGGCAGCTCATACCATCGGTTATCTGGGAGAGATCAGTCGCCGTGAACTGGAAAAACAGGACGCTTCAGTTTATCGGGGAGGAGACCTGGTGGGTAAAATGGGCCTTGAGAGTCTGCGGGAGAGCGATCTCAGGGGGGAGAAGGGGCTGAAATTTTCAGAAGTGAATGCCCGTGGTTTTGAGCAGCAACTGTTAAAGAGTATTGAACCCCTGCCGGGCAATGAAATTCATTTGACGCTCGATAGTGAATTGCAACGGGTGGCAGAGGGTGTGATGATGGACAGTGATAAGGCGGGGGCTGTGGTGGTCATGGAGGTCAAGACCGGTCGTCTCCTGGTTCTGGCCTCAACTCCGCCTCTGCACCTGGAGGATTTTGTCGGTGGTATTTCTCATGCCAAATGGCAGGCCCTGCTTGATAATCCTCGTCATCCCTTTATGCATAAGGCTATTCAGGGTCAATATCCGCCGGCCTCCACCTATAAAATGGTCACTGCGCTGGCGGGCCTGGCAGCCGGAGTGATTGATGAGGAGACGGTTATTTATTGTCCCGGATATTATGTGTTCGGTAATCGTCGCTACCGCTGCTGGAAACACAGCGGTCATGGGGCTGTGGATTTAAAAGGGGCCCTGGCCCAGTCCTGTGATGTTTATTTTTATCAGGTGGGGCAACGTGTTGGAGTGGATGTCCTGGCCGAGTATGCCCGTAAATTTGGGTTAGGCGAACGTACCGGGGTGGAAATGGAACATGAGAAAGCAGGTTTGGTCCCGACCAAAAAGTGGAAGAAAGAGCGAGACGGGGTGCGATGGCAGGATGGTGAGACCCTGTCTGTGGCCATTGGTCAGAGTTTTAACCTGGTCACTCCTTTGCAGATTTGTCAGCTGACAGCGACCCTGGCCAATGGTGGTAAACGCTATCTGCCGCAACTTGTTGAACGGGTGGTGGATCCAGACGGGCAGGTGCTTTCTGAGTTTGAACCGGTACTGGTGGGCGAGCTGAATGAAAAAGAGTCTCATATGGAGTTGATTCGTCAGGGCTTGATTGAGGTCGTCCATGGTCAACATGGAACCGGTCGTATTGCTCGTATTGAAGGCTTGACCATGGCCGGGAAAACCGGAACTGCGCAGGTGGTGCGGGTTGCTCAATACAAGGACCTGAAGGAAGAAGATATTCCCTATAAATACAGGGATCATGCCTGGTTCACGGCCTATGCCCCTGCCGAAGATCCTGAGATTGCTGTTACCGTTTTGGTGGAGCATGGTCTGCATGGAAGCAGTGGGGCAGGCCCGGTGGCCAAGGCAATATTGGAGCAGTATGTCAGCGAACGGCTGCAGCTGGCTGTGCAGGATGATGGACGGGGAAATTGATGGTGTCCGGGAAGGCAAGTGAACAGATAACTCAAGATTTGATGAGAGAACGATGTTTCGGGTAGATCGACGTTTTTTGATCAGTTTTGATTGGGGCTTTCTTCTTCTGGTTCTTCTTGTTTCCGGGATGGCCCTGTTTAATCTCTATAGTGCTTCATACCCACCGAGTCCTTGGGGGATACCGCCCTATGTGCGCCAGGCCTATTTCTTCCTGGGCGGTACATTGGGAATTCTTTTTCTGATCAGTTTTGACTACAAGGAACTGCACTTCTGGAATTATCCGGTCT
>JACNLK010000023.1 GCA_014381505.1 Candidatus Desulfatifera sulfidica | reverse complement strand
TGTCAAAGTTGACCCTGATGAGTGAGAGTCTGCGCAATGATGGTCGAGTATGGGTTCCAAAAAACCCAGGGGACAAGCGCTCACCTGCAGATATCCCCGAAGAGGAACGCGACTATTACCTGGAGAACAAGTATCCCAGCTTTGGTAACCTGGTCCCCCGGGATGTGGCCTCACGTAATGCCAAAGAACAATGTGATGCCGGCAAAGGTGTGGGTTCCACTAATCTTGCTGTATATCTTGATTTCAGCGAGGCCATCAACCGTGACGGCGAGGATGTAATTCTCCGTAAGTACGGCAATCTTTTCCAGATGTATGAGAAGATAACAGCCAGCAACCCGTTGCACGAACCCATGATGATCTATCCTGCCGTCCATTACACCATGGGCGGACTGTGGGTCGATTATGACCTGATGACCACCATTCCTGGCCTGTTTGCCATTGGCGAATGTAATTTTTCAGATCACGGAGCCAACCGCCTTGGGGCCAGTGCGCTGATGCAGGGACTGGCCGACGGATATTTTGTTGTAGGTACCTCAATTGCCCATTTTCTCGGCAGTACTGAACAAACAACCGTAACCACCTCCCACCAGGCCTTTACCGAAGCCGAGGAGAGCTGTAAACAACGGATCAAACGCCTGCTGCGCAACAGTTCCAAAAAAACAGAGGACTCCGTAACAGTAGACGAGATTCATAGGGAATTGGGTCGACTTCTCTGGGATAATTGCGGCATGGCACGTAACAGCGAAGGACTGGAATTGGCGCTGAAGAAACTGCCCGAGATCCAGCAGAGATTCTGGGAGAAGGTCTATGTCCCCGGTAAAGGCGAACAGTTAAACCAGTCTTTGGAGCGTGCCGGTCGTGTTGCCGATTTTCTCGAGTTTGCTGAAATTATGATCCGTGATGCCCTGGCCCGCGAGGAATCCTGCGGCTGTCATTTACGGGAAGAAAGTCAGACAGAAGAAAACGAGGCCCTGCGTAACGATGAAAACTTCAGCCACGTGTCTGTCTGGGAGTACCAGGGTGAAGACAAAAAGCCACTTCTGCACCGCGAGGAACTGACCTTTGAAAATGTCAGCCCAAGCCAGAGAAGCTACAAGTAACACATCCAGTCAAACCATCACGCGAACGATAAAAAGAACACAGAAATAACCAATTAAAAAACAATGCCCACAATCAACATTAAACTCGAAATCTGGCGTCAGGAAGACAGTATCAGCGATGGGATATTTGAGTCATACAACCTGAATGACATCTCCACAGACATGTCATTCCTGGAAATGCTTGACGTCCTTAACGAAGAGCTGACCCATAAGAATTTAGAGCCGGTGGCCTTTGATCACGACTGCCGTGAGGGAATCTGCGGTACATGCGGTGCAGTGGTCAATGGTATCGCGCATGGACCTGAGCCCGGGACGACCCTCTGCCAACTTCATATGCGTCATTTTAAAAACGGTGAAACGATAGTTGTCGAGCCCTTCCGCTCCCGGGCCTTCAAGGTCCAACGGGATCTGGTTATTGACCGCTCATCCCTGGATCGAATCATCCAATCCGGTGGCTATGTTTCAGTCAACACAGGTGGCACCCCGGAAGGCAACAGCATCCCTATCCCATCGCAGACATCAGAACTGGCCATGGATGCCGCCGCCTGTATTGGGTGCGGAGCCTGTATTGCCAGCTGTCCCAATGGCTCAGCCATGCTCTTCACCAGTGCAAAAATATCCCAGCTGGCCCTCCTGCCGCAGGGTCAACCTGAGCGCAAAGAACGGGCCCAGAATATGGTCAGGACCATGGATCTGGAAAGGTTTGGCAACTGCACCAACGAAAAAGAATGCGAGGCGGTCTGCCCCAAGAACATATCCATCCGCAATATCGCCCGACTCAACCGCGAATATCTCAAAGGGATTTTAACGGGACTGTAACAAGAGGCTCCCTTAAAAAATTGTCTTCTCACCCAGGATCTGCACGCCCCCTCAAACTGCATCCTCGGAATACAGACCATATGCCTGCGGTATTTTTTTGGTTAATCAAGCCAGAATGCGCCCGAGATTGAGCAGGCCATCAGAGTAAATTTTCCGGATCCACATCAATAACAATGGCCAGGTCACCTCGACTCAGGTCATTGCGTGCTTCGGTAATCCGACCACAGAGACGCTGAAGGTCACCGCAGCTCTTACTTTTGACCAGGAGTTGCCAGCGATAGCGGTCACGAAGTCGCTCCAGAGGCGCTGGGGCCGGGCCGAGCAGTTCAAGCTGCAGTCCAAGCTCTTTCATGATGTTACGACAGAAGGCGGCCAAATCCTGGGCCGCCTGCCTCACCTGGGGATCGCGGCCGCCACTGATTTGCAGATTAACCAATCGTACCAGCGGTGGAAAACACGGTGAACTGCGCAGGGCAATCTCCCGTTCAAAAAAAGTCTCATAGTCATGTTGTCGGGCCAGCTCAACCGCGTAATGATCCGGTCGATAGGTCTGAACCATAACTCGTCCTGCAACATCCCCCCGCCCTGCTCGCCCGGCCACTTGTGAAAGGAGTTGATAGGTTCTCTCCCCCCCACGAAAATCGGGCATACACAAACCACCATCGGCCCAGATCACCCCCACCAAAGTCACCAGCGGGAAGTCATGCCCCTTGGCAATCATTTGGGTTCCAATCAGGATATCGATCCTGTGTTCACGCATGGAGCTGAGGATGGTAAGGAACTGCTTACGATCACCTGCCGTATCAGCATCAAGCCGGGCAATTCTGGCCTCGGGGAACAGACTTCGTATCTCATCCTCGATACGTTCCGTACCAAACCCGACAGGAACCAGCTCAGTCGACCGGCAGCTGCTGCAGATCACAGCGCTTTTTAATGTAAAACCACAATGATGACAGATCAGCTGTTTGCGCCCCTGGTGGTATGTGAGGCTGACCTTGCAATGACGACATTGCACTGGTTCGCCACAATCTTTACAAAGCAACACAGATGAAAAACCACGTCTGTTCAAAAGAAGCAAACTTTGATGACCACTTGCCAGCGTCTCACGCAAGCCCTGCTCCAGCTGACGGCCTATGGCCCGCCCCCGTTCTCTTTCATTCTTATCGCGCAGATCGACCAGGCTAATTTTGGGCAGAGATCGCTCCTGAACCCTTTTTTTCATGGTCAGAAGTCGATATTTTCCACTACGGGCATGGTACGAACTGGTCACCGAGGGAGTTCCCGATCCGAGAATGACCACGCTCTCCTGAATCTTGCCTCGGAGTACGGCAAGATCACGGCCGTTGTAACGCAGACCGTCATCCTGTTTGAATCCGCCGTCATGCTCCTCATCAACAATGATCAGACCGGGGTCGGCCAAAGGGGCAAAGACTGCTGAGCGGGCGCCAATCACCACCTTGGCCTGCCCCGATGCGGCCAGAGTCCACTGATCATAGCGTTCCCCTGCTGACAATCCACTGTGCATCAGAACAACCTTGTCACCAAAACGTGAGACAAAATGCCCTTCAAGTTGAGTTGCCAAGGCGATCTCCGGCACCAAAATCAGGACGTCACGGCCTCGGGCCAGGGTCGCTTCGGCCGCCCGTAAATAGACCTCGGTTTTGCCGCTGCCGGTGATGCCAAAGAGAAGACAGGGGCAAAAAAAGCGCTCAGCCACTTGAGGCAAAATCTCGCTCAGGACGTGCTCCTGCTCGGGTGACAAATCAACGGGGCGCGAAAAGAAGGGGAGTAACTCCCCCGAAGGGCTCCGAAAAACACGCTGCTCCAATGCTTGAATCACTCCTCTTGCCAGCAGACTGGTCAACCCCTTGCTAGCACCGCTGTACAGGCAACGCAGCTCTTTCCCGGGCACTGGCCGTTGTATGTGGGGCCCCGAAAGACTGAGCAGGTAATAGAGGGTTTTGAGTTCAGGAAGAGATAATTCTTCAATTGCAGGGAGCCAGGCCAACAACTGTTGCAATTGGGTCTTCCCAAGTGGCCCCTCTTGCGAACTGATGAACTTTGTAGAGATTTCAGGAGGCAACAGTTCAGGAAGCAATCCATAACACGTCTCGGTCTTAACACCGGAGCGGCTACCGACCAGCTCTTCCTGAATGACCACAAGACCTTGATCCAGCAGTTTCTGAACCTGACGTCTGCCCGCTGCGGTCTTGAGGATTTTTGCACACTCAGAGAGTGTTAGACTGCCATCTCTACACAACTGCTGATACCAGCCCGGACGCTTTGTTTCATCGTGAGAGACAGCTTTTGCAGCTCCTGTAGATTCCGAAGGGTGAACCAGGCTGATCCGTTTGCGGCTTTGTACACTGAGCCCTCCAGGCAAGGCGGTCTTAATCACCTCACCAAGAGGGTAGTGATAATAATCAGCAATCCAGCGGAAAAAAGGAACAAGATTGACCGGAAAAAGAGGGGTACGATCAAGAATCTCAATGACCGATTTAAGAGCAAATCCTTTGGGCGCCCGATGCTGCTCCCCCAGCACATAGCCAGTGACCCGCCTTCGCCCCAACGGCACCAGGACCCGACAGCCCGCAGGCACTGATCCCTGATCCAGGGTATAGGTAAGGGTGTGAACCAGGGGGGCGGCCACCGCAACTTCAAGCAGGGTCATAACGAAATCACAGTATGGTTAGCACGCAGCATAAAGGCATGAGAGAATCACAGATCAACAACCAACTGTTTCAGGTGTGCCTTCAGTGGGGCTCCCAGGGATTCATGATTCAGGCCATAGGCTAGAATGGCCTTGAGGTACCCCAACTTATCTCCGGCATCATAGCGAGTGCCCTGAAACTCATACGCATACATGCCACGCTTATTACTCAGGGCCAAAAGGGCATCAGTGAGCTGAATTTCACCACCATGCCCAGGGGTCGTGCGTCCCAGATAATCAAAGATCTCCGGCATGAGAACATAACGACCAATGATGGCCATATCCGAATGTGATGTCCCGGGAGCAGGCTTTTCAATCATACGATGAACCTGATGGGTCCACTTGCGCTCCAAAGCTTCACCCTCGACAATACCGTACTGATATGTTTCATTCATGGGAACCCGCTGTACGGCAACAATGGATTCCTGCACCTCTGCAAAGAGATCAAGCATCTGTTTAGCACAGGGCTGATCATTCAGAACAAGATCATCACCCAGCAGAACCATGAAAGGTTCGTCACCAACAACGTGCCGGGCCGTCCAGATGGCATGCCCCAGCCCCAGTGGTTTTTTTTGACGAACGGAAATAATATCGATCAAATTCGATATCTCTTCCAACTCCTGACCCAAGGAAATTTTGTTCTTTTCCTTCAAAACCATATCCAGTTCGAAATTATAATCAAAATGGTTTTCAATGGCCGATTTCCCCTCACTGGTGACAAAAATCACCTGTTCTATACCCGAGGTCACTGCCTCTTCAACTATATATTGAATGGTGGGGCGATCAACAATGGTCAGCATTTCTTTAGGAATAGCCTTGGTGGCAGGCAAAAAACGGGTTCCTAAACCGGCCACTGGAATTACTGCCTTACGGATCTTCATCTACACCTCTACTCTTTCAGGTTCTGGGATAACATGCTAAGATGACAAACTCTACTGACCCAAACTCTACCACATATAAATCCCTGCAGCCAAGTTTCTTCCATGAAAATTCATTATCCGGACAATCTACCTATTTCCGGCTACAAAGAGGAGATCCGAGCGGCGATCCTCGAACATCAGGTGATCATTGTCGAGGGCGACACCGGCTCGGGCAAGACCACTCAACTGCCCAAAATCTGTCTGGAGATTGATCCCCATAATTCTCAACTCATTGGCTGTACGCAACCACGAAGAGTGGCAGCAGTCTCTGTGGCCGAGCGTGTTCGCAACGAACTGGACCCTGTAAACGCTGGTCAAATGGTTGGCTACCAGATTCGCTTCCACGATCACACTGATAAGGGTACGCGAATCAAGTTCATGACCGACGGCATTCTTCTGGCCGAGACCCGACGTGATCCACTGCTCAAACGATACCGGGTAATCATTATTGATGAGGCCCACGAGCGCAGCCTGAACATCGACTTCCTCCTGGGATACCTCAAAAACCTACTCCCGCGAAGGCCTGATCTCAAGGTGATCATCACCTCTGCCACCATTGACACCGATATATTCTCCAAGCATTTTGGTCATGCTCCGGTTCTCTCCATTGCCGGACGTACCTACCCGGTTGAGATCAGCTATGTCCCCCATGCCGACCTTGAATCAACAGACGACGACAGTCGTCTCGATCACTGTGTTGAAACGATCCACGAGCTCTTTCGCCGGGAAGGCGCACGTGACACCCTGATCTTTCTCCCCACAGAACGGGACATCCGCACCTGCTGTAATCTGCTGAACGAGAAACTGCCCAACACACTGATCCTCCCCCTGTTCGGCCGCCTTCAATCCGCGGATCAACGAAAGATATTTCAACCAGCCAAGCAACCCAAAATAATCGTTGCCACCAACGTGGCTGAAACCTCGATCACAGTGCCGGGTATCCGATACGTTCTTGATTCCGGGCTGGCCAGAATATCGCGCTACAATGTACGATCAAAGATCACCAGTCTGCCCATAACCAGGATATCAAGAGCCAGCTGCGATCAGCGGGCCGGGCGCTGCGGACGTGTCGGGCCAGGCATCTGTATACGCCTGTTCAGCGAAGAAGACTACCTCGAGCGAGACCGTTTCACCCTGCCGGAAATTAAAAGATCCAACCTGGCCGAAGTGATCCTGCGCATGCATGCACTCGGGCTTGGCGCTGCCGATGATTTTCCCTTTGTTGAACCACCGTCTCGAAATACCATCCGCGATGGTCAGCAACTCCTCAGCGAACTTGGTGCCGTAAACCGGAGCAATAAACTGACCAAGCATGGTCGTCTCATGTCTGATCTGCCCATGGACCCCTGCATCAGTCGGATTATTATTGCCGCTCGAGATCTGGGCTGCCTGACTGAAATCAAGATCATAGCAGCGGCCCTGGCTATTCAGGATCCACGGGTGCGGCCTGCCGACCAGGAACACGCGGCCGACCAAGCCCATGCCAAATTCAACCATGACAAGTCAGATTTTCTGGTTCTGCTTAACATATGGAAATTGTTTCATGATGTGAAAGATGAGGTTAAATCCTGGAACCGCCTGAAAAAATTCTGCAAATCGTACTTCCTCTCCTTCCAGCGCATGCGCGAATGGTTTGATCTTCATGAGCAACTGGGAAGACTCCTTGAAGGGCACAAGGGATATAAAGATAACCTTGGGCCAGCTTCTTACATTGCAGTACATCAAGCCCTGTGTACCGGTTTTCTGCGCAACGTGGCTCAAAAGAAAAAAGATCGGCTCTACCAGGGCAGTGGCGGCCGTGAACTGATGATTTTCCCTGGTTCTCACCAGTTCAAGACCAGTGGTCCTTGGATCGTGGCGGCCACTTTTCTTGAAACCAATCGCCTCTATGCATTAACAGTCGCCGACATCGACCCATTGTGGCTGGAGAATCTTGCCGGAGATCTCTGCCGAAGGTCCTGGTCAAACCCTCGTTGGCAGAAGAAAAACGGACAGGTTATCGCAGATGAACAGGTCAGCCTCTTTGGTATGATCATTGTTGCCGGTCGAACGGTTAACTTTGGCCGCAGTCATACCAAAAACCAGTCCGAGGCGCGGCAGATTTTCATTCAGTCGGCATTGCTTGGCGGCGAGTTGCTGACCAATTTTGATTTTCTCAAGAAAAATCTAACATTGGTTCGGGCCTGGGAAGAGACCGAAGAACGACTGCGGACCCGGGATCTACTGGTTGATGAACATACTTTGTCGGCATTTTACGAGCAACGACTTCCGGCCACAGTCTATGACCGATTTACCCTCAGCCGTTTTCTGAAAGGACAGCCGAAAGGCACCCTGGTGATGCAGGAAGCCGACATCATCAATCGTACCCCTGAAAGCCATGAGCTCTCAGACTTTCCTGCCCATATCAACAACGGCAACATGACCTTTCAACTGGATTATCACTTCGAGCCAGGATCAGAGAACGACGGGGTCACGGTCCGCATCCCAGCCGATATTTTAGATTCCATCAATGAATCACGTTTTGAGTGGCTGGTTCCCGGTCTGCTGCGTGAGAAAGTTCACTTCCTGCTCAAGGGTCTGACCAAATCAATCCGTAAACACCTGATCCCTCTCAACCAGACAGTCGACCTCCTCCTCGATGATCTGGATCACGGAAAAGGTTCCCTGCTCCATGGATTAGAACGAGTGATCCTCAAACATTTTCGACGTACCGTCAATCGCAGCGACTGGCCCACCGAGCTGCCTCCGCACCTGCAAATGCGACTGCTTTTTTTTGATCATGAAGGAAAGACCTTAATCGCGGGTCGCTCTCTCAGCAAACTGCGGCAAGAATTCACCCAAAAACCACGTAAAACCGGATTAAACGCCCCACTCAACCCAAATGAAGTGAAGGTTAAAAAATTATGGGAGGATCGACTCTTCAAACAGTGGGACTTCACGGACCTTCCTCACCAGTTAACATGCTACACTCAGCAGAGTGAGATCAGTGGCTATCTCTTCCCAGCTCTTGATCCTGTACGGGATCGTGGGGGGGTTACCGTGCAATTTATCAGAGACCGACGTGAGGCACGAAGACGCAGTGAGCTGGGTATTCAATTTCTCTACCAGCTTGCCTTCAGCGACCAGTACCGTCTGTTAAAAAAATATTGCACAACCAGTCTCTCAGCCCCCTCAGCGCTTTGGATTACCCAGGCATTGGGTGGTCGCCAGGAAACCCTGGAACAACTGCTCAGCACCATTTTCAGAGATCTATTCAACACCGCCGACGGGGCCATTCCTGAAAAAGAAGATTTCAACAACACCATCACAGCAGTCCGCGACGTTGGCCTCTATCGACAGGGCAAACTCCTGTGCGACACGGTTTTTCAACTCCTCCGCCTACGAAATCACATTCAGATGGAGATCACCCGTTTCACCAAACTCTCGGGTCGGAGGAACCCACTTTTTCATGATCAGGCGAAACTCTGCAATGAAGAGCTGAACACTCTGCTCCCCCAGGATTTTTTAAGAAGAATGAAGAGCCAGGACTTGCGTGACGCGCAACGCTATCTCCAGGGCTTATTGATCCGGATCGAACGGGCCTATGCCGACCCAAACAAAGATCAACGGAAAGCAAAAGAACTTCAGCCGTGGCAGAATCGTCTCAAAGAACTGAAACCAGCTGATGAGGCGTGTGGCAACGATTGTCGCAGAGAGCAAGATCGTTACCTCAGGCTGTTAGGAGAATACCGGCTCCTCCTTTTTGCTCCGGAAATAAAACGGGCCAAACAGGTTTCAGTCAAAGTTCTCAAACAGCAATGGAACAAAGTAATCTCAACATGCTGAACCTGCTCATATCATTAAATTATGAATATATTTAGCAACATACTCTTGCCTGTTCTCAATTCTCTTATGGTTTCGGGTGAGATACCTGACCACCAAATGAAGCCCACGATCGCAGCAAAGGCCGACGGGCCATTTTCCAGAATCCTGGGGTGAGAAGAACGGCCAAGGTATAAAGCTCCAGACGACCGGCCAGCATACAAAAGGTCAAAACCACCTTGACCGTATCTGGCAGGTGACCGAAGTCTTGGCTCGGGCCAACCAGATTCAGACCTGGGCCAATATTATTAAGAGTGGCAATAACCGCTGTTATTCCAGTTACAATATCAACACCCATGGCCGTTACCATGAGACTGGCAGCGAGAAAAAAGACCAGATAAAGAGCAAAGAATCCTAGTATTGCAATGAGTATTTCCTGTGAGACCCGTGAACCACCATAGCTGATTCCCCCCACTTGATGAGGATGAACCAGGCGTTGCAGTTGAAGTCTTGCATACTTGAAAAAGAGAAGAATACGCACCACCTTTATACCGCCTGCAGTGGAACCAGCACACCCACCCACAAACATCAAAGACACCAGAAGAACCTTACACATGGAAGGCCACTGATCAAAATCAGCTGTGCCAAAACCAGTCGTTGTGACAACAGAGACCACCTGGAACACCACCTGGCGCAGATCATCACCGAACGTAGAAATAGTTCCGTATACATAGTTCGCCGTCATAATCAACACAATAGCTGTTACAATCAGAGCCACATAGAGGCGCAGTTCTTCGTTTCGCCAGAAAACCAATGAACGGCCAGTCAGCATTTGAAAATGAAGGGCAAAGTTGATCCCGGCCAGAAACATAAAAAGGATCACCACCAACTCAACATAGATCGAATCATAAAAAGCGATACTGGTGGTGTGAGTAGAAAAACCTCCGGTAGCCAGGGTGGCAAAAGAGTGGCACAAGGCATTGAAGAAATCAACCCCGCCCAGCATAAGTAACACCACTTCAAATAATGTAAAAAGGACATAGACAGACCATAAGATTCTGGCCGTCGACTGAATCCGAGGGGCCAGGCGGTCTTTCGTTGGCCCGGGCATCTCGGCTTGAAAGAGCTGCATGCCACCGACTCCAAGAAGTGGAAGGACGGCCAGAGTTAATACAATAATCCCCATCCCGCCCAACCAATGCGTCAGGGCCCGCCAGAACAGCAGGCTCCTGGACAGAATTTCAACTTCCACGAGAATAGTCGAGCCAGTAGTGGTAAATCCGGACATGGACTCGAAATAGCAATCGATAAACGAGACCATCTGCCCTGAAAAGTAGTAGGGTAAAGCCCCAAGAAAAGCCAGCATGACCCAACTGAGCACAACAATGGCAAAGCCATCCCGGTATCCCAGTTCCTTTTCAGGCCGAAAAAGAGCAACCAGTAGGCCCCCGGCAATTGCACCCATTAGAGCAGAGAGAATAAATGCACCGACCATACCATCATGGTAGTACAAAGAAAAAGGGATGGGGGTCAGGAGTAGGAGGGACAGAACGAGCAAGAGTCTGCCCAGAAAATTAAGGACACCGCCGGTGCGCATAGTCAGCCTTCCGGACGCAGTAATTTTTCAACTGCAGTAGCCGCATTCTTGACATAAAAGACCACCAGATTATCACCTGACTTAATCAATGTCTCGCCCGATGGAATAAGAACCTGTCGGTTACGGACAATGGCACCAATGACTGCCCCCATGGGAAACTTCAGCTCCTTGAGAGGAATATTGTCAAACTTTCTCAGGTGCGGAACTCCAATCTCCATGGCCTCGGCATCACTGCCCATGATCGTGGCCACGGCACCGATTGCACCTCTGCGGATATAGCGCAAAATCATGCTCGCAGCCACCTGGCGGGCACTGAGGGCCACATCAATACCAAGATTGCTGAGCAATGGGACAAAATCGTGCCGGGTAATCTTGGTAATGCACTTACCAGCCCCATGATGTTTGGCCAGAATACTGGAAAGGAGATTCGTGGTATCGCTTTCAGTAAGCGAAATCACCAGATCGGCACGATCAATACCCTCATCCAGAAGATCATGTGCCTCAAGACCGTCACAGTTCAGGACTCTTGTCCGGCTCAGATTCTCCGCAAGATACGTACAGCGCTCACGATTCTTCTCCACAAGGACGACATCAACCTTCAGGTCCTCCAGAGAGCGAGCAACTAGATAACCTGTTGTGCCGCCCCCGATGATGAAGACCCGGCGTGGAACTCGACTTGTCAGGTGAAAAATGCGCTCAACTGCCGGAATATCGCTGCGTCGCAGCATTAAATAAACCCTGTCACCGGCCTCAATCCGATCCTGTCCTCGAGGAATGATGGTTTGACTCCCGCGAATGACAGCAGTCATTACAAAATTATGAGATCCATCCCGCTGCTGCAGGTCCATAAGACTGTGACCGACCAGGGCATTGCCATCAGAAATCTGATAACCAAGCAGCATCAGCTGACCACCAGCAAACTCAGCCATGTCAAAGGCTGCAGAGACATGACAGAGACCAACAATCTCTTCACACATGGCCTGATCCGGACTGATCATCAGATCTATGCCCAGCGAGTCCTCATGTTGCAGAAGGCCCTGCTCGAGAAAATCTTCATTGCGAACTCGAGCGATCCTGGTTTCCACATCATAACTTCTCGACATGATACAGGAAACCAGATTCACCTCATCGCTATCTGTCGCCGCAATGAACAACTGGGTTTTGGCAATACCAGCCTCAGCCAGAATCCGGGCTGAGGCACCACTGCCGTGCACGGTCATGATATTCAAATCACGCTCAATCTTTTGCAATCGTTCCTTGTTGGTATCGATCAGAACAACATCCTGGCCTTCGTTAGAAAAACGTTCGCACAGAAAATAACCAACCTGGCCTGCTCCAACGATCATGATTCGCATAAGAGTAGCATCCACAGAAACGTTATGAAGAGACCTATTTCAAAGCTCTTTCTTTTGCAAAAACAACTTCCCGAAAGAACGTCACCAAATCCTGACGACGGTTCCGGCTTTCTATCTGGCAGGATATCATATCGGCCCTTTCGATCTTTCTGATTGCCATCTTGTATTCAATATGGCTTGAAAAACGATTATCCAGATACCAGGCATAGTAAAGGCCAAACATAAGACCAGGGGGTGTAAAACCCTCATGACCATTAATGACCCGCGTGAACCGATTGGGTTGTTGAGGGTGTGGCAATAAACGAGCAAGCGTCAGATACAGGGAAAGGTCCTTTTCAATGAAATAACAGTCGCGCTCTTCAGGTGGCGCCAGAAATAGATCAAAAATCTTTCCTACCACAACTCCACCAGCCTCCAGCGGGCTCATTTCTTTACGGGCAGCATAGCGGCCAAGCAAAGATTCCCCCAAGCCTATCAGAAACGCCACTTCCAATCGACCATGATCAAGGAACTGATCGGACCGAATTTTAATCAGTTGGTCAACAGGGTCATAAAAAGAATAGATCTGGTCCCATTTTTGGCTTCTATGCCAGAGATCCTTACTGACACAATGAACACCTGCTATATGATTCAGGTGCTCCAGCGGAATATCTTTGTGAAGCCAAAGGATGTCGACCAGGGAACTGCGCAACTGTGAATCAGTTAACGGTGGTAAAAGCTCAACATTCAGTTTAAGCGATAAGGTTTCAACGTGCTCTCGCAGAGCCTGATAACGAACAGAAGAAACTGGCACCGGTTTTTTAAGCGCTCCTCCGGGTACGTGAGAGACATCTGCATCTTTAACATTTGCTGTCTGGCCATCACCACAGTGTTTTTCCATCAACCACAGGGCCTTAACCACTTGTGCAAAATGCTCCGGATCATGCTGAATCACACGATGCTCATCCAACAGTTTTCTGGAGAAAATTCCGCACTCCAACGGAAGAAACCCCAGGCGTTGAACTTTTTCCCGATCGAGATAGATCGGTGCCTTCCCCTCCAAACCATAATCCTGGAAAACTGAAGCTGGAATATCGTTGAGCGACAGACACAGGACCTGATCAACCAAGCCACCAATGCCACCTGGAATATTCCGTTCATAGGCCCGGATCATATCGGATACGTAAAACTTCCGTTCCGGGTCAATAATACTCTGATCAGTTTCTCCTGCCTGAACCCAGAGATTAGAAACAAGAATTTTCATGGCCCGCTGATTAGCTCGAACTGCCTGGGCGATTTCCGGAGTCTGAAAAACAGGAATCAGGGAGCTGTACAGGCTACCCGGTGCCAAAATGAGTATGTCTGCCTGTTCAATACTGGCCAAAACTTCCGGGTACACATGAGGGGGGGCACAAAAATCTGTATAGACACGATCTACGGGATAACCTCGACGGGCCGAATCAGATTTATGTTCACCGGCAATTTCAACACCATTCACATACAAAAAACTGAGAAGAGACTGAGTAGCAGTACAGGGCAGGACAGCCTGCTCACCAACTCCCATAACACTGGACAACGACACAAGACCATTGTAAGTGGCCTGCTCCAGTTGTTTCTGTTCAGCGATCATTTGATCGTTGCTGACAGACAAGGACGCATCTGAATAAATGGCTGAAACAATCAGGAGATTCCCAAGACAATTTGGGCGCCCCAGAACGGCGTCGAGCCGCCGATCACTGAACAACCAATCAACAAGCGCACGCATCCTGGTATGAAGACGAACCGGTAACTTCTCCATTTGCGGACACGCAATGGCCAAAAGTGCGTCCACGGATTCAGGCTTCTGCTTGTACCGGTAATTAAACAGCGAAAAGAGTGCTCCTGCCGCATCACGAGCCTGCGACGAGGACATTCCATAAAGAATCTGAAGACGGCTCAGCTGAATGGAGGAAAGAAGGACATGACGAATGTCTCCAAGCGCAATCAAAGGCAGTTCTTTGAGTAACTCACCTGTGGAACCGCCATCATCGGCAGTACACACAACGGCCTGTGTTGCCGGAAACACCGTTTTGAGTCCAGAAAAAGGATCCTGAACCCAAAACGGACTACGACTGTCACCACCTATGAGATTAGAAAGACCAGTACCTCCACCGAAGACAACAACGTTGACATCATCGACCTTGCTCTCCAGAAAAAGGCTACGCAATTGCTGGAAATTGGCGCTCATTTCATGGTCGATGCGCTCTGGCACACCGCCCATCACCAAATCCACAAGCTTTTCACGCAGATCACGTTGTGGCAGAATATCCAAAGGAGCAACCTTTCGCTGGAGCAGGTCTTTGATACACTTGCCAATCAACAAAATATCTCCATTTTCAGGGCTAATATGATCCAATGGCAATTACGATTACAGACCAGTTGCGGCCATCTGTGTCTTCACAACTTCAACACTCAAGGCAAGGGCCTCTTTTTCCTCAGCAGTCAACTCAAATTCAAGAATCCGCTCGACACCTTTTTCACCAATCACCACTGGTGCACCGAGGAAATAACCGTCGATTCCGAATTCACCTTCAAGATAGACAGCACAGGCCATAACACGTTTGGAATCAGTCAGTACTGCCTCGGCCATTTCTACTGCAGCCAAACCTGGTGTGTAAAACGCAGAACCGGTCTTGAGATGATTGACGATCTCGAGACCACCTGTCTGTGTGCGATGAACAATCTGATCGATCTCCTCAGTCGACAGCAGATCGGTGAGCGGAACACCACCAACATTGGCCAGGCGCACCAAAGGCAACATGTTATCACCATGAATTCCCATAACCAGGGCATTCACGTCTTTAGGTGCCACGCCCAGGGCCTGAGCAATAAAGGTCCGATATCGGGCTGAATCAAGAACACCTGCCATTCCAATAACTTTTTCCTTGGGGTGACCGGTGACCGTGAAAGCAGTGTGAACCATGGCATCAATAGGGTTGGTTACCACAATCAGAACACAGTCAGGTGAGTGCTTTACGGCTTCTTCTGCACAGCTTTTGACAATTTTCACATTGATAGCCAAGAGATCATCCCTTGTCATCCCTGGCTTGCGGGCCAGACCTGCACTGATGATCACCACATCAGAATTAGCAGAGTCTGCATAATCATTTGATCCCAGAACCGAATAATGAAAACCTTCAACCGGGCCAGCCTGCGACAGATCAAGCGCCTTGCCCTGGGGTATACCTTCGACAACATCAAGCAGTACGACATCACCGAGATTCTTAGCCGCAGCCCAGTGGGCAGCAGTAGCTCCAACGTTACCTGCACCGATTATTGTAATTTTTTTACGCATTGTTATCCCTCTTCTTCTTTAGAATTATTATTAAACATCCAGCCTAATCCCAGAATCACATTCCTAGCCGCAAAATTCTTTCCGACATGGATTCTACAACAACTTAATCTTATCCCCATGGGAAAGATCCTGCAACTGTTCGAGTTATTCTACACAGATCAAGCTGATATAACACCTCAGATATGGTGAGAAATCCTATCAAATCTGCTCTAACAGGTGCATTTGTGCGAACCACACGTTAAATTTCTTATTTTCTTTTATCGTTACACCATTATTCCCTGGCAAGGGTTCCGTCTTGCTTTATAGTAAAGATGTCGATCGTGTCAACAGGAGAGGCCACAGGCGCAGCCATCCTCTGATAATACTCCTCCCTCTTCAAGTTCACTCATGTCACCGGAACAATCACTTACACTTTCACATCGGGTACCCCATGTCAGCTGGCTTCCTCCTGACAACAACACCCTCCACCAGCAGGCCGCAGCATTGGCTGACACTTTGGGTACCACTTGCGTGCATCAGCAACAACTCCCAGCCGGGCTCACCCTGCTCTACACAAACAGTGGGTTAGAACTCCAAGAGAGAGAGCCCCAAAAAGGAAAGATCTCCGGCCGATTGCATGTAAATTTTCTCAGTGCTCCACTTCGATATCGCCTCCGCCACGGCGGAGGCATACGCCAGCCGCTGGCTCGGGCTGTGGGCATCAAACCTGGTCATCGCCCCACAATTGTCGATGCGACAGCCGGACTCGGTATTGACGGCTTCATCCTTGCCTCGCTCGGGTGCAAAGTGACTCTCATCGAACGTTCTCTGATTCTGGCAGCCTTGCTCAAAGATGGTCTTAATAGAGCCGAGGATAATCCCATCTGTAAAACAATCATAAACAGGATATCCCTGCAAAGCGGAAATGCTATTGATTTGCTCGACCAACTTCATATTTCTCCCGAGACCATTTATCTTGACCCAATGTATCCGGAAAGAGACAAGGCGGCCCTGAACAAGCAGGAAATGCGCCTGATCAGGACGTTGGTTGGAGATGATCATGATTCAGAACTGCTTCTGGACACGGCATTAACAATCGCCTCAGAGCGTGTAGTCGTTAAACGTCCCAAAAGGGCCCCGCAACTCACACTGACCAGACCAACTCATAGTATTCACATGAAAAACAGTCGTTTTGATGTCTACCTGATCCGCTGAACCCTGCGACCTTTTTACAGGAAATTATCATGAATATAACAGGCTGCCATGCAAAATTGTCTTTTTCACACGATCATGGTGGTCGTGTCAAGACGTTGGTGATATACCTTCGGGATTCCTACGACACATTCATTTGTGATACTTCTCACCGGCTTTTATGGTATAGGCCCGATAGAGTTGCTCCAAAATAAAAAGTCGAACCATATCATGGGTAAAAGTCATCTTTGACAGGGAGAGAACCAGATCGGCACGAGCCACAACTGCCGGAGAGAGCCCCAAGGGACCGCCGATCAGAAAACTGATTCCTTTTTCACCTCGGAGCTCCCATGTCTCAATTTGACGAGCCAGCTCTTCTGAGGTGAACTGTCGCCCAGTGGAATCCAAGGCCACAACAAGATTGCCCGCAGGGATCTGACTCAAAAGCAGACGGCCCTCCTCCCCCACATCCGCCTCTACAGTCCGACCCAATTTCTTTTTAACCTTAAGGTAGCGGAGTGAAAGCCGGCAATAATGGCTCAGACGGCCACTGAACTCATCAATACCGTGTGCCAGATAAGTATCCTTGGTCTTGCCCAAGAGCAGAAGTTCCAGAATCATGATCTATCACGGCCTCAACAATGAATATTTCCCTGTTCGGCCATCAACTCTTTAAGAATCCGACAGAATTCCTCATATGCAATTTCCTGATTAATACCGGGGCAAGAGGCTTTGATCGTCTGAAAATTATTTACATCATTCAAGATTGAGGGGTGCAAGGGCCACTGACCGCAACGCCAGGGGCGTCCCAAATGTACCAGGCAGCCATTGTCGTAGAATATACAATGGCCATCAACAATCTTCATTTGGACGACATTGCCGGTAACTCGCCAATAACGTTCACGTACTTCATCTTCACTTAAGCCCAAGGCCAGAACCATCCGCTTTTGATCATCCTCATCGAGAGAGACAGTGGTCTCCCCCTGACAGCAGTAACCGCAGCGCTGACATTCAAATATATCAATTATCTCACTCACAATCGTCTCTCAATTCTGCTGGCATAGAACAGATCATTTTGAAGGGTCTATGATTGGAACCTTTAATCATTTTCTCAAACTTTAATTCATTCAGAGAATTCTCTAAACAAAAAAACGCACAGTCTGACAGTGCAGACTGTGCGTTTGACAACACAAAAAAGATCAGATCAAGCCATACCGGTGGTATCGTCGAAAACAGCAATATCAATCCCATAACGAAACGCGGCCCGCTTCCATTTTTCATGGTCTGGAATATCAAAAATAATCGCATCGTCTCCAGGAACGACCAGCCAGCCTTCATCAAGCAATTCACGCTCCAGCTGCCCGGCACCCCACCCGGCATACCCCAGAAAAAGCATAAACTTTCGTGGCCCATGACCATGGGCGATATCCTCGAGGACCTTGGATTCGCGGCTTAAGGACAGAGTCTGACTGATTTCAATCTGATGCTGAACACGATATTCTGAGGTATACACAATGAAAGCAGCATCCATTTCAACCGGCCCTCCGACATGGACCAGCGGCAGTTCTTGCTCTGGCTGAGGAAGGCAGGCTCCCATGAAAATATCCGCCATCGACAATGAAGGTTCCGGCCGATTCACAATTACTCCCATGGCTCCTTCATGATTATGCGCACAGATATAAATAACCTGTTCAGCAAAGCGGGGATCCGGCATCTTAGGCGTGGAAATCAGAAATGATCCCGTCAAATTTTCCAGAACAGAAGGACCATCCCAGGCGATTCCACCATCATATTCTGTACAAGGAGTGTTTTCTTTCAACATAACTCCACCCTTTCATTACTCATCGATTAACCGGGAAACAAACTGCCCTTATCACCCAAGACTTTGCTTTTTTAATAAACGGGGACCCAATATTTTATTGCAACTCTTTTTTATAACGGAACTATTCGACTTGATGCCGGGAATAAACATAAAACCGTGCCCTGTAACACCTAAAGTCTATCAGAACAATTCTCCCCTCGTCAAGGACACCGGGCAAACAAATTCTCCCTCTCAACTTCCCCTTCACCATTGCAGAGTCGGCTGTGCTCGAAGCAAGAAACAATTATTTTTCCTGTATTTTCAAGTCTCCATCTGCTATTCTGAGCACATACTCTGTCTTGGTTGCACCCTAATTTAGCGTTCAACATTCATGGAAAAACATCTCAACAAAATCATTCAGGGAACACACCATGACCCTTTCCAGGTCCTGGGAGCCCACTTCAGTGGTAACAAAGAGCAAACGGCCACCATACGTACATTTCAACCTCACGCCAAAACCATAAACCTGCTGATCGACGGAAAATCTCTGGAGATGACACAAACCCACCAAGAGGGTTTCTTTGAGATTATACTGAATCGCACCACCTTGCAGGACCCCCATCTGGATCCTTACAGCTACCAGTTTCAGATCACTTACATGGACGACAACAGTCACACCTGTAATGATCCCTACCGATTCCTTCCTGCTCTCGAAGAAAAAGACCGCTATCTTTTTAATTTTGGCACCCATTACGAACTCTATCGCCACATGGGTGCACATCCCGCAATGTTTTCAGACATTACAGGAATAATTTTTCGAGTCTGGGCTCCAGCTGCAACTCGTGTCTCAATCCTGGGCAATTTTAACAGTTGGGATGGTCGCACTCACCCCATGCGCAGTCTCGGCAACTCGGGGATCTGGGAACTGTTTCTGCCCGGAGTAGGGGTTGATGAACCATATAAATTTGAAATTCGCACCCAGGATGGCAGCCTGTTAAAGAAAATCGACCCGTTCCAGTTCTTCGGTGAGCTGCGCCCCAAGACCGCCTCCCTCACGCACGGACTTGGCAACTATCAGTGGCATGATGAGACATGGCAGGAACGAAAAAACCAAACCGCACCCTACACCCAACCACAGTCCACCTACGAAGTACACGCCGGTTCATGGCAGCGTGACCCAGATGAGCCTGATCGCTTCTTCACCTTCCGCGAACTGGCCGAGAAGTTGATCCCCTATGTCAAGGAGCTGGGCTTTACCCATATCGAACTCATGCCGGTCATGGAACATCCCCTGGATGAGTCCTGGGGCTATCAGGTCACTGCCCCCTTCAGTCTCTCCAGTCGGTTCGGAACCCCGCAAGATTTTAAATACTTTGTGGATCAATGTCACCAGAGCGACATCGGGGTCATCCTCGACTGGGTCCCGGCTCATTTCCCGCGCGATGCCCACAGCTTAGCACGATTTGACGGTACCGCCCTGTTTGAACATGAAGATCCACGCCAGGGCAGTCATCCTGACTGGGGCACTCTGATCTACAACTACGGCCGGCGAGAAATCAGTAATTTCCTGATAGCCAACGCCCTGTTCTGGCTCGACATTTACCACATCGACGGCCTTCGTGTTGATGCCGTCGCCTCAATGCTCTACCTTGACTATTCACGCAGTGAGGGCGAATGGCTCCCCAATCGTGAAGGTGGCCGAGAAAACCTTGAAGCCATCGAATTTCTGCGCCACCTGAACTCCATCGTCTATGATCGCTTTCCCAACACCCTGATGATTGCCGAGGAATCAACCAGCTTTTACGGGGTTTCAAAACCAGCGGACATCGGTGGACTCGGATTCGGCTTTAAATGGAACATGGGCTGGATGAATGACATCCTTCACTATTTTCGCTTTGACCCCATTCATCGCAAATACCACCATAACGACTTAACCTTTTCCATCACCTATGCCTTTTCCGAAAATTTCATCCTCCCCTTATCCCATGACGAAGTGGTTCATGGCAAGGGGTCGCTGATCAACAAAATGCCTGGCGATGACTGGCAAAAATTTGCCAACCTGCGCCTTCTTTTACTCGGCATGTGGACACATCCCGGCAAAAAGCTTTTGTTCATGGGCTGCGAATTCGGACAATGGCGCGAATGGGACTGCAAACGAGGACTGGATTTTCATCTCTTTTCCCAAATTCCTCTCCACAGCCAATGTCGTGATTTTGTCAGAGAACTCAACTCACTTTATCGCAAGCATGCCTGCCTGTGGGAGATGGATTCAGATTCGTCAACATTTCAGTGGATGACTCATGAAGACCGAGCCAATTCGGTCATCAGTTATGCCCGTTTCGGACATGACCGCAGATCTCACCTGGTCTGTCTGCTCAACCATACTCCTCAGACTTTGACCGACTACCGGCTTCCTCTGCCAGCCCCCGGCAAATATGAGCTGGTATTGAACTCAGACAGCAAACATTTTGGTGGCAGTAACGTCATGACTGGAAAATACTTTCAGGCTGTTCCTGCCGGTGCGGGTCGCACCGGATTCTACTGCACAATTACTGTTCCACCTCTGGCCGGAATCATACTCAAATCTCGTCCCCATCCTTGAACAACGCAATAATTCTATCGAAAAATCTACTCAAAAAATGAGGTGCGCATGTCAACTCAGACCCCTTGCCAACAAGCTGGTGACAAACTCAAAAAGGCACTCTGTGCTTTAAGCGAACTGGTTCAGCAGTATCCCGACAAAAGCCGTACCACTCTTCTACGCCAAGTAGAAATTCAGTTTGATCTCTCGCCCAAAGAGTGCGATTTTCTCAATAAGCATTTTGACGATCTTCCGGACTGTAAATAATTCTTTCTTCTGCCAGGAGCTGCAATCATGGACGCTTACCAGCAACTGATTGATACCATCGCCCTGACTTTGGGTTCTGCCTGGGGGGCAGGAATCAATCTCTACGCCACTATCGGAGTTCTTGGACTGCTAGGAGCCAGCGGACACATTATCCTGCCTGAAACACTTCAGGTCGTCCAGGATCCTTTAGTAATCACGGCTGCATGTCTCATGTACGCAGTGGAATTTTTTGCCGACAAGACCCCGGGACTTGATACAGGATGGGATGCCATCCACAGTTTTATCCGCATACCGGCAGGTGTTATACTTGCGGCAGGAGCAGTGGGTGACATGAGCCCTGCTCTCGTCATTGCCGCTGGTATCCTGGGAGGAACCATCTCAGCGACCAGCCATACAATTAAGGCAGGTAGCAGAGTTCTGATTAACACCTCACCTGAACCTTTCAGTAACTGGGCCGCCTCCGTCACTGAGGATGTGGCTGTCATTGGAGGCATATGGACTGCTCTCAATTATCCGCTGATCTTTATTATCCTTTTTATCTGCTTTATCATCCTTGCCATTTGGGTCATCCCCAAAATCTGGATCGGAATCAAAGGGGTCATCAACTGGCTCAGAAGGCTTCTGGGGAAAAAAGATGGCTTCGCCCCCGACACCCTGGATAAGACGACCCCGCCAACTCAACCCCACTTTATACAGGCACCAGACCAGGAGAATACCTCCAAGGACAATTGACTGGACTGCAGATCCTGAAAAAAGTGTGTAAAAAAAGGCCGACTCCTTATGCTAAAGGAATCGGCCTTTTTTGTGGCATCGTCAATCAATAGAGCAATCAGCAGGCCAACAACTCCTTGACTGTATTTGCAATAGACTGGGGATCAAGCCCCTGACGGGCATACAGGTCAGCCGGCTTACCGGAGCCGCCATAAAAGGCCACCCCGAGGCGACGTAAAGGTACAGCCACACCGGCATCGGCCAGGGTTGTAGCAACAATGGATCCAAGTCCAGTATCCACATGATGATCCTCAGCCGTGACAATAGCGCCCATGGCTGCCGCCTCAAGAATAGCCTCACGATCAACGGGCATTAATGAGCCCATGTTGAGCACGCTCACGTTGACACCTTCTGCCTTGAGTAACTCCCAGGCCTCCATCACTGCGGGTGCCAAGGCACCGTAAGTAATAATGGTGGCCTTCTCACCGCGACGCAACCAATCTCCCTTGCCGGCCTCGAATGTATATTGAGTATCAAAGAAAGGCGATCCATCCTCACGACAGATGACCGGGGTCTTGGAACGACCCATACCCACAAAGACATTGCCAGGCAGTGTTGCTGCATAACGAACCATGCGATCAGTCTGGTTGGGATCAGCTGGCATGAAAACAGAAAATCCATACAGGTTCTTGAGCAGAGAGAGATAATCAATACACTGATGAGTGGGGCCGTCCTCACCCACATCAAGACCAACATGGGTGGCCACAACCTTCACATTGGTATGGTTGAAATCATTCAGCCGGGTCTGATTATAGACCTCTGAAACAGCAAAGGCACCAAAGGTGCTGAAGAAGGGAACCAACCCGACAGAACTCAGACCACCGGCCATGGTTGCAGCATGATGCTCCTGGATGCCGGCTTCGAGATAGGCATTGGGCGAATGTTTATGGAAACCGCCCATCTTAACAGACCCTTCAAGATCGCAAGAGATACCTGTGATCTTGGGAATACCATCAACATTATTGGCCTCAGCAAGTCCCAGAAGGGCATTACCGTAACCTGAACGATTATCGGTCATGGTCCCGGCCTCATAAAGAATGGGCGTCCCCATACTGATTTCAGGTGCCGCAGAACGACGCTCACAGATGGTATGGGTAGCAACTGGCTGCTCACGCAGCACATCCCACTGAGCCATATCAACTTCAACTCCCAGCTCATCCATGGCCATTGCAAGTTGCTCACGATTCAGAGGCGAACCATGATACTTGGCAAGATTTTCCATAAATGAAATACCCTTACCCATGACCGTCCGGGCAACAATGACCGTGGGTTTACCATCTGTGCGCTGATACGCATCACTGAAGGCCTGAAAATAGGCATTACAATCATGACCATCCTCCAGGTACTTTACATCCCAGTTATGAATCGAGTAGAGTGCTCGAACTGACTGGGGCATGACATCTTCAGTACTCCCGCAAATCTGCAGGTGATTACGGTCAATGACCACGATCAAGTTGTCGAGCTCGTACTTATGCGCATAACGAATGGCCTCAGAGATCTGACCTTTCTGTTGCTCTCCGTCGCCCATGAAAGTGATGACTCTGTTTTGTTTTCCCTGGATTTTAAAGCCATGGGCCATACCCACTGCGGTTGACAGACCCTGGCCTAAATTTCCGGTATCCCATTCAACGCCAGGTACAATACTCTCCACATGGCCGGGAAATCCGGAACCTGTACGGCGAAAACCGGCCACAAAATCATCGGCCTCGAAATAGCCATACTCAGCCAAGGTCGAATAAACACCGGGGGAGATATGACCCATACTGACAACAACCCTGTCACGCTCATCCAGTTCAGGATTGCTGGCATCATGATGAATGCAGCCGTAGGTAACAAGGAGCATATCAAGCGCAGACAATGAACCACCGGGATGCCCTGATGAGGCTAGAGAGGTGGACAGTAGAATATTGCGGCTACATGTGCGGCGCATATTGGCTAAGGTTTGCAGCTCCTCACCATTCAGATCGGCAGCCTGCACGTTCAGTTTCAGTGTCATAGGGTTCTCCTGACAGATAACAAATTTTAAAAGACAGAGCATTTCGGCCCGGCACAAGATAAAGGCGCAAAGAAACGTCATTCCAGTATTGTAAAACTTTTAAACATACCTTGTTTTAAAAAAAATAACAGCACTAATAAATATGCTCAAAATCGGACCACTTCAACTGGACTCCCCTCTTATCCTTGCACCACTGGCTGGCTACAGCGACCTGCCCTTCCGTCTTTTATGCCGTGAATATGGAGCCGGACTTGTGGTCTCAGAGATGATCAGCTGCCACGGCATGGTTTATCAGCAACCGAACACCCTGGCCATGCTCGCCACGGTTCCGGCAGAGCGTCCTCTGTCCATCCAGCTTTTCGGGGCAGACCCCATGGTCATGGGACAAGCCGCAGCCCTGCTGAACAAATTCCATCCCGATCTCATCGACATCAATATGGGTTGTCCGGTACGAAAGGTGACGAAACGGGGAGCCGGTTCGGCACTGATGAAAACACCTGCGCTTGCCAGACAGATTATCGAGGCTGTGGTCAGAGAATCGGATGTACCGGTGACGGTCAAGACCAGGATCGGGATTGACCAGAAAACAATGACAGCAGTAAAATTTGCCCAAATGGCCGAAGATTCCGGCGCCGCAGCCGTTACCATTCATGGCCGGACGTGGGCCCAGGGCTTCACCGGCCTGGCAGACTGGCAGGCAATTGCTGAAGTGAAGAAGGCGGTGAGTATCCCGGTCATCGGGAATGGGGATATTGATGATTACCAGACGGCTCAACAACGGCTGGACGAAGCAGGTTGTGACGGAGTAATGATAGGTCGCGGCGCTCTGGGGAACCCTTGGGCCTTCTCAGCCTCAGGACGACCGGCAACCCTGGAAGGACTTCTCCCCGGGGTCAGGCGTCATTTGGAATTAATGGCAGAACACCTGCCCACAGATCGGATGCTTGGGGCGATTAAAAACCAGATCGGTCGCTACTTCAAGGAACTTCCCCATAGCTCCCAGTATCGAAAACTTGTCTGCGCCTGCTCTGATTTTGCAACTCTCAGACAGGAGATCGACGCGTTAGGTCAGCAGGGTACTTTGAAAATTGAGGATTTGCGTTGAGGACCAGGGCGTGCGAAAAAATTTCACCTTGGAATATCGGCCAGATGCCTGTGATAAAATTTTAAACGCTACGCACCCCCCGGATTAAAAGACATTTTGTTTTCACAAGGAAACCAATAATGAAACCAGCAGTTTGCTTATCCCCGGCTATACACAAAGCCGGCATCCTCCTTTTCCGGCCTCTACCGTTTCTACTCCTCTGACAATCCCAATTAACACCAGACGCCTGCAATCCGCTCACCACAACTCCCGCAGCAGCCATCTCTGAGCCTGTTTACACGAACCTGAAAACCAAAGCGGCTGATCAGTTCCACACCACACCTTGGACAATTGGTATTTTCTCCTCCTGCACCAGGAATATTCCCCTCGTAAACAAATTGCAGCCCCTCTTCAAGGCCTATTTCCCGGGCACGGCGCAGACTCGACACAGAGGTGGACGATCTGTCCTGCATCAGATAAGTGGGATAAAAGGCGGTGACATGCCAGGGAATAGTCGGCGAGATGCTTTTGACATACCTGGCGAGCTGTCGCAATTCAGCCTCGCTGTCATTGAGATCTGGAATGAGCAATGTGGTGACCTCAACCCAGACCCCCAGTTCATAAAAAAGACGAACATTATCAAGAACCGGCTGCAGCCGGGCTTTACAAATCTTCTTATAAAATTCGTCAGTAAACGCCTTGATATCAATATTGATTCCATCCAGGACACCGGCCAGTTTCCGGGTGACTTCAGGCATCATATAACCGTTACTGACAAAGATGTTTTTCAGCCCCTGCTCACGAGCCAGACAAGCACAATCATAGGCAAACTCATAAAAGACAGTCGGCTCGACATAGGTGTAGCAGACACTGGCGCAGTTCTGCCGGGTTGCCTCAACAATAACCTGTTCCGGAAGGCGCTCCAGGCCGCTGATCGCCCCATTTGAATGATGGAAAGCCTGGGATATCTCAAAGTTTTGACAGTGACGGCAATGAAAATTACAGCCAACCGTAGAAATGGAATACGCCCGAGTAGCTGGTAGAAAATGGAGAAGTGGTTTTTTTTCGATGGGATCGATGTTTTCAGCCACTAACCGACCATAGACCAGACTGACCAGGACACCGGATTTGTTTTCCCTGACACCACAAATTCCACGGTCTCCAGGACGAATTCGGCAACGATGATGACACAGAGCACAGGTGACACTCCCCTCTTCGTCTCGCCCCTGATAGAACTGTGCTTCATGCATCGACACATCCTCCTGAACTTGAGTGACCATCCTGAGTGAATGGCCGGGGAAACGGCAACCATTTCACTGACCTTTCAATCAGCAGCCCCGAGGAAATTTTTAAAACAAACAGAACCCCTTGAACATTGATATCAAGTGCAGGGATTCATGATCAGAACCGGACAGGGAGAGCGCTTGACAATCCGTTCTGCTGTACTTCCAAGCAAGATTTTCTCCAGCCCTCTGGCACCGTGGGTTCCAATAATAATCAGATCAACCCCAGGCCAACCGGCAAAATCAATAATTTGATCAACCGTATCCCCACTGACCACATTACCGGTGCAACCCTGAACTTTCTCCTGACTATCCTGAACAAGATCGGTCATTTTTTCTTTGGCATTGGCCAGCAGTTGTTTCTCCATGCTCTGTGAAATCGGCACCCCCAGCATGGCATCATTACCTTTACCAAGATCGGCCACATGAATAAATTGGACCGTCATTCCAAGTTTTTGAGCCATACACAGACCGTAATCAACCAGTCTATGGGTATATTGCATAAAATCTACCGGGATAATAATACGTTTCACATCAGACATCGGAGACCTCCTCATGGGAACAAATTGATGACTGATTCAGAATTTCAGGCAATTGGAATACAAATGTGAACCTCTGAACCAGAGCCATCCAGGTGATTATCGGCAATCCGTTCAAATCACTTCAACTCAATTTGGGTCACCTTCTTTTGTGTCACCTCCACCTTGGGCAGGGTCAAAGTCAGCACCCCGACGTTTAAATGGCAACAAATCAAACATGACACACCTCCCCCTGTAAATGAAGAATCAATAGAAGCGATCAACGCCCCCACTCAGTAACCATTAATCTGTACGATAGACACACAGTCCAATAAATAATTTTACATACATGAACAGGCAGAATTATTGGGTCTTCAACCAGAGACAATCAGATCCGTCATCCACTAAACATCAATCATAATTAATACTATGAAAAGAATTACTAAATAGCAAGAGACGACCCCCCGCAAAAAAGACGGTAAAAACGCGCCACAAATGATTCAGTTTTCATTAACAGAAAATCTAAATACTTAAAGCAGAGCAGGTTCCAGAATGTTTTTTAATAAAACACTTGTTGTTGTGCGCGTGAGTGAAAAATCGGCATCCAGCATTTACATACCGGTTGAGGAAGGAATTTCGACTTGCATCACCACAGAAAATGTAAACAGACTGCTCTCCAATTAAGCCGAACTTATGCCCTGCAAGGACAAATACAAATAAAAAAACCCCTGTCGACCATAAAGGGCAGACAGGGGCAGGAAACATACAACAATGAACCTTCAGGCTCAAGTAAACGCGGATGTAAGAGCCTTCTCCATCTTGGTATTGATGACCTCGCTGATATACTCACGAGTCCAGACTGCGTCCTTTCGCATAGCCTTGGTAGCATTACCATAGCTGATTCGAACCTTCTGGCTCGAAACCACTTCAAGCGCCTTCTGCAGACGTACTTTCAATTCATCCGGCTCTATGCCTTCGGCATGTCCCAAGGGGCCGAGCTCTTTCATCTCGGAGGTGAACTCAGTGATCAACTGCACAAAACGAGGCGCTTCAGCAGCCGAGGCCCATTGAAGACTGTAACGCTCTTCACGGATTCCCACTTGCTTGAGCACGGTCTTGACCAGTGCATCCATCCCCATTGCATCGTAATTACCAACCTGGTAATGGCATTCGCCGAGTTGTCAGCCACCTGTAAAAATGGCATCGGCTCCTTCGATAAAACCACGCAAGACAAAAGAAGGATCGATCCGACCTGTGCACATCACTCTGACGGTGCGCAGATTTGGCGGATATTGAAAACGTGAGACCCCGGCTGCATCGGCGGCCGCGTAACAACACCAGTTACACAGAAAGCCGAGGATACGGGGGTTAAACTGTTTGTCAGACATGGTGTCTTCTCCTCATAAGATATCTAACCAACATCCAGCAGCCCCATCGCACCGGAGCCACTGTTAATCGGGGAATTGCACGGTTCAGGCGACTTCTTCAACCTCTTTCTTCCGGTCTCCAAAGGCTTCGATCTGAGAGATCAGCTGCTCATTGGTAAATCCGCCCATATTAATAGCAAAAGTCGGACAATGAGCGGCGCAGATACCGCAGGCCTTACAGGCTGCAGCGATGGTCTCAGCCTTACGCTTCTTACCCACCTTCTTCATCTCAAGAGCACCGTAAGGACAGAGGCTGACACAAAGACCGCAGCCAATACACAGATCCTGAACAACATTTGAGATAATGGGGTCAACCTTGGCAAAACCCCTGACCAGAGGGATTGCGGCTTTGGCTGCCGCAGCCTGGGCCTGGACTATGGTTTCATCTATGGGCTTGGGCCCATGGGCAAGCCCGCAAATGTAAACACCCTCCACAGCCATCTCAATGGGTTTTAATTTGACATGAGCCTCAAGAAAAAAGTCATTGGCCGTGACCGGCAGTTTGAGAAGCTTGGATAACTTATCAGTGCCTTCAGGTACTATACCAACACTCAATGCGACCAGATCAGGGGCCAGGATGACCTCTTCCTGCATGATCGTATCAAAGAATTTGACTTGGAGCTTGCGAGATTTCTCAAAGACCTCAGGTTTGTTATCAACTTCGTAGGGGATGAAGACCACTCCCTTCTGACGGGCCTCGAGGTAGGAATCTTCAGCCATTCCATACGCTCGCATATCACGATACAGGACAATGATCTGTGAATCCGGGTTGATCTCTTTAACCTTGAGGATGTTCTTCAGGGCATGGTTACAACAAACCTTTGAACAATAATTGAGATCATCACCGCGCGAACCAGCGCACTGGATCATGACAATGGAACCTGGCGCTCGGTTTGTAGCCTTACCAGACAATTGCTTTTCAAAATCCTGCTGGGTCATGACCTTCTTGGATTTACCAAGCATATACTTATCAGGCCGATGTTCATGGCCGCCTGTGGCAACCACAATTACACCATGATCAACGGTCTGCTCGGTCTTTTTCTTGCCCGTACCGCTCTCGATGACTGAGCTGAAGTTACCCACAAAACCAGCGGTCTGAATGAGTTCAGCATTGGTCACCACAGCGATATCCTTGGCCTTCTTGACACGATCAACAAGCCCCTTAAGGTGCTTGGCAACCTGATCACCAGCCAGGGTATAATTGAGATTTTGCAGGTTTCCACCAATCTGGCTACCCTTCTCGAGCAGAACCACAGGGAATCCCTGGTCAGCCACAGTCAGGGCCGCGGTCATACCGGCCACTCCACCACCTACAATGAGCGCTCTGGGGGTTACTGGTACAGTCTGCTCAGCCAAGGGCTGGATTTGTCGGGCCTTGGCCACGCCCATGCGCACCAAATCGCGGGATTTTGCGGTAGCAGCTTCTGGTTCATTGGCATGAACCCAAGAACAGTGATCGCGGATGTTGACCATCTCAAAGAGATTCCGATTCAGGCCGGCATCCTTGAGGGTCTCCTGGAAGAGTGGCTCATGGGTACGCGGCGAACAGGCAGCTATTACGACGCGGTTAAGCTTATGCTCCTTGATCTTCTGCTTCAAGACCTCTTGGGCATCCTGAGAACAGGAGTAGAGGCTCTCGGTGTGATAGGTAACATTTTCCATACCACCGGCATATTCAGCAACATCAGCCACATCAACCACCGAGCTGATATTGATCCCGCAGTGACAAACAAAGACTCCAATCCGGACCTCGTCCTCAGCCGTGACCGACTGCTCATCGGGATAGGTCTTTTTGACCACCCCCTTCCCTCGCTGACTCTTGAGAACAGCCGCGGCCAGTGCAGCAGCACCAGAAGACTGGGTCACTGATTCCGGAATATCCTTGGGGCCCTGGAAGGCACCAGCGACAATTACTCCTTCACGACTGGTCTGAAGGGGATTGAAGGTTTCTGTGGCACAGAAGTCGTACTTATTGAGTTCAGCACCGGTTATCTTGCTGATCCCAGCAGCGTCCTTCGGAGACTCAAGACCGACCGAGAGAATGACCATGTCATGGCTCTCGAACTTGTGCTGGCCGTCAAGGGTGGAATAGGTAAGTTTGAGATTTTTGTCCCAGGGAGTAACACCTGCTACACGTGCCCGAACAAACTTGATTCCTATGGATTCTGCACGTTCGCGGGCCGCATCAAAGTCTTTCCCCTGGGTGCGGATATCCATATAGTAGATGGTGATATCAACGTCAGGATCATGCTCCTTGGTGACCAGGGCCTCTTTGATGGCGTACATGCAACAGACCGACGAACAATAGCCGTTATTGCAGCCAATATCACGGGAGCCAACGCATTGGATAAAGGCCATTGATTTAGGATGACGACCATCGGAAAAGCACTTGATCTCGCCCATAAATGGACCAGAGGCCGTGGTCATACGCTCATACTCAAAGGCTGTGACCACATCTGGGTGCTTGCCGTAACTGAATTTCTCCAGCACGGACGAGTCAATCTTGCCAAAGCCAGGGGAAAGGATCACCGCCCCAACCTGGAGAATTCTCTCCTCAGGCTGCTGCTTAAAATTAATGGCATGACTCTGACAGACCGGGACACAGATCTGACAGGTATCATGCTGCAGGTGCAGGCACGATGCAGGATCTATATAATAGGTCGCAGGCACGGCCTGGGCGTAATCAATATGGATGGGTCGGGTCTGTGCCAGTCCCTCGTTATACTCATCGGACTGATGCCGCGGGCAGTACTGGGTACAGAGCCCACAGGCAGTACAGGCATCGGCATCAATATAACGCGGACGCATATTGATCTTGGCCTGAAACTTTCCAGGTTCACCATCCAATGCCAGAAAATCAGCATTGGTTAACATCTCGATATTTGGAGACCGACCGGCCTCAACCAACTTGGGCGCCAGGATTCAGAGCGAGCAGTCGTTGGTCGGGAAGGTCTTATCGAGCTGAGCCATAACTCCACCTACAGCGGGTGATTTCTCAACCAGGTAGACGTAGTAGCCAAGCTCCGTCAGGTCCAAGGCAGCCTGGATCCCGGCAATACCTCCGCCGAGTACCATTACTGACCCTTCTCTGTGGTTCATTGCTTTACCCATAGTAGTAACTCCTCAAATCATGGGGGGGGGTGTTGTTTATGCTGCGACCTTTTCAACCTTTACCGAGCAGATCTTATACTGCGGACTGCGGGAGAGGCGATCAAGACTGTTCAAAGTCAGGTTATTTACCGGTACTTCTGCAAAATGATACGGAATGGCCACAGTACCGAGCTGAGACTTATCGGTCACCTTCACACGCAGTTTCACCGAACCGCGACGAGAAGTCACTTCAACCCGATCAAGATCTGCAAATCCCATGCGTTCTGCATCCTCTGGATTAATCTCAGCAAATGCCTCGGGGCATAAATCTTCGATCTCAGGTGTCTGGCGTGTCATGGAACCGAAATTATACTGAGGAGTCTCGCGGATAGTGGTCAAAATCATCGGATAATCCGCATCAGGCATCTCAGTGGGCGCCGTGTATTCCTCAGGAATAAAAAGACCTAGACCGCGGGTAAATTTACCCACATGCAGAACGGGTGTTCCCGGATGATCAAGTGTGGGACAGGGCC
>JACNLK010000031.1 GCA_014381505.1 Candidatus Desulfatifera sulfidica | reverse complement strand
CTTTGGGTTTGGCCGAGGGCATAGAGGTTGGCCATATTTTTAAATTGGGCACAGTTTATTCCGAGGCCATGCAGGCACATTTTCAGGACAGTGATGGTCTTGAAAAACCGATGGTTATGGGCTGTTATGGAATAGGGGTGAGTCGAATAGTTGCTGCGGCCATTGAACAGAATCATGATGAAAATGGTATTGTTTTCCCGGTTCCTCTGGCCCCCTTTCAGGCAGTGATCCTTAATCTGAGCCTGAAGGATCCCGTTATTACAGATGCTGCCGAAGCTCTTTACAAAGAGTTACGGGTGGCAGGGCTTGATGTTCTGCTGGATGACCGTGATGAACGTCCGGGGTTTAAATTTAAGGATGCAGATCTGATTGGGATTCCATTTCGTATTACCGTGGGCAAAAGATTGACAAAAGAAGGAGTTGTCGAGCTTCGTCATCGCCGTGATGGTCTCACCGAAGAGCTGGGAGTAGAACAGATTGCGGCCCGTGTCAAAGAGCTGGTCAGTGCAGCTCTTCTTCTGGAATAAGGAAGGGAGGGTTTATTAAATGGCCACCCCCAATGGATTAAAAATACTGGCAGGAAGTTATCTGCACGGTATTGATCTGGCCCCTATTGATAAGGCCTGGGAGTTGGTTCTCAAGGTTCATGGCGACAAGGTTCATTTTTCCGGGGAGCCTTATGTCGATCATGCCTTGGAGGTGGCCTCGACTTTGGCATCCATGCACATGGATCTCGATACCGTCGTGGCAGGTCTTCTGCATGGCACTTTGAAGGACGGAGTAAAGCTTGCAGATCTGCGTCATGATTTTGGCTCAGCCGTGGCTGAAATTGTTGATGGTTCGACTCGAATTACCAATGTCCAGTATAACAATCGACTGGCCCACCAGGCAGAAAATGTTCGTAAGATGTTGCTGGCCATTGCCGCTGATATCCGTGTTCTGCTGGTAAAGCTTGCGGACCGGCTTCAGGATATGTGTACCCTTGAAGCTGTTCCTTTAGATCAGCAAAAGAATGTTGCTCGAGAGACCATGGATCTTTATGCGCCATTGGCCGGTCGTCTCGGTATCGACTGGTTGAAACGCGAGCTTGAAGATCTCTCTTTTCGTTTTCTTCATCCTGATGAGTTTGCCGAACTCTCGGCAAAACTTGAAAGCAGCCTTGGTGAGCGTCAACGCTATGTAGATGAAGTTTTAGCTATTTTCAACCAGAAGCTGGCGGAGAGTCATATTCTGCCGACCCGCATTTTTGGTCGCCCCAAGCATCTCTATTCAATTTACAAAAAACTCCTGGTTCAAAAAATTTCCCTGGACAAAGTCTATGACAAGGTTGCTTTTCGCATCATTGTTCATTCTGTCAAGGACTGTTATGAGGCGCTTGGAGTAGTCCATGCCAACTGGGCTCCAGTGCAGGGGCGAATTAAAGATTTTGTCTCGGTACCCAAGGGCAACAACTATCAGTCTCTGCACACCACAGTGGTTGGTCCGCGGGGTCAATTTATCGAGATCCAGATTCGGACTGAGCAGATGGACAGGGTTGCTCAGGAAGGTGTTGCTGCGCATTGGGCCTATAAAGAGGGGCAGGGGGTTAATGTCAGTGATGCCAAGTTGTTTAAGGAGCTCAAAAAGCTGGTCAAGACTCTACAGGAGGTTGAGGACCCGCGTGAATTTCTCGACAGTGTTCGGGGTGAACTCTATGAACCTGAAGTCTATGCCCTGACTCCCGGAGGGGAGGTCAAAGAATTTCCTTTGGGGAGCTGTCCCGTTGATTTTGCCTATTCCGTTCATACCGCGGTTGGTGATCATTGTGCCGGGGCCAAGGTCAATGGCCGTTTGGTTCCTTTGAAGTATGAACTGCAGAATGGTGATATCGTTGAGATCGTCACCTCTAAAAATCAGCGTCCACGTCGTGGATGGTTGGCCTTTCTCAAGACTACTCGAGCCAGGTCGCGAGTCCGCTCCTGGTTACGACGTGAAGAGAACGAAAAGGCTCTGAATCTTGGGCGTGAAATTTGTGATCGAGAGCTGAAAAACCATCATACGACCCTCAAGAAGATGGTGAAGAGCGGGCATATTAAGCTGTTGTTGAAAGAGTTGCGGAGCAATTCACTTGATGATCTGCTCACAAAAGTAGGGGCTGGGGTTATTACGTTGCAGCATCTGGTGAAGGCCCTGCAGCCGATCGAGATGCGGGGGGTACAGGAGCAGCCGAGTGAGTTAACGTCGGAGGAGCTGGCCGGGTTAAAACGTGATGATCACGGTGGTGCTGCCACCAAGGCACCGAGTGCAGTGATCAGTATTGATGGTATTGATGATATGCTGATTAAGCTGAGTCAGTGCTGTAATCCGGTCCCTGGTGATGCCATTGTCGGTTTCATTACCACAGGACGCGGAATTTCCATTCATAAAGCTGAGTGTCCCAATCTTTTGACCACAGATCCGCAACGCTGGATGGATGTGGCCTGGGCTGAGACCGACAGGGGGCAGTATCGGGCTGAATTACAGGTTACAGCAGAGAACAGGCGTGGCACAATTGCAGCTATCAGCTCGGTGGTCAGTGCTGATGATGCGAATATTGTTGAGATTTCGGCCAGAACAACTCTAGCTGATACTGTTGAAATTCGTATTGTCCTGGAGGTGGCCAACCTTAAACATCTGCAAAAGGTTTTAACTCACCTGCGGCAGGAAGAGCATGTGATTTCAGTACGTAGGTCTTAGAGGTAGCCAGAGAGAAGATGTTTCCCTGCGGTGTATGTGGCAATGAGCTGAAGGCTGGAACCCGAGTCTGCCCATATTGCGGAACTCATCAGGAAGATGATTTTGTGCGAAAGCCAGTAGGGTTTTCGCACAAGACTGTCAATCTGGAGTTTGGCAGACCCATCGTCGAGGTGGCATTGCGCCGTCTGGAGCAAGAGTTGCAGACGGCTCGCCAGGAGGGAATTCGTGTCCTGACTCTGATTCATGGGTATGGTTCCAGCGGTGTTGGTGGGGCCATACGTCACGAGAGTCGTTATTTACTGGCTGATCTGATCCATAAGGGACAGATCAATATGGTCATCCACGGTGAGGATTTCCGGGCCAAGGCAGGTCCCGTTCGGGATCTGCTTCGCCGTTTTCCCCAATTGTCCACCAATGTGCATCTGAATCGGGGTAATCGTGGAATTACCATCGTGGTATTGTGATGAATTGACTTTTTGAGAAAAATGAGTGGACTGACACGTTCACCCCGTTGCTTCTCTCACATGTGGCGGCAGTTAAGTTGCTGTTTTTACCAATCATTCAGTATTGGGGAGTGGGTTGGCAGAGAATGACGACAAAGCCTGCCTGTTCGTTCAGTCCTGGCCTGGCTGTCTCTGGCTCGGTGACCTGTTTTGGCTTTTGAAAAAGAGTGGAGCAGTTTTGTACAACCGATAATCCGGCATTCTCCAGCATTGGCATGAGCTCAGCAATGGAAAGGAAGTTGGCTGTCCGGTAAAAGGGGTGGTCGGCTTCCTTTTTTTTATTCAGGGCTTGCCCCCAGACACTCCGGGCAGGGACAATCCCGATGAGTAGATGTCCACCAGGTTTCAAAACTCTGGCACATTCTTTCAGGGTCAGTTGGGGATTTTCAAGAAAGCAGAGAGTGAAAAGAATGGCAATGCCCTGCAGGGTATTGCTTTGGAGGGGAAGGGCTTCGGCTTGACCTTGGCAGACAGCGATTCCGCGTTGTCGGCTGAGTTCAAGAGGTGCTTTTGCAGGATCAAGACCGAAAGTGGTATTCATTTCCTGGGCAAACCGACCCGGTCCGACACCGATCTCCAGGGCTGGTTCCCAGTTTGATGGAGTCAGTGACTGGATAGCCGAAAGTTCAATCTCAAAGAGCAGACTGTCGTCGAACCAGCTGTCATATTCGGCTGCCCGTTCGTCAAAGACCTGGGAGTGTTGTTTCCAGCTGGTTGAATGAGCGTATTTCATTCCAGTACTTCTGTTTGCTTGGGCAGTTCAAAATTGTTTTTGACCAAAAAATAGAGTTGGCCATCCTCATGCATCAATTCAGCGAACTGACCTGCGCGGGCCCCTCGACCCCAGAAGAGGGCAGTGTGTTCTGCGCCCTTGAGTGCATTTTCCGTATCCTGGGGCAGAACAAAGCGCTGCAGTGGGCGCCATCCGCTCAGGTTCCCATCACTTGATAAGATTGGTTGACGGGTCGTAAGATAGGCCGGGACGGCCATGGGCAGGGTGCCCGGGTCGATGGCAATGGAACGTCCCGGGGTCAGGCTCACGTTTAGACGGCCCATTGGTTCACTGTTGCCCTTCCAGGTAAAGAAAACGTAACGCGGGTTATGGAAAAGGAGACGTTTCTGATCCTCTGGATGGTGCCGGAGATAAGTCGAAATTCCTTTTATGTCGGCGTCTTTCGGGTTCAGAAGTTTCTCGCGAACCAGAATCTTGCCGACGTCTCGGTATTGATGGCCATTGGTGGCGGCAAAGCCGACACTTTTGATACCGCCATCCCGTAAAAGAATTTTACCAGCGCCTTGGGTGTGGATAATGAAGGCGTCAATGGGATCCTTGAGATAAACCAGTTCCTGGCCAGTGAGCAGGTTGCCTCTTTCGATTTCGGATCGATCCCAGAATGGAAGCAGGCGGTCGTCAGCGGTCAGCAGACCGCTTTCTTTGTGCCCTGTTTTTGGATTTTTGCGGATAACCAGTGAATCTGGAACCCTGTAGAGGGGATAAATATATGGGAAATTTTTCTCTAAACTCCCTTCAAACAGAGGTTCATGGTAGCTGGTGACCAGGATCGGATTGTCATTTGAGTTTGATCGGACCTGGTAGATACTGAAGTTTTCGCTCACAATACGGGCGAGTGTCTCGCTGTCAGGTTCCTGCTTGAGGATATCAAGAAAGCTCTCCATGGATTGTTGCAACCAGTGAGTACTGTATTGATTGTCGCCAAACTGATGCTGCAGATCGTCCGGGAGGCTGTCCAGGTAGTGGAGTTGGCGGACCGTGGCGCTGATGAGGCTTGTGCGGTCAAAGTTGTCACGGAAAAGAGGCAGGGCTTCCCTGTTGACGAGTTCCAGGGGCTGACGAGGCGCACAGGCCTGCATGAAGAGCAGGAACAGGAGACCGGTTGCGGTCAGCCAGCGGTGACCCTGGTGTCTGTTACTGTAGGCCGTGGTGATATGGGTCATGGACAATTATAATGATTGTATTTGAATTGTTACGAAGCTGTTGTGTTTAATCACGCTGCAAGGCTTCGGAAAGTTCACTCACAGCCATTGCATAGCGGTTCGAGTTGTTCCATTTGGTGATGGCTTGAAAGTTGGGGTAACCGGCAACGTAACGATAGCCGCCTCCGAATTTTTCTTCACGTTCCAGGCCGACGATGGACAGCTTCCGACCGTTGGCCGGCTCCGGCAAGGGAATGTTTTGGCCTCGGCTCACCTCCTGCCAGGTCAGCAGCCCTTTTCGTCCTTTGAGATGAGCACTGATCAGGGCCTTGTCTTTGAGGGTATCTCCCAGCTCGATGTAGGTCGGATCGTTTAAGACCCAGTGGAAGCGACGCAGGTAATTGGCAATGGAGGCCAGGATATCCTCGACGGAATTGAAGACATCACGCTGGTCATCCCCGTCAAAACTGACTGCGTACTCCCGGAAACTGGAAGGAATGAATTGGGTTTGGCCAAAAGCACCGGCATAGGAGCCGGTTATTGTCAGTGGATCGATATTGTTTTCCCGGCACAGGAGCAGGAAGTGGATAAGCTGGCCACGAAAAAATTTGCTACGTCGCGGGTAGGCATCAAAAAGGGTGTTGAGGGTCCGGAAGACATTGTAGGATCCTTTGTGGCGGCCAAAACGTGACTCGATTGCCCAAATAGCAATGACCACTTCACGGTCAACGCCGAGTTTTTGTTCAACCCGATCCAGGATTGCCCGGTGTGTTTTGAGTTTTTCTTTCCCTTCGCGTATGACGTTTGGAGTGATGAACAGCGGCCAGTACTGGTAATATGGCTTAGCTTCCCATTGCTTGTCCATGAGTTCCAGAACACGGCGGTGGATAGTGACCCCTTGAAAAAGTGAGTCGAGCTCTGTCTGGTTGAATTGGTGCTCATCTCGTAGTTCCGTGAAGAGCCTGCTGTATTTTTCATGGCCAAGATCGATGGCCTGGCCATCTACAACCAGGTCGGCTGCCAATGGTTTTTTTTGTTCTGCGGTGCTGAGAGAGGGAGTTATACAGGTGGTCAGAAGAACACAGATGAGCAGGCGGGTCGTGTGGATAAGCAGCTTATGGATGGCGAACCTCATTCTGAAATTGTGAGTAATGAATTGTTTCAAAAATACTCTGTTTGTTCTCAAGAGTCAAAGACCTCGATTCAAAAGGAGCAAAGATTTGTCATTCAGTATTGTTAAGACCGGGCGAAGGTGTGCTCAAAGCTGATGAGGAACTTGTTGAGTAATTCGGGTGGCAGATTGTTGATTCCGGCGGCTGCCGATCGCCCCCCGCCAGTGGGGAAGGCCCGGCAAAGGGTGTCTGCGTTTTCTCGTTTGTTCAGTGGCGCCCGGACGCTGATCCGTAGGGTTTGATCCGGATTTGCAGTGACGAGGGCATGAGCCAGGTCTTTTTTCTCTCGGGCTTTGAGATTGGAAAATACTCCGGCAACCCGTCTGGCCCACGGCGCATCTGGAAAATGATAGATGCGGCCAATGGTGGGGAGAGTGGTTTCTTCTTGTTTTGCTGCCAAAAGCATATCTTCCTGGTAGCCTTGACGCAGGGTTTGAAGTTCGGGGGCTGAGTTTAAAAAATCAAAGGGATCTTCGTACGGCTGCAGGGCCTGATAAAGAGCCGCCGGATGGAAGTAAAGGTCTGACAGGGTCGCACCGTAGCCATTGTAGTTCAGCAGTTCGCCTAACTCTCGCAGCTGATTCAGTTGGTTTTGACTGAGGTTCAGGCCAGAAGCTGCAGCACGAGCCGCATCATGGAGATTATCACCAAAGGCAGCTGCCACGGCCCAGGCCCGGAAGCGACCGTCAACAAGCTGGTCGACTATGAGTGATGTGCAGATTTCGGCTGCCGGATCGATGTGGGTGGTTAAGTTGGCATGGTCAGGGATTTCGCCTGCGAAATGGTGATCAATATATAGAACTTTGGCTCCAGCCAGCAGTTGTTCTTCCAGCGAGTTACGGTTTCTGTCTAGAGAGATGTCGAGCACGGTTAGGCGGTTAGGGCTGCTGTCTTTTATCTGGTTGAGCAGGTTGATGTCGCGTTTCACTCCGGTGATCATTGTGGCCTCCGGTCGTGGCTCCTGGAGACGTAACTGGTGCAGGGCGCAAATACCATCAGCATCGCCATTGAAGATATCGTAGTCCATAATCGTTTTATTTATTGTCCTGGTAATGAAAAGCCGAATGGACTGCTGATGTTGGCCAGTGTGAAGATCAGCATGATCGTTGTATCATGTTCACTTCGTGAGCTCTGCAGCTCCATTGACCAGCAGGCAGGTTGGTAGATAAGTGAAATATCCTGGCTTATGAGCTGATCCTGTGAAAATGAGTGCTCAACAGCATAAGCCGCACTGAATACATCCATAAAATGCAATTTGGCAGATCCATTGATCTGTCGGATGTTATGGGCCTGGTTGTGGCGATATTCCAGGTTGAGAAAGTCACCCCGGTCATTACTGGAGATGGCTTCAATGCTGTGGCTGGTCAGCCCATGGCCGTAGACATCAAGAGTTGCATCGTAGTTTAAACTCAAATTGTTCAGTGGCTTCCAGCCAAGATCGAAAATGACGGGTGACAGTGGCTGGTCCTGGACTTTACTGCGTAAGTCATATTGCTGGCTGATTTTAAAATGACCAGTGTCGCGGCCTGTGAGTTGGTTGTTTCCGTTGAAGAGGGTGAAGAAATTGTCGATGCCGTATGTAATCAGATTGCTTTCGGCGATTTGATCAATTTCGTCAAAGACGGGCAGGTCGCTCTGGTCTGTATCAGGGATAACATTATAGTGTATGTATGGGCGAATTTTGTGTTCCAGGTGGCGCGCATCCTGACTATTCTTGAGTGCAAATGTACGGGCAAGCGTGGTGCCGATTTCTGCGTGTAGAGTGGGCAGCAGTCGTTCCTGGCTCGTAGATTTGTCCCAGGAGCTGCTGCCGTGGCTGTTGACAGCATAGAGCGTCTGGCGCAGTCCCAACTCAACTCTTGATTCAATGTATGGGCTGAGCGGCAGAGGGCCGCTGATTGCGGGAAAAAGGTCGATGCGCTGCCCTCCAATACCCTCCTCGCGCCAGTAATGGACGTAATCGGCATCCCAGTCAAGGCTGTATGCGCTTTCACCCATGTTATGGAACCCGGTTAACTCAAGAGAGGGTAGTTGCCAGAGTGGTGAAGGTCCGGTTGTGTCGCTGCGGAGATCGTTAATGGCCAGAAACTGCCCTTTGAGTGAGACATTGTTCCAGAACTTGAGCATGGTGAAGCTGTTGGTCCGCTGATCGTCGTTTTCGTTTTCAAAACCGCGGCCAAATTGTTCAAGAAACAGTTCATTGCTTTGGGTAAAACCGGTACGACCGGAATCGAACTCGTCCAGATAATCACGATCCGAAATCAGATCCAGGTCAAGCCTGGTAAACCAGCTGTTGCTTATGTCGTGATCAATTTTACCCCGGATCCAATAGCGGTCCTGGTTGTCGTGGGTATAACCGGTTTCCTGGTAATAGATGGTTTCGGATGGGTCGGAGAGCTGATCGTAAAGATAGTCGGCCCTCAGATTTCCTTGTTGCTTTTCGGCCAGAACAAAGCGAAATTCCAGGCCGGGCTTGGGGCCCCGTTTTTCAAGGTAATGGGGAAAAAGTGTTATGTCTGCTGAGTCGGAGATGTTGATGAACAGCGGTAGGTTCAAGCCGAAACCGGAGCGATCGGAGTTGGAGAACTCAGGAAAGAGTAATCCGGTCTGGCGCTGGTCTTTGGCTGGCAGGATCAGCCACGGAGAGTATAAAATCGGGATGTTACGAACACGAAAGGTGACGTTCTTGAGAACGATGTATCCACCGGTAGTGATGCGTGTTGTGCTGCTGGTAAAAGACCAGGGTGGCGTTGTTCCCTGGTCCACTTTACAGGTGATAGCCCAGCCGTTGCTGATTTCGTACGATTTGTCACCGGTCTTGTGAATTTCCTCGCCTTCCAGGTGCAGTTCCTTGGTTGTGCGTATAATGGTGGCTTGGTGAAATGTGCCTGTTTGCTGGTTTAAATTGATCTCTCCGGATTCGGCTTTGATTTGTTCGTCCCCGGTGTCAATTGTGACCTGTCCGCGGGCAGAGACCGTTTCCTGTTCAAGGTTGTAAGACAGCCAGTCAGCGGTGATGGTCATTGTCGTCTGGTCTGTCGGTGACGCAGGTTGTTCGGCTGTCGTCGGGAGGGTTGGGGCTTTGTCACTCTGCTCATTGAGCAGTCCGCGCCAGATGTTTTTCTCAGGTGCTGTCTGCTGTATGTCGACCTGCTCCTGCTGACGCAGGACGACAGATCCTTGGGCAATAATGGTTTTGGGCTGATCAAGGCGGGTGACCTGGTCGGCTTCGATCAGCCACTTGGTTGAGGAGGTCGCCAGGCTAAGTCCGGGGAATGCCAGAAGGAGCAGGAGGCAGGATGGCAGTAGATATCGCGGGAAAAAGAATGAAGACATGAGTGGTGGAGAATCAGGGGTTGGTCGGAGATTTGATTATTTACCTTGATAATTCTCGGAAATTGTTTTATTTTTCAAGAAATATTGTACCGTGTTCCCAAAAAGAATGACAGCTTTTTTACAAGACGTTTTGGGAAAAAGAGGCCTTCTGGTTACGTCTGTGGCCAGGGTTCTAAAGACTACGATTGAGCCTGCCTGTATCGCACCTGCGACTGTTGAATGAAATATCTCTTTGGTCCCGTTTATTCAAGACGTTTGGGACACTCTCTGGGTATCGACCTCCTGCCCCCTAAGATCTGTACGTTTAACTGTGTTTACTGTGAGGTCGGCCCGACCACTGAGGCTACCTGTGAACGTCGTGAGTATGTGCCGACTGAAGAGATTATAGCCGAGATTGACGAGGTTCTGGCAAGTCAGGCGGGCGGCAAGCCCATTGATGTTTTTACGTTGACTGCCATGGGTGAACCAACTCTTCACTCGGGGCTTGGTGCTATCATTGATCATATTAAGGCGAACAGTGATAAGCCGGTTGCGGTACTGACTAACGGGACTCTGTTCTTTGATCCGCAAGTGCGCCGTGATTTGCAGAATGCAGATATTGTCATTCCGTCCTTGGATTCAGCTCGACAGGAGAGTTTTGAGCGAGTCAACCAGCCGGCGGTCTGTATCAAGCTCGCTGAGGTGATTGAAGGCCTGATTTGCTTCAGGAAGGAGTTTTACGGGAAAATTTGGCTGGAAATTCTACTTGTCCGTGGAATGAATGACAGTCTTTTGGATTTGCAGGCCCTACGTGATGTGGTGGCCCGAATTAATCCTGAGCGGATTCAATTGAATACAGTGGCCCGGCCGCCCATGGACAGCACAGCTGGACCGGTGACGCAGGCCAAAATGAATGAAGCGCAAGATATTCTCTCTGAGCAGTATCAAGGGCAGATTGATATTTTAGTAGATTTTCAGGGCACCAATATGATGAAGGGCAGCCGTAAGGAAGAGCTGCTTGATGAGTTGGCCAATGATATTGAAGCCATGCTTCAGCGGCGCCCTTGTACAATAGAAGAAATTGATAAAGCTCTGGATATTCGAAATAGAGAGCGGACAAAGAAATGTATCGACATGCTGGTTTCAGCTGGCAGAATTGAAAAGAGAATTCATAATAACAGGGAATTCTATCAGTAAACGCCAAGCCGGGTGTGTCGATAAAATTGGCGGTGGTTGCAGGTATCAGGAACCTTTGAGTCTGTAGTCCACGGGATATGCCCCTTTGATGGCATGAAAAATTGATGATGCCAGCGATTGATGAAGATCGTTGCTGGTATCGAGATGTGCCCGGAGAGGAGGCTTTGCTTAGTAAATAGCCCTTCTGCCGAGGCAGGTGAAAATAGAATGACAAAAGAAAAGAAAGAAACTGGCAAGAAAGCGAGTTCAGGCGAACAGAAAACTGTGAGCAAGGTAACAACCGGGGCTTGGTGGAAAAGCCGGGTAGAAGAGGCTGACGAGGCCAAAAAAACGGTAGCCAAGCAGCAAACAGCGGCGAAGAAAAAAGCTGCATCAAAGAAAAAACCAGCCGTTAAAAAGCAGGCTGTTGCAGAGCAAGCACCCTCCATTTCAAAAGAGCAGGCGGCGAAGAAAAAGCCAGCAGCTAGAAAAAAATCCCCGGTTAAAAAACAGGCAGCGACCGATAAAGAGGCAAGTATTGTTGCGTCGCCTGTATCTGTATCTCAGGCACCGGTATCGCCTGAGACAGCAGAGCTAAAACAGGTGAAGGCCGGAGGAAAAGAAAGAAGTTCAGAGGGCCCCGTCTCCCCCTCTCAGGAGTCCGTAGCTGTAACACAGGAGGATGCATCTCAATCGACTGGCACTGGGGTTGAAAGTGGTACTGATGCCGAATCTGGTGTGAGCGAGCCGAAAAAAGCCTCTGGTAAAAGGCCGAGAGGGCGCCGCGGCCGTGGTCGCCGTAAAAAGACAGCGGTTGAGTCGGCAGAAGTAGATGCCGAAGTTCCAGCCGTGAAAAAGCAGGAAGAACCGGCAGGCTCTGCTGCTTCCAAGGCAGATGATGCTCCGGTTAAAAAAGATGTCAAGGGCCCGACCCTTAAGTTGCTGATTAATGCCGAGGAGCCTGAGGAGTGCCGCATTGCCCTGCTTGAGGATGGTCGTCTCGAATCGATCTTTGTCTCCACCGTTAGTCGCGAGCACACCAAGAGTAATATCTACAAGGCCCGAATCGTGGCCATTGAGCCTAACCTTCAGGCTGCCTTTGTTGATTACGGCACTGAAAAGAACGGTTTTCTCTCTTTTAACGAAATCCATCCCGAATATTACAAACAGGAGATCAGCGAAGAGAACCAAAAACTCATTGAGCAACATCAGTGGAAGAAACTGAACATCAAGGATGTCCTTGAGCGGGGTCAGGAGTTGTTGGTTCAGGTGGTCAAGGAAGAGGTGAGTACCAAGGGTGCCAATATGACCACCTATCTCTCCTTGCCAGGTCGCAGTGTGGTCCTGATGCCCGGGTCTGATTCATCGGGGATCTCGCGGAAGATCTCTGGTGAGGGACGACGGTCTGAACTGCGTGAGATTATGCAGGGTCTTGATATCCCTGAAGGTATTGGCTGGATCGTACGCACTGCAAGTGTTGATATCAATAAGACGGTACTCGATAAAGACGTGAGTTATCTTCTGAGGCTATGGCAGGAGATTAAGAAGAAGGGGCAGACTATGGACGATGTCGGCCTGATCTATCAGGACCATGATTGTGTCCTGCGTTTTTTGCGTGAAAATTTTGATCCGGATATCAAGGAAATTCTGGTTGACGATCTGGCTGCCTATGAAAAGGTTAACGATTTTGTTGATATGTTGCCCACCAGGCAGCAGAAGGTGAATGTTCGTCTGCATAAGGGTGCAAGGCCGATTTTCAACCAGTTTAATGTTGAAGATCAGATTGAATCGATTTACCAGTCCCAAGTCAGCCTGCCATCGGGCGGTTCTATTGTTATTGACCCCACTGAGGCCTTGGTGGCAATCGATGTCAACTCTGGTTCCACAGGGAAGGGGAAGAGCTTTGAGGATGCGATCTTCCTTGCTAATATGGAGGCTGCAACGGAACTGGCCAGACAATTGAGATTGAGAGATCTTGGCGGTCTTGTCGTTGTCGATTTCATTGACATGCGCAGCAGTAAGAATATTCGCGAGGTTGAGCGTCAAGTCAAGGTGGCGATGAAGAGAGATAAGGCCAAGGTGGATATGAGTCGAATATCTAAATTTGGCCTGATGCAGATCTCGCGTCAGAAGTTGGGTGCTCCGATTGAGGCCCTGACATATCGGGTGTGTGAGCATTGTAATGGGCGTGGTGCTGTGCGTTCAATTGAGACTTTGGCACTTTTCTACCTGCGACAGATTCAAACCGGTGCCAGTCGTAAGCATGTGGCGCAGGTGGAGTGTCGACTTCCATTGGATGTGGCTCAGTACCTGCTGAATAACAAACGCCATGAGCTCCAGGGCCTGGAAGACAAGTATCATACACCTGTTACGATTATCGCTGATCCGGGCATGAAACCAGCGGATCATGAGGTTATTTTTCATAAGGATAAAAAGGGCCCAAGGAAGGAAAATGGGCTTGAGGAAAAAGGGGAAGTAGGTTATATAGACGCAACGAAAGTTATGCACCAGTAGCTCAGCTGGATAGAGCAACGGACTACGAATCCGTAGGTCGGGCGTTCGAATCGCTCCTGGTGTACCAGTAAAATCAAGCCCTTATCTCATTGCGAGGTAAGGGCTTTTTTTGTTTGTGGCTGTTTGTCCCCACTTGTAATCATATGATATAGAGGGCAGGTGTGTATCTTTGAGACTCCGTGCTACACTCACGCTCCGCCTTACTGGCTCACCCTGACTCCCACAGATCGCCTCCAGTTTCGATGCTGGATCTGTGCACACACCGCTCCCTGTGACACTGACGCACCACAGAGAGCTACTGGAGTCCAGCCCATGCGCCGTATGTCCCAGCCCCTGTTCCTGCCTCATATGGCACAGATTAATCATGCATTAATTATGAAAACTGTTAACGGGTAGAGTATCAAATGGGGTAATATAAACCATGGGAAATGTAAAATTAATAGCAATGAGTGGAGCCAATGGTTTCGTCGGTTCTCACATGTGTAACAAATTCAAAAAGAACGGCTGGGAAATACTCGCCTTGGGCCGTAATGAATTTGCCCTGCCACCAGAGGAACTTACCAAACTTCTGCAGGGAGCTGATGTTATTGTGAACCTGGCCGGGGCTCCTGTGATCAGCCGCTGGACCGAGGAATATAAAAAAGTCATTTACGAGAGCAGGGTAACCTTGACCAGAAAGCTGGTGAGTGCCTGCAAATTATTGGAGAAGACCCCTCATCTGTTTCTCTCAACTTCTGCCATTGGCTGTTATTCTGCAACAGGCACCCACACTGAAGATGACAATATTTATGTCGATGATTTTCTGGGCCACTTGACTCGAGATTGGGAGCAGGAGGCCTTCAGAGCGAAAGAGTTTGGTTGCCGGACAGCTATTTTTCGTTTCGGTGTCGTTCTCGGACAAGGTGGAGGTGCCTTGGCGAAAATGCTTTTGCCATTTAAGTTAGGGCTTGGTGGAACCATCGGCAATGGCATGCAGCCTTTTTCCTGGATCCACATAAAAGATCTAATTCGGGCAGTTGAGACTGCCATTAATGATTCAACTTATGAGGGTGTCTATAATATGACTGCCCCCCATCCTACCACTAATTTCGGCTTGACCAAGACACTAGGCCGCGCCCTGTCACGACCTACCATTTTCCCGATTCCAGAGTTTGTTTTACGCTTGCTTTATGGTGAGGGAGCGCAGGTACTCACCTCCGGACAGACCGTTCTTCCCCAAAGGTTACTGGACAGCGGCTTTCAGTTTGATTTCCCTTCTATCGAAGAAGCAGTTGCTGACTGCTTGAAATCGTAGTTACGATATTTATGCGGATTTGGGATATTGATTCAGGTTTTTTAAATGCCCAGAGTCTCTTAGGAGAACATCGCGAACTGCACGGTATTTATTCAATAATCAGTCAAGGAAAATCTGGTTATTCCCGTCATCCCGAAACATTGCGCTGGGTTTCTCATTTACCTGCTTTGGTAATTCGCCATGAGTTACTGGTTGAAGAGATGAAACTAAGAGGATTTAATCATTATAGTCCACTTGATAGGATTGAGAGCAATTTGGAGTGGCCATTTATTTTTATTGATCAGCCTGCAGTGCAGTACAGACTGCTACATGTTAAGTATATTGAAAAAAACCAGGGGCGTATTTCTTTGCCTAAAAATATTCAGGAATTATGGGCTTCTCATAAGTATTCGGTCATGGCCAGAGACCCTGCTACCTGTAAAAGTATCGGGCAGTTGGTAGCGTCTGGAGAGATTTCATTCGATGACTTATCTGAAAAATTAGTGTTGCTTATGCGTACTTCGCCAACTTCTGGACGTCTTGCAAATGCCGTCTCCCACATGTGGGGATATGTTGATAATTATTCGTCGGTTGATCCTCATGAATTAACAAGTGGTGAATTGCTTCAGGAAATTCAGGAGAAGTCGTTGAAGTATAATGTCGAGTATCTGCTTGGCTCCACTGCCCTTGGTGAATTAAAGTTGTGGTGTAACTAAACACTGGAGTTTAGAGCTCCAGAAAGCTTCCTCAATACTGATTTAAGCAGAACCAAAGTTTTTTTAAAAACCTCTTAAAATCAAAGATATTATGAGTAATCGTAAGGAAATTCATGATCGCGTTTTAAGCGCAGCCAGCAAGGACGAACTGAAAGAAGCCTACAGTGACTGGGCAGATGCTTATGATCATGATCTGCTCAACGAAATGGGATATGTCGCTCCGACGATTGCCGTTAACGAATTTCAATCCCATCTCCAAGGTAAGCAGATTGTCATTCTCGATGCCGGTTGTGGAACCGGTCTGGTTGGCGCACTTCTAAGTGAGAAGGGGTATCGGATTATCGATGGCTTGGATTATTCTCCCCAAATGTTAGAAAAAGCGAATGAAAAACAGGTCTACAGGGATCTCGCTCAAGCAGATTTAACCGCTTCGCTGGATATCTCCGACAATCAGTACGACGCTGTAATCAGTGTTGGAACATTCACCTGTGCACATGTAGGACCAGTAGCGTTTAATGAGTTACTTAGAATTACTAAACCTGGTGGATATATATGCTTTACTGTGCGTGATACCGCTTGGGACGAAGACCAATACCACCTGAAAATGGGCGCCCTTGAAAAAGAGGGGCGGTGGAAGTGTGTCAAAGCTGATACCGCAAATTATATTGAGCAGGAAGGTTCTCAGTGCAAGGTTTGTGTCTATCAGGTCACCTGAGTGTATGTCACAGTGACTGTCTGTTCACTTAATACTGATGTTTCCTGTTGAGGCAGTTTTATTCTAGTAAGATGGTCCGGAAACAGATCTTTTTTGCTTGCCCAGGGGTGTGAAGGTTGTTTTTCTTCTCAAGAAGATGTTCGAGCCGCGAAAAAAAATAAGTGAACGATTTTTTTTATAAAAAGGAGGATATTATGAGTTGGGTAAAACTAATCAGCGTACTTTTTTTGAGTTCATTTTTTCTTTCCGGATGTGTCGGAGCCGGTACATCCATTTATATTCCTGGGGATCGGTATGTCAAGCAAAAGCCCTATAAAAAACAAGGTCCGCCACCGCACGCACCGGCCCATGGATATCGCCAAAAACATCACCATGGTGTTGATTTAAAGTTTGATGCTGGGCTGGGAGCTTATCTTGTTGTGAAATTCCCGGGCATTTATTTTCATAACGGATTGTATTCCCGCATTTCACCGAAAGGGGCTTGGCTTGTTGCGCCACGTTTTGATGGTCCTTGGCGTGTTGCAGTTAAAGGTGATGTTCCACAAAAGCTCAAAAAAAATAAAGGCAAGAAGAAAGGGAAAAAAGACAAAAAGAACAGGTAACTATTCCTGTTAGCCTTTGTTGTGGAAATGCGCACAGAACACGTAATCTTTGTTAATTTTCCTGACGAAGAGTTGCATGCTGAGGTATTTGCTCGTCTGGTTTTGGCCGGTCGGCCGAAAATACCCTTTAATCTTCGTTGGGACTGATTGTGTTTGTTGTTTCTGCTTTCGGTTCAGGTCCCAGAAGAATAGCCATATTGCTCGTGCCGGGGCCGCTTTCCAGCCCGATTTTGACTGCCATGGTCAGGGGGACGGCAAGGAGCATACCCACGAGTCCCAGAACCCAGCCCCAGAAGACCAGAGAGAGGAAGACCACCAGGGTGGAGAGCCCCAGTCCGCGGCCCATAACTTTGGGTTCCACTACATTGCCCATAATTAAATTGACGGCAAGAAACCCCAGGGCGGTCAACGCGGCATGCCCGGCACCGAGTTGGATGAGTGCCAGGAGTACGGCTGGTACAGCGGCAATGAGTGATCCGATATTGGGAACATAGTTGAATAAAAAGGCGAGTAATCCCCAGAGCAGGGGATAGTCGACTCCGAGGATAAAGAGCCAGAGGCTCACCAGTAAGCCGGTGGCCAGGCTGATCCAGGTCTTGATGGCCATGTATTGCTGCAGGGTAGTGATGAAACGCTCGAAGTTGGGCAGGGAGTCCTCGGGGTTGGTGAGAGACAGCCTGAGTTTGGCCGGGACGCTGGCCGCTTCGAGGAGCATGAACGTCACAGTGAGCAGGATGAGAAAAGTGTTGGTCAGCATGCCGCTGAGCCCGTTGAGTACTCCGGCTGCCATCTTCAGGGCATCTCCGGGATTAAAAGTGTCAAGTATATCCTCTTTGGGAATGTCCAGGCCGTGTTCTCTCAGCCAATCGATGTGAACCAGGGTTTTCTGCTGGAGCCGTTCCTGGTAATAGGGGAGCTGATTTTGGAAGTCATTGATGGAATTCCCGACCATCGCGGCCACAAACATTCCCATGGCAATAACCGCACTGATGACAAGTAGTACCGCAATGATGGCCGGAACCTTCCGTCTTTGCAGCCAGAAAAAAGGAGGGGCTGTAATGACGGCGATAAAGAGAGAGAGCAGAAACGTGACGATGATGGGAGCTGAGACTTTAATCCCGGCAACAACAATAACCAGCGCTGCAGCCGGGATCAGGAAGCGACCGGCCAGTGGAAGATGGTGGGGGGCGTGTATGGACATGTATTCACTATATCACAAACTGTGCATGGTTTCATGCTGCTAATTGATGTGGGGCGCTGGAATTGTTAATTGTTGAGTGCCATAACATCTTGAGGTGGCTTGAATTATCGTGAGATATCTGTCTAGGACATGCGGAATTCCATTCGTAGTGGGGGGCGGGAAACGGTTGAGTCTCTGGTGCGGGAGTATTCCGGGAGGCTGGGTCAGGGAGATGGGTCGCGCTCCAAGGGGCAGGCAGAAAGTATGGCTGCCGGGATGGTTGGTAGTATGAGTGGCGACAGTCTTGGTGGGGAACCCGGTTCAACGAGTGGTAATGGTGGTGGCAATGGTGGAGGTGCTGGCAGTGCTGTCGGTAGTCGTTAACTTTCTGTGTAGTGATGGGTAAGCATTACGCGGTGGGCGGCGCTGTCTGTTGAATCAGCTGAACCGTCAAGCGGGGATCGTTCGCATACCCCTGGTGGATCTGAAGGGCCTTTTTCTTGCAAAACGCAATACACAGACCACATCCACTACAGGATGAGCTGGTAAAGTTCAGCTGTCTGCTGCCGTTCTCTGTTGTACGCTTTAAGGCCCCGGTAGGGCACATTCCACTGCAGCGTGGACAACAGTCGCAGTGTGGAGCTGCCTGCAGGGTGAAGAAATAAGAGCGCAGTATATCCCGTTCCCCAGTTCTATCCGGGGGCAATAAGTCCATAGCCGTTCGCAGGACTTTCTGTATTTTGGTCGGTTGTTTGAGCGTAGATTTTTGATCTGGGGGTGTTGCCTCGGGGTTGTTCGTTGCTTGCCTGACGGCCTTCTTGCTGTTCCTGGCAATGGATTTTCCGGTAAACGATAAAAAGACCCGTCGTTCATTCAAGCTGTGGTCTTTCTTTTTACGATCCTGCTCAGTCCAGTAGAGCAGGCGAAATTCTCCCCCCCTGTCCTTGGATTGTTTCTGCAGTTTCTGATTTATCTGATGCAGATTGCAGAGCGTATGCTGGTTGCGGCAGCGGGGACAGTGTTCCACGTCCAGGTGAAACGTTCCTTGGCTGACGGCATTCATGGCGGCCAGCAGAGGCTCTGACAGCAGTCCGATACAGGGGATGGTCAGTTGATTGTCATGGGTTTTGCTTTGATCGCAAGATATGATTATCCCGGATTTGTGAGCCAGTTGATGGAGCAGATGGCCCAGATCGATGCTGTCGGTCAGGGCGTCGTTGGGGCAGACGCTGAGACAACGAAGACAGGATGTGCAGCGTGAGTTGTCAAACTGAACTGTTTGGTTGCTAAGACTGAGGGCACGGCTGGGGCAGACATCAAGGCAGACCCGACATTCATTGGTGTTCAGCCGGGCCCGCAGACAGCGTCGTTGATCAAAGCTTATGGTTGCTGTGGTCGCTGTAATAAAACGATTAAACAGGGCTTGGAGAAGCATGATCACCTGCGGCTCGCCGTTCATGATTGAATGGTGTTGTTTCCTGAACCGGGAGCTGCTGAACAACAGCATCCAGGCAGTCGGCGAGACCGCGGTAAAAAAGGGAGTCGGTACCGCTGCGGATATTGTCGGTCAGTTCCTGAATCCAGGGTAATAAACAGGAGTCTAGAAAGACTTGTCTCTCGTTTTGTACCTTTGCGGCCTTTGCAGGGCTCCCGGCCAGTAAAGACTCTGCCTCAAGAGACCAGAGATGCGAGAGAAACTCCAGTTCTATGGCGATATGGTCGGGTGGTTGCTGGATGTCGACTTCCAGCCCGGCCTGTTGGTAGAGTTTTTTCACCCACATGGTGCTGTCGCCCATCAATTGCCTGTTCAGGTCCAGGTAGGTGGAACCGTAGGGAGATGCCTTCAGCTCAAAGGGGCCGACAAATAGCTCTGCATAAGTGACCTGCATATCTTGGTCACTTGTTTTTTGCAGAGCCATGGCCATGACCTGGATTGGGGGGATGGCCTTCGGACAGATGGTCACGCAGCTCTCTTGGAGTTTGGCACAGAGCTCTTCTTCTTTGAAGAGCTCTGTGTCCGGTTGGTAAAAACAGGCGGCCAGCAGTCTAAAGCAGTTACTGAGCTGTACTATGTTTGAAATGGGGTCCATGCTTACAATGTTCCTGTTGAATGGCAAGCAAGCGTGATCATGCTTGATCTGTACATGACCACGTTTGCCCGGGTGGATGCCTTCTGTGGTGATCAGGTGCCATACTCCCCGATATAGAGGACGTTCGGTTGAGTCCCTGCCTCAGGTTTCAGAACCGACGGTTTGTGTTTCTTCAGAAGTTTGGCAACGGTGCTGCCTGAATCACGTATGTTGCCGAAGATACGTGCGCCGGCCGGACAGGATTCCACACAATAGGGCTGATCCCCTTTTTTGACCCGGTGGTCGCAGAAATAGCATTTTTCAACGATGCCAGAGCGGCGTGTATCGTCGTATTCCGGATGACCATATCTGGTCAGGTGCGGTGGAGTTGCTCCGGCAGCCCTGGCAATATGAGTCCCTGACGTGGTGCAGCCAGGGATCAGCTCTTTGCTGTCACTGAATAAGGCCTGGTAGGGTTCTCCTTCCTCATTGTAGCTGATGACGCTGTATTCGCCGTAAGCGCCGTCCCGTTTGACCTCGTCCATGCTGTAGGGGCAGGCCTCTTGACAGGCCCTGCAACCGATGCAACGCTCATCGTTGTGCATGGTGATGCCGTCCTTGGTCTTAAACATGGCCTTGGGCTCAACCGGGCAGGCGTCAACACAGGGCGCATTGCTGCAGTGGTTACAGAGAACCGGCGTGGTCTTGTAGCCGGTTTTGGGGAATTTACCGGTGGTCTCATGGATGAAGTCGGCCCAGTTATGGGTCTGACCGTTGCTCCTGAGGGCCGTGTTGTTCTCGGTTTTACAGGCCAGGGCGCATGCCCCGCAACCTACGCATTTCCGTAAATCTATGATCATCGCATATTGCGTCATGTGGCACTCCTCCTTTTAAGATCAGACTTTTTTGATATTGACCACGGCCTGGCCGCCATTCCTGGCGTTGGAGCCGGAAAGTCGATCAATGTCCCAGGGGATGATGGTGTTGTTGTTGAATCCTCGCTCTACGCCATTTTTGAAGTCGGCGGCTGCCGTATCACCGGTGGCCCAATGGCCCTGACCGAACGACTTGGCGACCGTTCCGGGCTTGATGCCTTCCCAAAGTCTGGCTGTACAGACGCCGCTGCCGCCCATGGAAGTAATTCTGACCTGGTCGCCGTCCCTGATACCAAGTTTTTTGGCGTCCACAGGGTTGATCTTCAGGGAATCCTGATTGCCCACATCGCCTGGGTCAACATGTTTGAATTCATAGTACCAGGGGGCATTCTGGCTTCGTCCCTCGCGGTTGAGACGGGACTTATAATCCACAAAAGTAAAGGGGTATTTCTTCATGTCACCATTGCGGAAAGGCTCTTCATAATGGGGAACAAAGGCCAGCTCGCCGCGAGCCGTGTAGTTACTCTTGGCCATCACCGTGTCCACGCTGACATTGTGTTTCTTCGCATGGCCCTTCAGGGCCTTTTTCAAGGTTTCGCTGTAGAATTCAAATTTTTTACTCACGGTCTTGAACTTACCGCCCCATTGACTTCTGTACTTGTAGGGCTTGGAATTCCACATGCCGCGCTCAAGCATTTCCTGCCAGCCGCTGATCTTGTCACCGCCCACGTCCTTTTTGCCGTCCCAGAGCGGGGCGGTGTAGTACTTGAGAGTATATTCGGTGAATTCTTTGGCGGTGTTGGCCTTCTTGCCGGTCTCGGGATCGGGATACATGGCCCGCAGGCCGTCGTAGAGATTGGCAAAGCCACGCTCTTTGAGTTTTTCGGCGATGCGGAAGGGGAATTCCGTCTCATCGTTGATGGACTCCCACATGGGCTCCACCACCGGTTGAAGCAGGGAGCAGGTGGCGTATCTATTGGCCTTGGTCTTGATGAAGCCGTATTTCTCGTACTTTGAGATGGCCCCGGGCAGGACGATGTCGGCAAACATGGTGAACTCAGCGGCATTGGTGGTGATGTGGACCAGGAAGTCGATCTGCTCCAGGGCCTTTTCCCAGCGCTCTGTGCCGTTGTTGGAGAAGACGAAGTTGTTCATGTAGCCGACGACCATCTTCAGTTCATAGGGGTCTTTATTGAGGATACCGTTGGCCACATTGTTGGCGCAGACACCACCTCCTGATTTCCCCTTGGCCAGGGCCGGGATGGCAAGGGTGCCGCGCTGGTCAATTTTGGGCATCTTGGAGTGTTTCTTGGCCAGATCATCCTGATATTTCTCGAGGATATCCTTGGGCATCTTGTTGACTGGGATCTTGGCTGTCTGCAATGAACCACCCTCATTATCGCAGCCGCCCACCAGTCCAGCCAGGGCATGGACTGACATGGCGTTGTAGCCACCGCGAACGTGCATGGCAGCGCCAGGTCCCATCATGACGCAGACTGCGGGTGCGGCCTTGCCCATACCGCGGGCCACGCGGATGAGTTGATCTGCGGGAACGTCGCAGAGTGCTTCGGCCTTGGCCGGGGTCATGTCTTTGACTGCCAGATTCCACCACTTGATCACACCGTTGGTCTCTTTTTCAGCGAAGGTTGATTCGTCGACCTTCTGTCCTGCTTTGAAACGGTTTTTGCCGTCAGTGAAATCACCGACAAAGCCCTTGAACCACAATCCCTCGCTGAGCAGGACATGGGCAATGGCCAGGGCCGCCGCCGCATCTGTTCCCGGCTTGATTGGCAGCCATTCATGGCCCTTGGCGGCCGTGTTGTTCAGTTTCGGATCAACCACAGCTACAGTGGCCTGGTCAATAACATTCCCCAGACGCTTGATAGCGCTTGGGACCAGCCGGTTGGAACTCACCGGGTCGCAGCCCCAGACCAGAAGGTATTTGGTCTTGTCCAGATCGTAGTCGCGGTAGGCCCATTTTCCTTCAGTATAATAGGCGCCGAATTTTTCCGACTCGGCACACATGGAGCTATGGGAAATGTTATTGGGGGAACCGAAAATTTTGGGCATGGCATCGTAGATGACATCACGCAGGTAGGTATAGCGGCCGCGCATCAGGCAGTATTTTTCGGGTTCACCGGCGTTACGCAGGTCCATCATCTTGTCGGCGATGGTGTTGAGGGCCTCATCCCAGGAGATGGGTACGAAGTGCGGATCGACACCTCGACCCTTTTTGGGGTTGGTTCGTTTCATTGGTCTTTTGATCCGGTCGGGATCATAAATTTGCTGAAGGGAGAGATGACCGCGCGGACAGACAAAACCATCATTCTGTTTCGAATGCTGGTTTCCTCGCACCTTGACCGCCCGTCCGTCCTGAACAAAGACTTCCACCGGGCACCAGGTGGTGCAGCCCTGACAGGTGGAGGGTTTCCATTGACCGGCTGCCTCACCGGCGACTGCTCCGGATTTTGCTGCAGCAAAGGCATTGAGTGTCGGCTTCCCCAGAACAGTTGCGGCAGCGCCAGTGGCTACGCTGAGTTTTAAAAAGTCTCTTCGTTTGATTTTCATGTATTCCTCCTTTCAGTGTTTCTGGGGTGAGCCGTTGGTCCTGTCGAGAAACCGCTTCCTTGAATCAATCCTGCCAGATGCCTGATTGTGAGCAGTTATCCGACCATGGCCTGGTCCATCAGACGGCACTGTTCATCTATTCATATCTGCTACAAAGTATGCCTTCTGGTATCGGGAAAGTAAATCGGTGAAACTGTGACTTCGTGTAGGGGCTTTGGGAAGGGTATGATGGGAGGTTGTAGGATAAAATCTGACAAGCTGGCTGAAAGGAAGGGGAGTAGGGGAACAGGAACAGGGGGACAATGATCAGGTTGAGGATTTATTTTGCAGCAGGCCAAGGGTCATGGCAAATTCCACAAGTTCCGCCCGGCTGTCCAGACCAAGTTTAATCATTGCTCTGGAACGATAGGTGGAGACTGTTTTTTCACTGAGAAAATATTTTCCGGCAATTTCCTTACTGGTGTAGCCACGGGCCACGCCGAGGACGACTTGTTGTTCCCGCTCGCTCAGGGTATTCCAGAGTTGGGTTGTATGATTGATTTCAGGAGTGGGAACGGCCGTGTCTTCGCCGGTGATGAGGGTTTTGACCATGGATGGCTGAATAAAGATCTCACCGCGGGCAACTGAGCGGATGGCGTAGAGCAGATCGACATCCAGTCCTTTTTTCAGGACATAGCCGCGCGCTCCCCGGTCCAAGGCCTTTTCAAGATATTTCCGGTCCTCGTGCATGGTCATTATGATGATCTGCGTCTCTTGTGCCTGTTGATGGATCTTTGGAATCAGGTCCAGTCCGCTTTGGTCGTGCAAGGTGATATCCAGCAGGACGATGGCCGGCTGAGTTTCGGTAATCAGAGTCAGGGCCGTGTTAAATGTTTCGGCCTGGCCGATGACCTCCATATCGTCTTCACTGTTGAGCAGCATGCAGAGACCGGAGAGGAGCAGGGGGTGGTCATCGACCACAACAATCGAGAGTGGTTTATTATTCATAACATTCCGAGATGCATTGAGCAGGGAGGTTGAAGGAAACCAGAGTGCCTTCACCGGGTTCCGAGTCTATTTTCAGCGTGCCGCCAAGAAGGCGGGCCCTTTCTTCCATGCCGTAAAGGCCGAGACGCTCTTTGGATACGCCTTCCGGGTTGAAGCCATTGCCGTCGTCTTCTATGATGCCACGAAGTTGATCTTGTCGCCATTCGAGCAGAATACTGATGTGGCGGGCGTTGGCGTGTCTGGCCACATTTGTCAACGATTCCTGGATAATGCGATAGATGCAGGTCTCGACGCAGAGATCGGCCCGTTTGTCTTCCATGTCAATGGTGACAAGTTTTATCTCCACTCCGTGGCGTTCCTGGAACTGGGCGCTGTAATGTTCCAGTGCAGGAGCCAGGCCCATGTCATCGAGGACGCTGGGGCGCAGCTCAAGGGCCAGGTGGTGGAGGGCCCCTATCTCTTCGATCAGTGTCTCCTTCAGGGCGGCGATTTCCCGGCTGAGTTCTGTGGGTTGGGCCTTGTCGAGCATTTTCAGGCGAACCATGATCGAGGTCAGGGCCTGTCCGGTCTGGTCATGGAGTTCACGGGCCACTCGTTTGCGTTCTTGTTCCTGAGTGCCGATGATGCGTTGGAGAAACTCCTTGCGGATTTTTTCCTTATCCTGTCGATCGTGCTCGGCCTGTTGGAGTTGCAGGAGCATGTCATTGAAGGCTCGAACCAGATGGCCGACTTCGTCCTGGAGAAACTTAGTTTGGATACAATCATAATTACCCTGTTTCAGGGCCTGGGTGGCATCAAGGAGCTGCTTGATGGGTCTTGTGAGGATATGGGCCAGTAAAATTGACAGGACCAGAGCGACCAGAATCGCTCCCAGGGTATGCAAAAATAAAGAGCGTAAAAAGGCGCTGATCTGCTCTTGCATGAGGGTCTCGCTCACCCCGACCCGTACACCGCCGAAGCCGGTCTCGGGGATCGGGTAAAAGCTGTCCCAGACAATTCCTTCGGTGGTGCTCAGGGGCAGGATTTGTTCCTGGAGGTTGTCTTTGTGGATTTGTTTGATCAGATTTTTTGGGAAACCATTGGTGAAGGAGTGGGCAAGGATTTCATGGTCATTGTCAACGACAAAGGCGTAATGGACCTCTGGTCGATTTTCGACAGTGCTCCGGAGGAGCCGGGTAAGGCCGTAGATGTCATTGATCAGGATGTGCTCCCGGGCATGAGGAGACATCTCTCTGGCCACGGAAAGACTCTCCTCTTTGAGCAGGGTTTTCATGTTACTGAGCAGGATATCATGGACCTTGAAGATTGTGACTGTTCCAAACAGGGCCACCAGTCCTACGGCCAGCCCCATGATCTTGAAACGGAGCGGGATGCTGAAGAGCCAATCTTTGATATTTCTTCGTCGGGTTGGCAGAGCGGTTTGTTCAGGTGCAGGGGATATCATTTAGAAATCGTAGAGGCTGAGATCTGGTTTGACAAAGCGTTGGATGGCCAGACTCTTGAGAGCGCGGCGGCCATCTTCCTGGTTGTGAATGTTGAGAAAGAATTGCTCGAATTGTTTTTTTTTCTCGGGCGCGAGCTGGTTGGGAACGACCACCGGCGGGATGCCGTATTCTGGTGACTCCTGAATGATTTTAAGGCGCTTAATCAGTTCCGGCTGACGTTGTTGGGCGTGGGCCAGAATCAGGTTGTCCACAGCGGCTCCGTCGGCCACACCATCAGCCACGGCGTAGATGGAACGATCATGGCTGTAGGTGAAAATAGTACGATTAAAAAAAGAGCTTGGGGTTTCTGTTCGACTGTCCAGGAGGGAGAGAGGGTAAAGGTGGCCGGTGTTGGACATGGGATCGGTAAAGGCAAAAACCTTATCCTGCAGGTCATCAAAGGTGTGGATAGCTGAGTCTGTACGACTGATGATATAGGATTGATATGTGGTGCGGCCGTTGATCTGCGGGACCACTATGGCAGACATGATTCCCTTCTTGATCCCTTCGAGGTAGGCGCCGGTGCAGACAAAGGCAACATCCACCTTGCCTTGGGCCAGGAGTCCGTTGATCTCTTGATAGGTTTTGCGTTGGACCAGGTGGACCGGTTGCTTGAATGTTTCTTCCAGGTATTTCAGTAATGGACTGTAGGAATCAAGGGTTCCGGAGGGGGAGAGGATAGCGGCAACGGCCACCCGAATAATTTTGTTCCTTGGAGATGGCGGGCTGGGTGGGAGTTGCGTCAAGTCGTTCAGGTCAATGACTTTTTGATTGGTGTTGGCCGGAGGGAGGTCTGAGCGGGAGTCACAACCACTGAGAGCCAGGAGTCCGGGGATCAGCAGGAGAAAACCGATTAGACGCAGCATTGAGAGAAGTGCAGTGGGGAGGGGCATTGTTTTCCGGGTGGTCAGGATTAATGAGCTGTACCTCGTTGTGGCATTATACCGCAAGGAAGGCTTCTGAACCAACAATTCTTTTTTTGATCTGTGTTGCCTTGCAGGGATCTCTTTCGTCTTCTTATGACATTCCATGGTTTACCTGATTCAAGGATGTGCAAGTCAATGAGTCACGACAACGTCGATCGGAATTGTTGCGGTGGTATTATTCATGACTTGTCGGAGATGGGGCTTGGGAGTATTCTCGTAATAGAGGTGGAGTGTTTTTTCATGATTCATGGCAGACAGACAGGAGAAGATAGAGGGGATGCTGGATATGGTGCAGGCATGGAAAAGTGACGGGTCTATTGAGGGGGTCTATTGTTTCAATCCCGGTGAAAAGGTTTTGCGGCCTCTGTTTGCCTGCGGGGTCTCAGCCGGATTCCCCTCGCCTGCTGATGATTACATCGAGCGACAGCTTGATTTGAATGAGTTGCTGATCCGTAATCCTCCGGCCACTTTTTTTGTCCGGGTGACGGGTGATTCCATGACTGGTGCCGGGATTAATCATGATGATCTTCTGGTGGTTGACCGCAGTCTGGAACCAGCCAGTGGCCGGATTATCATTGCTGTGCTGAACGGTGAGCTGACTGTCAAACGTTTTGTTCTCGGGGATGGCATCTGCCGCTTGTTGGCCGAGAATCCGGATTATCCACCTCAGGAAATCACCGCTGATACCACCTTTGAAGTCTGGGGTGTGGTGACCAGTGTGATTCATTCTCTCTAACTCTTTGAAGGCATGAACACGCAAAAATTCTTTGCCCTGGTCGATTGCAACAACTTTTATGTCTCCTGTGAGCGGTTGTTTCGACCCGAGCTGAATAATCGTCCGGTATTGGTCCTCTCCAATAATGATGGCTGTGTTATTGCCCGTTCCAACGAGGTCAAGGCTCTGGGGGTTAAAATGGGTACGCCCTATTTTAAGGTCCGGGGGCTGGCTCAGCGTCACGGAGTCAAGGTCTTTTCCTCTAACTACTCTCTCTATGGGGACCTGTCGCACCGGGTCATGGACGTCCTGCAGCAACTTGAGCCTGAGGTGGAGATCTACTCCATTGATGAGGCTTTTTTGATGCTTCCTGGCTCCCGCTTTGTTGATTTAGCCAGCCACTGTCATACGATCCGTGAACGAGTCCGACAGTGTGTGGGGATTCCGGTTTCCTTAGGCGTGGCTCCGACCAGGACCCTTGCCAAGGTTGCCAATCAATTTGCCAAAAAGGACCCTGCTTGTGCCGGAGTCTGCTGTTTAGAGACGCCAGATGCCATTGATCACCTCCTGGTTCAAACCGGGGTTGGGGATGTCTGGGGGATAGGTAATCGCTCGGTAGAAAAGCTGCGTCGTCGGGGCATTGTGAATGGTCTGCAACTCAAACAGGCCGATGATGATTGGATTCGGCGTCAGCTTACTGTCTCTGGCCTGCGCACGGTCATGGAGCTGCGCGGTGTTTCCTGTATTGAGATCGATGATTCCCGGGCACAAAAACGCACCCTTGTCTGTTCCCGTTCTTTTGGTCGTCCGGTGAAGGATTTGCCAGACCTGCGAGAGGCGTTGTCTTCCTATGTGAGTCGGGTGGCCGAAAAGCTCCGGGCGCAACGCTCCCTGGCCTCTTCTCTGCACGTCTTTCTGCTCACCAATCGTTTTCGCACCGATCTCCCTCAGTATTCACGGACCCTGACTCTCCATCTGCCCGAACCTGGTTCGTCCACACCGCATTTGCTGCGTCCGGCCCTGAAGGGTCTTGAGCAATTGTTTAAAACAGGCTATTTGTATCAAAAAGTAGGTGTTATGCTGACTGGATTGGTGCCCGCAGGCCAGCGACAGTTGTCGCTGTTTACTGCGAACGCATCGTCGGATACGGAATTAATGACTGCCATGGACCAAATTAATCGGCGTTGGGGACGTGATACCCTCTGCTATGGCGGGACAGGTCGAGCAAAGACCTGGGCCGGGCGGCAGTCTTTTTGTTCGCCAGCCTATACCACTCGCTGGGAGGACCTGCCTCAGGTTGGGGCTGGATCAGAAAAATGTCAGGAAAACGTGTTGCCTGACGGAATCATCGAAGGATCATGAAAAAACAAACCCAGATTTTTTTGTATCTCAGTGCGTTGTTGTTGACCATGCATTGTCTGTTTGTGGTGACTAATTATTTTTCCGCCCGTCAGGCTGCGCAGCAGGCCGTACATGATCAGGGGGTGCAGCTGCGTTCCCAGTTTGAACTTGCCTTGGAGATGGCTGGCAGCAGCATGCAGCAGATGGCTACCTTTGTCGCCCAAGATGAAACGGTGCAACAGCTTTTTCTGCGTGGTAAAGAGGCCGTGGAGGCTGAAGGCGGAGGCCCGGGCGGGATGCTAGCTGCCGTTGCTCGGCAAAATCTGTATGATGTGATTGGTGAACGCTGGTTGGAGGTTCAGAAGGACTACGATGCTCGTCAGCTCCATTTTCATCTGGGGCCAGGTTCAGTTTCGTTTCTTCGGGTTCATAAATTGTCTAAATTTGGTGATCGTATGGATGACGTTCGCCACACCATTGTTGATGCCAATAAATTTCTTCTTCCCACCAAGGGTTTTGAGACCGGTCGTGTCTATTCCGGAATTCGTGGCGTGGTGCCCATGTTTGCTGCGCATCCGGAGACTGATGCGCAAATTCATGTGGGTGCATTGGAAGCCGGGACCTCTTTTGCCTTACTCCTGGAGAAGATGGAGCAATTAACTGGTGTTCACTTCGGAGTAATGTTGACCCGGGAACATATGGTGGAAAATATGTGGCCTGATTTTATCAGGAACCATCTTGAAAAGAATCCACCCATAGGAAATTTTGTTCTTGAGGAGAGTAGATATTCGGAAGAAATCAGGCACTTTACTGGGAATTCATTGGGGCTGGATTTGCTGCAGACAGCGGGGACTGAAGTGCTGCCCATGAACGGGCAGATGTATGGGGTGACCAGTTTTCCGCTTCGTGATTATCGCGGTACAGTTGTTCCGGAGCGTGAGCCTGTGGGGATGGTCCTGGCCTGGCAGGATGTGACTGCGATTGTCGATAGCTACAAGAGAACTACCTGGAACCAGGTGATTCTGGCTGTTTGTTCATTTCTGCTTTTTGAGCTGGTTTTGTACTATTCGATGATCTATGTCACCGGTCGTCTGGAGAAAACAATTCAAGAGCAGGTCGGAGTGATCAAGGAAATGGCGATTCGTGATCAGTTGACCGGGCTTTATAATCGTCACATCCTGGCGGATATGTTTGCTCAGGTTCAGTCGCAGTCCAACCGCAGTTCTGTACCTTTTTCCATGGTGATGCTTGATCTTGATTTTTTCAAGAAGATTAATGATACCCATGGACACGTCAAGGGAGATGAGGTGCTGGCCTGGCTTGGACAATTTATAACTGAACAAACTCGCCAGAATGATATAGCCTTTCGATTCGGTGGTGAGGAGTTTATGCTTTTGCTGGCCGAGACTCGGAAAAGGGAGGCATTGCATGTCTGTGAGCGGATTCGACGTGAATTGGCTCGTTCGTCAGTGGCGCAGTTGCCTGTTGGTTGTGTGACGATCAGTGTGGGACTGACGGCCTGTCGATTAGATGAAAAAGATACTTTTGACAGCATGAGTAAACGGGCCGATGCCGCGCTTTATGCAGCCAAGGATCTGGGGCGTAATCGGGTAGAGGTCATGGGTTAACCGTTGGGCCGTGTTTTATCCTGCCCATGGTGCAGATTTACGATTAAAGCGGCCAGGGGGGGTGGGGGCCGGGAGTGTGCTTGGCTGGCAGAAAGCCGTAATGGTACAGGCCGTCAATAATACCTGCGGCATAGTTTTCCCGGCTGAAATGGATGCGTGCTTTTCCCTTGAGCCTGTCGAGTTCCGGGCTGTGATTACCGACCACCAGACCGTAGTTGTTGCCCTGAAGCATATCGGTGTCATTGCCGGAGTCTCCGGCAACCATGATCTGGTCGGTGCGGAATTTATACTTGTACTTCAGATAGTTGATGGCCTTACCCTTTGAAGCTCGGAACGGAAGGATGTCAAGGAACTGGCCGTGTGAATAGATGACCTGGCATCGAAGCCTGGCCGCCGTCAGGGCCTGCTGAACCGTGTCGAGCTGGCCCGGAATATCCTCCATGTAATAACTGATCTTGTGACTGCGCTGGCCTTCGGCTTCCTGAAAAATAAGAAATTCAAGCTTGTTCAAGGTCTCTTTGATGAGTTCCGGCCGCCATTTGGCGGAGATGTGCTGCTGCCAGCCCTTATCCTTGCGCAGGTCGGGACCGTAGTAGATCTCGGTGCCGACCGAGCAGATGAGAATGTCGGGCAGGGGGATGTTGTATTCGGTCATAGCCTCCAGGGTGAGTTCCAGACTGCGACCGGTGGCGACCCCCCAGGCCAGGTCTGCCTGAGATTCTTCCAGAAGTTGCAGTAACTGCAGCAGACTATTGTCATCACCGATCAGGGTGTAGTCGATGTCGCTGATCATGATGCGCTGCAGATGAGTCAGTCGCTTGCCGAATGAGGGTCGGACCCTGTCCATCAGTTGCTGTCGCCCCGTGTCCTGTTCGCTGGGCAGCAGCTGGTGAACGTGGCTCATGACCTTTTCACAGTGGGGTCCCCATGCGTAATGCTTGCGCACTCCGCTGATGCCGTTGTTGGAGCAGGTGGACCACTGTTGCGGGTCGATGAGAATGGTGTGGATGGCTTGGGCAATGGCCTCACTATGGCTGACATCAACCAGGATACCGTTCTTGCAGTTGGCGACGATATCCACTGGTCCGCCGTTGCTGGTGGCGATGATCGGCAGACCACAGGCCGAGGCCTCGATCAGGGTCAGGCCAAAGGGTTCAATCAGGGCCGGATTGACAAAGACACCGCGGTGTTCGGCGCATAAGCGGTAGAGTTCGGGGACCTCTGTTGAAAAGTCATGTTGTTTCGGAATGGCCAGTTTGCCATAGAGGTCATAACGATCCATCTGCAGGAGCATGTCCGTGAGGACCCCTTTTTCATTGTCTCCCATGGTGTTGATGTCCTGTCGGAGGCCGGCAAAGACCGCCAGGTTGGCCAGGGCCTTGAGTTCGGGATTGGTGCCGTAGGCCTCGATGAGACCGCAGATGTTTTTTCGCTGATCGGGACGGCAGAGTGCCAGAATAAAAGGTTTGTCCGGGTGACTCCAAAAACGGTTCAGTTCGTTGAGCAGGGTGAGCCGGACCTGCCGGGTCTCTTCATTGATCAGGTCGGGGTCGAGTTGGAAGTTGTAATAGGGGTAAAAGGTCTCCAGATCGATCCCGGGCGGGATCACCGCATATTGACCATTCTTGCCGTTTTGATAGAGGCCGTACTGTTCCGAGGCCTCCTGATCCGTGGAGGTGATGATCAGTTTGGCCTGGGAAATGATCTCTTCTTCAACCTCGATGCGGGTGGCCATGTGGTACTGCCGATTGATCTGCTGTTGGTTCAGGCCGGTGCTCAGTAATTTGGCCTGCTTGCTTCGTCCCAGGGAGTGGCCTGTAAAGATAAAAGGAGCGTCAAAGGCGGCAGCCAGCTCCATGGCCACGTAACCACCGTCAGCATAGTGGCCGTGAAAGAGGTCAGGGATTCGCTGGTGCTGCGTGATAAAGCCGATACATTTATCGATGAACTCCTCCAGATGCGGCCAGAGCAGCTCTTTGCGGATGTACTTGCGACCGCCGCATTGAATGCGGATGATGCGGGCCTTGTTTGAGAGTGGTTCAATTTCCTGATCGTAGTCCGAATCCTGGTTTTTATCGCGAATACGGCGAGTGATCAGGTCCACCTGATCCACATCATCACGCAGGGCCAAGGCTCGGGCCATCTCTATGACATATTTGATTTGACCTCCGGTGTCTGCATCTCGACCTAACTCCGGTGCCTGGCCGCGGATGAGGCCGTGGATGCTGAAGAGTTGGATGTACAGGCCTTGTTTGTCCATGTCTATTCCGGGAAGGGATGAGTGTTTCGGTCGACGGTGCTTGTCGGCAAGGGACTCTATCTCGTTAGGCTGCTTTGAAAAGTTAGGGTTTTCGTTCAAGATCA